>JBEKRY010000254.1:0-5987 GCA_049517555.1 Candidatus Sulfotelmatobacter sp. | reverse complement strand
AACTCAGTACGATCCCTGACCTTTCGCGGGCAGGAGTGCCCGCGCCACACTCGGCAGCGTGATAGAATTTCTGCACGTTGCGTGCGCTCTGATTCTTAGGATTTCGTGAGATCTCACCTGATCGAACTGGCATGATCGAATTAGCATGATCGAACTGGCACCGTCGATTCTTTCGGCTGATTTTGCCCGGCTGGGCGAGCAGGTTCGCGCCGCCGGCGAGGGTGGCGGAAGCGTCATCCACGTCGACATCATGGATGGCCATTTCGTTCCGAACCTTACGTTAGGTCCGCCGGTGGTGAAGTCGCTGCGCAAGGCGACGAAGTTGCCGCTGGATTGCCATTTCATGATCGAGAATCCAGACGAATTCATTCCCGCATTCGCCGACGCGGGCGCCGACTGGATTTCCGTGCACCAGGAAGCTTGCCGGCACTTGAACCGCACGCTGCATCTGATCAAGAGTCACAACTGCCTGGCGGGCGTAGTGATTAATCCGGCGACTCCGGTCGAGACGCTGGTGGAAGTGCTCGACATCGTCGATTACGTGTTGGTGATGTCGGTAAATCCGGGGTTTGGAGCACAGAAGTTCATTCCGTCCACGCTGCACAAAATGCGGCGGTTAGCGGAGATTCGTCGGCAGCGCGGGCTGGCTTACCGCATTGAAGTGGATGGCGGCGTGGGGCTCGATACCGTCGCCGATGTGGTGCAGGCGGGCGCAGAAATTCTGGTGGCGGGCAACGCCGTGTTCGGGAATGGTGATCCAAGCAAGAATGCGCAGGCGCTGCTGAAGGCCGCGACCGAAGCTGCGCTGCTGAAAGTTTAGGCACGATAAATCTTCAACCACGAAGGACACGAAGTTACACGAAGGAAACCCGGACGAACGAATCCCTTCGTGGTTGATGGTTTTCTCTTTATCTCGTATCTCGAGGTCTTATGTCACGTCGAATTCCGTTGATGATCGTGCTGGGCATGCTGCTGGTAATTACCATTGCCTGCACCAACAAGAAGTCGGTGAACCCGTTAGCCAATGTCGGGTCGAAGCAGCCGGATAAGGTCCTGTTCGACAAGGCCATGGACGCCATGCGGCACAACCGTTTTGACGTGGCCCGCCTCACGCTGCAGACTCTGATCAATACTTACCCGGATTCCGAGTACATCGCCCGCGCCAAGCTGTCGGTGGGCGACTCGTGGTACGCCGAAGGCGGCGCTGCCGCTCTGGCCCAGGCCGAACAGGAATACAGCGATTTCGAGATCTTCTTCCCCAACATGCCGGAGGCGGCTGAAGCGCAGTTGAAAATCGCCAACATCCATTACCAGCAGATGGAAAAGGCCGACCGCGACTACACCCACGCCAAGCGCGCCGAGGACGAATATCGCAAGATGATTCTGCAGTATCCCGACAGCAAGCTGGTGCCCGAGGCCAAGCTGCGGCTGCTGGAAGTGCAGGAAGTGCTGGGCGAACGCGAGTTTGAGATTGGCCGCTTCTACAATCTGCGGCAGTCCTATCCGGCGTCGATCGCGCGCCTGCAATCGCTGGTGGACAAGTATCCGCTGTACAGCCGCGCCGATGACGCGCTCTATCTACTGGGACAGGATTACGAAGGGCAGATTGCGCGTCTGCGACTCTCGCCGATCTGCGATCCGAAAGGTTTGCCGCGAGGCTGTCTCCCTGGAGCCGTGAAGGAACGCTATACCGAGGATTTGACCAAGCACGCCGCGGAGCAATATTCGAGGATACTGATCCGCTATCCTCTGATGGATCGCGCCGATGATGCCAAGATTCGCCTGTCCGCTTTGCACCAGCCGATTCCCCGGCCCACCAAAGGGGATGTCGCGCGCAACCGCGCCGAACTGGCCGGCCGCGGTGAGGCCACCACAGTGCAGCGAGTCATGGAACTGGTGAAGAAAGGGCCGGATGTGGCCAACGCGGTTCGAGTGGGTGATCCGCCGCTGGTTGATCCCGAGCCAATCGCCGCGACCTCGGTGGTTCGCAGCGAGACGTTCTCGGCCATGGGGCTGCCCGACAAGGGATCGAGCTCCGGAGTGGTGGGAATCGACATTCTAAACCCGACCCAACCGGCTGCACCCGCTCCCGCGGCCGATGCGAACGCAACGGGCGGTTTGCCGTTTGGCCACTTGCCAGCCGCCGCGGCCAGCGGGTCTGATCCCAATGAACTGAAGCCGAATGCTCCCGATCCCAACGAACTGAAGCCCATCGAAAGCGGCACCGATGCGGCGCTGCCCCCGCCCACGCAGGTCAATGAGATTCAGCCGGGGCAGGCTCTGGCGTCGTCCTCTTCCTCTTCCTCTTCGGCCAAGGCAGGCTCCGACAGCTCGGCACCCGCCAGCGACGCAGATCTCTCCAGCAGCAAGAAGAAAAAGAAGAAGGGATTGAAGAAGCTGATTCCGTTCTGAAAACCAGCTATCAGCCCTCAGCCGTCAGCGATCAGCCAAGGCGCAGTCGTGCGCAGACAAGTTCGCCTATTCCCGAGCATACGCGGTAGGTGTTGACCACTGGTAACGTGTTACTTCCCTTCAGGATCATTGACTTGGATAGTGGCTCGGGTTACCTTCGGCTATCTCCCTCAGCAGAGGAAACCTTTGGCCCGGAAGATACTGCTCGCCGACGACAGCGTGACCGCCCAGAATATGGGACGGAAGATCCTCGCCGATGCGGGATACGAAGTCATCACGGTTAATAACGGTTCTGCTGCGCTGAAGAAGATCGCCGAGCAGAAGCCCGACCTGATCGTGCTCGACGTCTACATGCCCGGCTATAGTGGGCTCGAAGTATGCCAGCGGCTGAAAGACGCGCAGGAGACTTCACGCATACCGGTGCTGCTGACCGTCGGCAAACTGGAACCCTTCAAGCCGGAAGAAGCCAAGCGCGTGCGCGCCGATGGCTTCATCGTTAAACCCTTTGAAGCCAGCGAGTTGCTGAGCGCCCTGAGCAAGCTGGAAGACAAGATTGTGCCTCGCGCGGAATCGAAGCCTGGCCGCTTTGCCCGCGCCAACGCCGCCCTCGATGAAGGCCGCTACGACAAGAGCGTCGCCATTGAGGAAGATTCGAGCTGGAAGAACCGGATCGCATTCCCCAAGAAGAAGACGGAACCTGCGCCCGAAGAGACCGACGATTCCGAGATTTATAACCCCATCAACAAAGACTTGCGCACTGTGGTCGAGCGCCGAGCCGAGAAGCCGTACGAAGCCAAAACTGAAGAAACTCTGGTCGATCTTGGCGCGCTCGCTCCCGAGGGCTTGCCGAAGGATGTGACTCCGGAGGAGATTGCCGCTCTGGCAGCGGCTGCGGCCCAGATGAAGGGCAAAATCGCTGAGGCCAGCATTGAAGAACCCAGGATTGAAGAACGCAAGATTGAAGAAATCCAGTCGGCTGAGGGAAAGACCGCTGCGAGCGAAGTAAGCATCTCGCAGGAAAATGTGGCGGCGACTTTGGCGGCGCGGAAACCGGAAGAAAAGATCGAAGAGAAGGCCGAAGAGACGCTTGCCGCGAAAATCGAAGCGGCTGCGGAAAAACCTACTGAAGCCGCGCAGGAAGTGGCCAGCATTGCCGCTCCGAGCATCGAGACCCCCAGCATCACCGCCCCCAGCCATGCCGATCTGATGGCCGCGATTGCCTCCCTGGAGACGGACGCGGTCACGACGGCAGGAAAAAGTTCAGGGAATCAGGATTCAGCCTATCCAAATTCAGGCGCCGGGTCGTGGACGCACAGCGGGGCCGAAGCTGACGAGCCTGTGACCATGGCGGTAGCGGCGGGAGCAGGGGAATCCTCTGCGGCAACGTCGCGCTGGAGCGCGGTTGCAGTGGCGCTCGCTCCGGAAGAAGCTGCGGTTTCTCTCGAACAGGAAATGCAGAAGGCCCAGGCGGCGTTTGCCGCTGCTGATGGCGGTCAAGCAGGAGCGGTCGCGACGATTCTCGGCCCGCGCGTCGAGACGCACGCGCAAACACCGCACACTGAAAGTTTGGAGTCCCAGTCTGCGCCGGCGTCAGCATCGACAGCAGCAGTTGAAACTTCTTCCCCGGAAGTCGCAGTCGCGCCAGACGCGACGACAGCAGCACCGACCCAGGAATCGTCGCTGCCTCTTCCAGGGCCTCAAGTTCAGGAACATGTTCAGGAAGCGGAAAAGACTTTCGGCGCGGAGGCTAGCGTTCCGGCTCATGCCACGACCGATACCGCGACCGATGCCATCAGCGCCGCGGTACAGGAACTGGAAGCAGTCGCGGCCGCGTACGCCGAGCAGATGAAACCTGCTCCAGTGGCGCCCCAACCTTCTCCGGTGAAGGATTTCGTGATCGCCGGAACGCTTATGCCCGAGGCGCTTCAGACCTCTGCCAGCGGCACCCCAACCGATATCTCGACCAGTACCGGAGCCAACACTGAAAAAAGTTCGGCGATGAGCGCAGTGCCAGCACTGGACATTCCGCCAGTCGAATCGCCCAAACCCGAGACGCCGCGGCCTACGGCCGAAGAACCACAGGTCGCAGAGGCGAACGCCGAAACGAAGATAGAAGCACGGATCGAAGAGCCCAAGATTGAAGCATCCAAGATTGCAGAATCCGAAATAGAGGAATCCAAGGTTGAGGAAACCAAGGCCGCGGAATCCACGATCAACGAAGTGAAGATTGAGGAAGCACGGATTAAGGAAGCGAAGATCGAGGAAGTAAAGATCGAGCAAGTAAAGACCGCGGAAGTGAAGAGTGCCGACGTAAGGAGCGAAATCTTCACGCCAGTTGTTGCCGCTGCGGCTGCGCTTGAAACTACGTCCTTAGCTGCCACGGCGACGCCCGAGAAAACACCGGCGCCGGTCAGTGAGGTTCCTGCGGAAGGAAGTTCGGCGAGTCCAGTTTCTTCGCCGTCGCCTTCTTCGGGCCCATCGACTTCTTCCGAGGTTGATTCTTCAAAGTTTTCCGCTGCAAGTATTTTTTCTTCGGGAATTGTTTCTTCCTACATCGACATGGCAGCCGCTGCGTTCAACGACCTGGCTGCGGGAGGCATATCAGATATGGCGAAAAAAGAATCCGAAATTGCAGCCAACACGGCCGCCGCATGGGCCAATTGGCGGCGTATTCGCGAGACCGATCCGAAGGCAGTGGCGCCTTCGGGATCGCCCGAGAAAGAAGAACCGGCGGTGCCCGCTCCTCAGGACACGGCGGCCATGGCCGTTGCCGCCGGCGCCGAAAAGGCTTTCGAGGAAGGATGCGCAGCGATCGACTCCGATCCGGATGATATTGCCAGCATCGTCGACAGCGTGCTCGCTGATTTGCGGCCCAAAATCGTCGAAGAGATTTCGCGCAAGATGGGGAAGAAGAAGTAAGAAGCGTTCGCAGCCGTCGAAAGAAAAGCGTCAACCACAAAGGGCACGAAGGATCACGAAGGAATTCGCTTGGGCGGGTTCCCTTCGTGCGACTTCGTGTCCTTCGTGGTTCAGGGCTTGGTGTTAGGTATGCGCCGTGCCATTTCTTTCCGGGGATGATACTCTTGCCCACGAATGAATCTGGCCCCTGGCACCAAACTTGGTCCTTACGAGATTGTCTCCCTGCTGGGCGCGGGCGGTATGGGCGAGGTCTATCGCGCTCGGGACTCGCGACTCAAGCGCGAAGTAGCCATCAAAGTCCTGCCGCAGGCGCTTTCTCTCGACGCCGACCGGCTGCGCCGCTTTGAGCAGGAAGCTCTGGCCACTGCGGCCCTCAATCACCCTAACATTCTTGCAGTATTCGATATTGGCACGTATGAGGGCGCGCCCTACGTCGTCTCCGAACTGCTTGAGGGTGAGACCCTGCGCGAGCGGCTGCGCGGGGGATCGATCGCGATGCGCAAGACGCTCGACTACGCGTTGCAGATTGCGCACGGGCTGGCCGCGGCGCACGAGAAAGGGATCATCCATCGCGACTTAAAGCCGGAGAATCTGTTCATAACCAAAGACGGACGCCTCAAGATTCTCGATTTCGGCCTGGCCAAACTCACGCAGCC
>JBEKRY010000253.1:0-6036 GCA_049517555.1 Candidatus Sulfotelmatobacter sp. | reverse complement strand
CGTCGGCAATCATGAACTTACGGGAACGCGCTAGGGCGGGCCGGCCATTTTTCAAACCTGCAAAGGGTGCAAACGGATCATCATGATCTGACGTGCCAACACTCCGATGAGGATTACGAGACAAGGTATCGGTCGCAGAACCATTATTGAGGCGTACGCGGAGTACGACTGCTCAAAGAAGCGCTGTTCGCTCCCTGCCTTTGCGGCGTGGGATTGGTCCCAGGCCGACGCAATTGATCGGGAAATGAAACGCGAGCATCTCAAGATCGGCATTCCAGCTGGCTTCTTGCTATGGGATGAGGTCGAACTCACAATGCCTGACCTCCACGAGTGTGCCGTAGAGGGCAGTATCTTTCCTGGGCAATCGCGGAAACTTGGACTTGTCGGTGCCGGCGAGATTCACAGATGGTGTCCTGACCGCGATACCGCTTGGTACGAACACATCGTTGGCGGCCGTGCTCTCGATGGGGCTTCTCCTATGCTACTCCGTCCAACAGTGAGCAAAGAGTCTCCCGCGTCATCGTACATCGAAGACGGAAGTGGACGTGCGATCGCATTTGTAGCAAACCAGCATCTGTTCGATCTGTCGCAGACATTGGCCGTTGGTTATCTGGGACGCAAGCCGGACCCTCACAGTTCCTTTATGCAGAAAGAGTTTCCGGAGCTCTTGCGCAGATAAACCGTACCGCTCTCCGCGAAGTCAGCCCCACTCTAGCCGCAGAAAACGCGGCTAGAATGGGGCACCCGCATCCCGGTCGCTCTCACCAGCGCGGAGCAGATCGTTCGACAATCTTCGGATCGTCAATCACGGGAGGAATCTGTGCGTTCTGCCATTGTCAATTTTGTCTTGCTCTCGGGTCTTACTCAAGCCGCGCTGGCGCAGAATGTGGTGCACTACACCACGACCACTGCCAACGTGAAATATCTTTTTGCTACCGCGGAGCCGGTGTTGCGGTTGAAATCCGGCGACATTCTGGACACCAATACGCTCGACTGCTTTGGCAACGGGCTGAAGAAGCCGGGCGACACGCTGAGTATGGCTACGGGCGACAATCCTCTGGCGGGGCCGTTTTATGTGGAGGGGGCGGAACCGGGGGACACGCTGGCGGTGAAGATTCTCGACTTACAAGTCGACGGAGATACGGGCGTCGGCGCGTTCGCGCCGGGATTTGGGGCGATCAACGAGACCAATTACACGCCCATGCTGCATGCGCCGCTGCCGGAGCGGGTGTGGTTTTATCACATTGATCATGCAGCGAACACGGCGACGTTCAAGGCGCTGGATTCGGATTTTTCGGTGAAGATTCCGATGCATCCGTTCTTTGGGTGCATTGGCGTGGCACCGGCGAATGGCGAGGCGCGCAGTTCGGTGGTGCCGGCGGAGTTTGGCGGGAACATGGATTCTCCCGAGGCCAGCGTGGGCAATACGGTTTATTTTCCGGTGAATGTGAAGGGCGGCCTTTTTTATATTGGCGATGGGCACGCGGCCATGGGCGATGGAGAGATCGCTGGCACGGCCATTGAGGTTCCGCTGAGGGCGCGGGTGCAGCTCAGCGTGATCAAGGGGCGCACGATTTCATGGCCGCAGTTTGAGAATGACGATGCGATTATGACGGTCGGCGCGTATCGTCCGGTCGACGACGCGGTGCGGATTGCGTTCACGGAACTGGTGCATTGGATTCATCGTGACTACGGGTTGTCGGAGCTGGACGCTTATGAGTTGTTGTCGAAGGTGGCTAAGATTCATTTGAACGAGATGGTGGATCCGAATTATGTGGTGGTGGCGTCGGTGGAGAAGAAGTATTTGCCGGCGAAGAAGTGAGGCGGTCGTGGAGCACGCGGGGAACAGCAGGTTCCTCCACTTCGCGTGCCCTTCCCTTCGGGAAGGGCGTGCTCCGGTCGGAATGACAAGGAGTTGTGGAATGACAAACGCCACTTGCACTCACTTGATTTCTGAGCGCTTTACGCGGCGCTGAAGCGACGTTCTTCCACGGTTGCTTTCAACGCACGGTCGCTTCCGACACACGGTTATTTACAACGCACGGTTACTTCCAACATGAAAATACCCACTCTAACGCCGCAGAAAGCGCGACGTTAGAGTGGGGCACCCGCTTCGTTATTCTCTTCGACTGTCTTTTACCCTTTCACGATCTTCTTTGACGCTGCGTCCCAGATGGCTACGTCGTTGTTGAAGTAGGAGAAGTTGGCCAGGTGGCAGCCGATGGCGGCGTTGTTGCCGAAGATTTCGTTTTCGGCGACTGGCTTGCGGGTGCGGACCGCGTTGTAGAAGTTGGCCTGGTGATCGACGGTGTCGCTGTAGCCGGGCGGGTTGGCGTAGGATTCGCCTTCTTCGTCCACGACCGACTTCAGTGCCGGAGTTTCGGGATGGTCGGCGTACCACTGCTGCAGATATTCGTCTCTGAGCTTCTTCGGCCATCCGCCGATCGAGTAGCCTTCGGGCTGGGGACGCGTGTCCTGTGGCTTGTAGCTGAGGGTTGCGTCTTTGATGATCATGGTGCCTTTGGTGCCGTAGAAGCCGATGAATTCTCCGCCGTCGTTGTTGAGGTTGCAACGCAGAGTGACTTTGAAGTTTGGATAGTCGTAGAGGGTTTCGATGAGGTCGGGGAACTCGCGGCCATCTTTGAAGTGGTAGAGGCCTCCGCTCGATTGCGCGCGTATCGCCGGAGCTGTGATACCGGTGATGAACTGAATGCCGGAGAGCAGGTGAACGAAGAGATCGCCGCCGAGGCCTTCGCCGTAGTCGGTGAAGCAGCGCCAGCGGAAGAAGCGGACGGGATCGAACGGGCGCTTGGGAGCGCCGTTGAGGAACGTGGTCCAGTCGATGGTTTGGTCACTGGCGTCGGGCGGAATGGGATAGACCCAGGCGCCGCTGGGAGAGTTGCGGTCCCAGTAGGCGTTGATCGAGAAGACTTCGCCGAGTTTGCCGGAATCATAAATCTCTTTGGCTTTGGCGTAGAGCACGGAGCTGACGCGCTGGCTGCCGATGCACACCATGCGATTGTATTTGTGCGCGGTTTCGAGCATGGCGAATCCGTCTTCCACGGTGTGCGACATGGGCTTCTCGCAGTACACGTCTTTGCCGGCGGCGCAGGCGTCTTCGAAAATGTGGCGATGCTGGTGGTCCATGGTGGCGATGAGGACAGTGTCGACGTCTTTGCGGTCGAGAATGGTGCGATAGTCGCGTGTCGCGGTGACGCTGGGATTCTTGACGGCTTCCTGGGCGGCGATGTGGCGGCTGTCATACAAGTCACACACCGCGACGCACTTTACACCGGGAACGCTGAGGGAAGCTTCGAGATGTTCGCATCCGCGAATGCCGGTGCCGATGGAGGCGAAGCGAATGGTGTCGCTGGGAGCGACGGGACGCGTCGCGGCGGAAAGGATGCGAGGCTGCAGGATAGTCTTCGCGACCGTCGTGGCCGCAAGAGCGCCGGAGCCGAGATGCATGAATTGACGACGGGACAGGGGATACTTGGACATGAGCTTCTCCGCCTCTTAAATTTCAGAGCTTTTGGATTTCAGCTTCGGGACTGCAAAGCTTCCGGGGAGGAATTATTGCACAGGTGGGAAGAAATTAGTAAATCGATTTTCTAGAGGGGGTGGGGAGGTAGCCTGCCTGCCATCTGTCACGATGGCTGCCTACTTCGGTTTGGTAACCTGCTTTTCGAGCTGCGCAATCTGCCCGCGAATCATTTCCGAGTCTGGCCCCTCGGGAACATAGGAAAGACAGCTGCGCAGATGAGCCAGAGCATCGGCGTAATCGGTCCTTCTGGCCTGAATGACAGCCAGCAACTGTTCGCCGTTGCGGATGTTGTGGAGAGGATCCATCGCTAATAGTTTGTTCGCACTGATTTCGGCTGCGGCGATGTTTCCCAGATGGAGATTCGACAAAGCGCTGTAATACCAGATGCGTATCGTGCCCTTGGGATCGAGCTGCAGGTAGTGGCCGACGCTCGCCAGCGCACTCGGCCAATCCTCCTGTTGCACGGCCAGGCCAGCGAGTTGCTCATGGGGAGGAACGAAGTCTGGATCCGCGGTCGTCGCTTTTCGCAGGCAGATCTGCGCCTCGTGCGGGTTCGACAGCAGCTGAAGCGTTCCGAGCTGGTACCACGCTTCGGCGAAGCCGGGATAAATACGCACCGCCTCCTCCAATTGCCGCCGCGCGCGATCGGGCCGATGGTCGAGGATTTCTTCGCCGGCTTTGCTCCAGTGCTTGGACGCGTCGGCTGGCACGGTCTTGCTGGTCGCGCTCATGGCGGTGCCCCGGGCAGCGAATTCGCGGGTGAGTGTGATCGTGCCAATTTCAGGAGTATCGTGGAGATTGCCTGCGGTGATGGTCAGCATGGACGAACTGAAACCGGTCAGGACCGCCTCCACAACGCAGCCTTCGAAGTGCACCGTGATCTGCCGCTCTCTGTCCCCTTGCTGGCTGACTTCTCCGGGAATTTGGCTGGGAAGGATTCCGAAGCCTCCTTTCGCATCGGTCACGGTCGTATATGCAGGTTTTCCGTTGCAACTGACGGTTACCGGAATCGGATCCCAGGGGAGCAGTCCGTCCTTGACTGTGACCTTCCCTTTCAAGTCACCTGCCGCGGTCTGATCCTGGATCAACTCACGAGTTGGTGGGGGCGGATTGATGGGAGGCGGGAGGTTCCACGCGCTGCGCTGGGCAGGCGCCGAAATGCAAATAATAGTGGTGAGTGCCAGGAGCGCCGGCCCGAATAAATGTTTGGTGAGCATGCAGGACCTCGCCGGGAACCCGTCAGCCGGCAATGGTCTCGCTGCAGAACAAAACCGCGCGTTAACCCGCCGGCAAAGATAGCCAGGATTATCGCACTGTCTGGGCCGCGGTGGCGATGGTTGAAATGTAAAATCGCGAGCTTACTCATCGACGAGGGGTCAGCGCGTGGCTCGTAGGAAGCCGAGAGGGGAAATTGAAAGGGCTGTGAGCTTGGTTATGATTCACCGCCGGCTCCTGCCGACAAGCCAACAGGGTGGATGCATGTACCGTCACAGCCCCTTGATGCGATCACTGCTTTCGCAGTTGCGATTTTAGCCGGCACTCAGCGTCAGGGTAGCCACGTTGACGTGCGGCCACAGGACGTCGTTGAAGACCAGGATCGATACTTGCGAGTACTGCAATTGCAGGAACGTCTCCGTCGGCCAGAACGGTTCGATCGACTGCAGGGTCGGGTCCGTCGCCTGGGGTTGTCTTGGCTGATTCGGGACGCGCACCCACTCGATCCAAAACGTGGCCGCTGACGAGTAAACGAAGGCGTTTGGAGGGCCGCCAGGATTACTCGGCTGGGTCGGGTTCGGGCTACCCAGGAACGGGATGTTCGACAGGTTCGTTCCGAGCCCGGTCGAGAGCCGGATGGTGATGGTGCCGAGAATGTCCTGCCCGGTGATTGCGGTCCTCAACAACGAGTTGGGATCGTCGACCAGAGTCTGGAATTGGGTTGGGAACGGACCGTTGCTCTGCGAGCCGGCGCCGTCGCAGGCGGTGACGACCTCCGGAACCAGGTGCTCGAGGCCAGTACCGGCGGGCGGCGGGAGTTCGGTAGGCTGGATGCCTAAGCCTTCTATTGGAGGGCTCGGAACTGCAGTGCATCCGGGAGGCGCTGCCGGCGTGAACGCCGGGAGGCCGGCGATGGGGTATACGGGAGGGATGACGGGCGGACCAGGCACCGGTACGGTACTCGGAGTTGGGCCTTGCATTAGCAGCGAGACTCCATGCGGGATGCTGGCCATGCGAACGATGGTGGGACCGTTGGCGGGCGACTCGCTCGCGGGCACGTTCATGAAGAGTCCAGGCTCGATGTGCAGCGCTTGCCCCGCGGTCTGGAACGGCGGCGGGTCGGCATCCGTTACGCGCTGCAGGTAGTGCAGGCCGTAGAGGCTGAGATCGGTCTGCGGATCGAGCCCGCGGTTCGGCACGACTCCGGGGATCACACTAAATTCGAAGCTCTCGCTGGTGAGGTTAAGTTCGAGGAAGCGCTTGATCGCGCCACCCAC
>JBEKRY010000252.1:0-6055 GCA_049517555.1 Candidatus Sulfotelmatobacter sp. | reverse complement strand
TTCCTCAACAACACCAACTACTACGACAACCAGGTTTTTCCCACCTATCCCAATCCGTTGGTGGCTTGTCCGCTCGTAGCCGTATCCTGCTCGCTTCCCGCGGGATTCACCCAGGGCGTGACCAACGACGTCTCCGCCTTCGCTCCCAACTTCGTCACTCCGCGCGTGCAGCAAGCCAGCCTGACCTTCGAAAAAGAGTTAGCCGGCCAGACCACCCTCGCCGTTTCATTCCTCAGCGTGCGTGGCGAACATCTCATCCGCGCGCTCGACGTAAACCTCCCGCCACCCACCGCCCTGACTTACCCCATCTTCGATTCCACCGGATCGATCTTCCAGGGCGGCTACTACACCGTCGATTCCTTCGCCACCTGGCAGTTCACAAAGTCGCTCACGTGTCCCTTTCCACCCTGCATCAACCCCCTGGGACGTCCCATCGCTCAACTCGGCGCGATCGACGAATATCAGAGTGCCGCCTCCAGCTATTACAACGGCGCAACTCTCTCCATCAATCGCCGCGTCACCCATGGGGCCTATCTGCGCCTCGCCTACACCTACGCTCGTGCCATCGACGACGGTCAGGACGCCCTCGTAGCCGGCCAACCTGCCACGGTTCAGAATTCCTACGACCCCAGCGCCGAACGCGGACCGAGCGTCACCGACCAGCGCCAGCGCCTGGTCGCCGCTTTCTCCGTCGAGCCGCGTCCCTTCCACCGCGGACACGAAGTCGCCGGACGCTTTTTCAACGACTGGAAGATGTCCTCCGTCATCACCTACGGCAGCGGACGCCCCTTCACCGCGACGGTAGACGGCGATCCCAACCAGGACGGCAACGGCCTCAACGATCGCCTCCCCGGCTACACCCGCAACGCCTTCACCGGCCCCGACTACGCCACCGTCGACCTCCGCCTCGGCAGAATCATTCACCTCCACGAACACTGCAAACTCGAACTCAGCGCCGACGCCTTCAACCTCTTGAACCGCGACAACCAACGCGTAACCATCACCTCCAACGGATTTCTCTCCTCCGCCAGCACCTTCGTCCAAAGCTACGTCACCACCACCAACACAACCACCCCCACAGCCACCTCCACCGTAGCCCCCTACCCCGGCTACTACGAGCTTCCCACCGACTTCACCAAGCCCAACGCCGCCTTCGCCCCAAGGCAAATCCAGCTAGCCCTAAAACTCATCTTCTGAGAGTTGGCACTTGAGAGACGCACAGAGCAGAAAAGATTCGTATCAGGGCAGGCCTTCAGGCATGCCGTACCGGCGTGAGGTTTTAAACCGGCTTTAGCCGCTGCGGCATGGGCCACGCCCGCTCAAGCGATGCGAGATAATAATCCTTTTTCAGCTGAGCGAGCCCTCCCGAATCGTGGGTGGCTCAATTTTTCGTGGCTCATGTTGAAGTTCAGCGCTAACGGATTCCCGACCGATGCCATCCCGCAGGAGCGCGCCAAGCGCTCCGGAGGGACCTTACGAAACCCACACATCGGTTGTGCGGATGCGAGGAGACCGATTGCATGACGCGCAGGCACTCCCGTCAACCAGCATCAACAGCGTCGGCCGGGGCGCCTCAATTCAATATTACCGAGCCGGCCGCGGCTGGCTTGTTCGGGCAGCGCTAGGAAGGGGACGGGCTCGATAGTAAAGCTCAATTCCAATCGCCTTCAAAATGCTTTCAAGCGTTGTGAATGTCGGATTCCCCCGCGCAGACAGAGTGCGATATAGCGTTTCTCTATTTACACTGGCGGCGGCCGCTACTTTGCTGATCTTGTGAGCCTCAGCAACATCGCGGAGGGCCAACATAAATACATCCTGGGACTCTTTTGCCGCGGCATTCAAATAGGCAGCAATGTGCTCGGGATCCTTCAATCGTTCGTGCAATCCTGTTTTGTACGGCCGTGATCGCATAGGCTATTCCTCCCTTGGCACTGCCAGCCATTTCGATGGAAATGGCAATAACGGCAATCCCGAAAGACTTGTGAAGTGCGCAGACATCTCAATTACTGTCCAGATGAGGATTCCGTAGTCGAGGTTAATGTGTAGCTTATAGGCTACATTTAAAGGTAACATGAAAGCTGGCAAAGGGCTATCACGAAGCGCTTCGACTTCTTTATTCTTAAGCCTCCGAGCGTAGCCCTTCCGACCCCCATTCCCGGTTCCGTACGCTACCGCACAGAATCGCCCCTTCCCACTTGACTTAGGGTCAATTCCTTGTAATAACTATTGCGTCCATCCGGACGAGTTTGGGGGTGTGTCAGTTTGGCAGAAGTAAGACTTCAAGAGGGAGAATCCCTCGAGAACGCTCTGCGCCGCTTCAAGCGCAAGGTGCAACAGGAAGACATTATCAAGGAGGTCAAACGCCACTCCTTCTACCTGAAGCCCGGCGAGAAAAAGCGTGTCAAGGCCGCTCTCGCGCGCAAGCGAGCTCGTAAAAAAACGCGCAAAGAACAGGATTAACGCAGCAGGATTAACGCAGCAGAACTATCGCAGCAAAGAGCCGCTCCATCCCGGGGCGGCTCTGCTCAAATCTGGCCCCCGCCGTCTTGAGCTGCAAGCAGGGAATTTCGTATTCAAAATTTTTCCGGCATCTAAAGCAGGAGCACCTAAAGCAGGATAGTCAGTATCCACGCCCATCCTGGTGCGTGGCGGGCCGAGTCCAAGGGCAGTAATGAGGGGGAGCAGTACACAACCTGTACTTTCGGTGTACCACCGCAGTTCTTTCCCCGCGGATGGGCGCGCGGAAACGGGCTGAAGGGAGCCATCCTCAATGGAATTTCAGGACAAGGTGCTGAAGTGTATCGACTGCAGCGGTGATTTTATTTTCACCGCCGGGGAACAGCTTTTCTTTCACGACAAGCAGTTCAAGAACGAACCCAAGCGCTGCAAGGCTTGCAAGACCAAGCGGGTCACCGTGCTGGGCGCGCCTCCTGCGCCCGGACAGAACTACCGCTACACCAAGGTCGAAACTCAGGCCACCTGCTCGGGCTGCGGAAAACAAACCACAGTTCCTTTCCGTCCCACACAAGGCCGTCCCGTCTTTTGTCGAGAATGTTTCCAGTCGCGCAGGACGGCGGCTTCGGCCTGATCGAGCTTGGTTCGACCGAGCTTTGGTTCGAGCTTCGGTCGGATCTGATTGGGATCTGGCTTGATGGGCGGTGCTGCGGGCTCTTTTCATGGCGAGCTTGCGGTACGATAGAGCCGTGTCTGGATACTTTGTAGAAAACTTCGGCTGCCGCGCCACCCAGGCTGACGGCGCCGCCCTCGAACGCCAGTTCGAGGAGCGCGGCTTGACTCGCGCCTCTTCTCCTGCCAAAGCAACGCTGGTGGTGTTGAACACCTGTACCGTCACGGCTAGCGCGGATCGGGATGCCCGATCGGCGATCCGCAGGGTGCGGCGCCAGAATCCTGAGGCGCGCATTGTGGTCACCGGCTGCTATGCGCAGCGCGCCCCTGAAGAGATTGCCGCGCTGCCGGGCGTCGACCTTGTGCTTGGCAACTCACACAAGCATCGGTTGGCAGAAATCGCGCTGCCGGAACTTTTCCGTGAGGAGAAGCCCCACGCCGATTTTATCCCGCTCTCATTTCTGGCCCGGAGCCGGGAACTCGGAACCGAAAACTCAATTTTCGTCTCCGACATTTTCGCGCACACCGAACTGCTGGCAGCGCCGGTGTTCGATATCGCCGGAGATTCTTATGAGAGCCTGCGCACGCGGCCCAATCTCAAAGTGCAGGACGGATGCGACAACCGCTGCTCGTTCTGCGTGATCCCTTACGTGCGTGGTCAGAGCCGTTCGCTGGAGATCGATCGGATTCTGCGCGAAGTGAACGGGCTGGTCGACTCCGGCTATCGCGAGGTCGTGATCAGCGGAATCAATCTCGGAAGGTGGGGACGGGATTTAGCTGTCAGCGGTCAGATTTCAGCTGTCAGCAAGTCTCGCCAACGACCGACAACTAAGGGCCTGCCATCGCTCATCCGCAGGATCCTCTCCGAAACTGCTTTGGAGAAACTGCGCATCTCTTCAGTTGAGCCTATGGACTGGACCGACGAGCTGATTTCTCTAGTCGCGTCCTCCGCGCGCGTCGCCAAGCACGCGCACGTCCCGATGCAATCCGGCAGTGACGCAGTGTTGCGACGCATGCATCGCAAGTATCGTCCGTGGCACTATCGCGAAAAGATCGAGAAGATTCGCGCTGCCATGCCTGCGGCCGCGATCGGCGCTGACGTAATGGTTGGATTTCCCGGCGAGTCCGATGCCGAATTCGAAGCCACGCGCCGCATGATCGAAGAACTGCCGCTGACCTATCTGCACGTGTTCACTTACTCGGCGCGGCCTGGAACTCCGGCGGCTACGATGAGGAATCAGGTGCCGGTGCACGAAGCCCGCGAGCGCAACCGGATTTTGCGCGAGTTGGCTGCCGAGAAGAAGTTGGGGTTCATGCGCGGCTTTCTTGGCCAGGAGTTGGACGCGATAACGCTGAACGTTGTCGGCACCGACGCCGGCGGGGAGTTCACCGAGGCGCTTACTGACAATTACCTGAAGCTGCGGCTGCGGGGGCGGTATGGGGCGAATCGATGGCTGCGCGCGCGCATTGAGGATGTGGGGGAGGGGGCGCTGATGGGGGTCGGCCCAATCTGCCGAGAGAATTAGTGAACGTGCCGTCCCCGGCTTTTCCCCATCTGTCCCCGGCTTTTCCACTTGTTGCTGGGAACTCAGGGACTTTCAATTGGGTCTAGACTCATTGAAGTGACCGACGTCCACTCAAAAGGAACTGATACCCGCCGTCGATTCCGAGCGGCCTTACGCTGGTTGGCTGGAGTGATCCTCGTATCGATTGTTGGTAGCTGGCTCTTCTTGTATATCGACTCGGTCTATCAGCGCCGGCGCGCCGAGTCGCTGTTTGCGGACTTGAGATCCCTGGACTTCGCGACCGCCGGATTTCCCGAGGTTCGCGACATCGTGATTCGTAACGGCGGCCACGTTGGGTCCACATGCAACCCGCAAAATTGCACGTTCTCTCTTCAGATCATGACTCTGCTGCCACGGATCATGACTCGGCAGACACGGATTCAGTTACTGGACAGGCACCCAGAATTTTTCTATAGGACTCTTTCTTACATCGGAGTGCGTTCGTGGAACCTCCGTGCGATTTTCGAAATTCGAAATGGAAAGCTGGAAGGAAGTTTTACGGGGGTCTTCGAAATTAGGATGGAACGTTTAGACTCCAGTGGAAACCGGTACTTCGTTCCACGCGGATACGGGGTCACGACCCGGAGCGACGCGGTCACGGCCCGGAAAGACGCGTCGAGATTCGACTGGGGCTCGTGCGGCAGTCAGGACTACAAGGTATACATCAGTCACGGCGTTTTTAAGCTTCCCCAAAATACGCTCGAGACTTGTGTTGTGCAGTCCGCCGGTGCATCCGTGAAACGGGCGTTTGATGTTCACCTGCGCTGTCTCAACAGCCTTTTTCGCAGTTGCAGGTTCGACGAACTCGCGCCATCGGCATGGGCTGACTATACGGCGAAGGATGGCACAGGCACTCGCGACCCGCGCAGGTAGCCTAAGGAGACTCGCAAGAACCGGTTGGCTTTGATGTTGGTCGGTGAAACACGGATATCGCTCATCTCTGCTGTAGGTCAAAATAGCCTTCCCTGGCTGTCCACTTCGCTCTTCACGCAACTTGCTGGCTGCAACTCTGGCGTTGCTGTCTGGCAACTTCCAACTTGCGGTCGCGTTCCGCGTGGATCTCCTGCTGACGCCCTGCCAGCACATCCTTCGGCGTGATGTAGCCGGTCGCACTGTTCAGTCGGACGTTGTTGTAATGCTCCACGTAGCCCTCGACCAGACGCCGTGCATCTTCCAGTGACAGCGGCGTTCCCGGTCGAATGCACTCACTTTTCAGCGACTTGTGCCAGCGCTCAATCTTGCCGTTCGACTGCGGATAGTAAGGCGAGGTTCGGATGTGCGTCATGCCCGAGATGCGAATGAACTCCTTGAAATCGCGGGCAATGAACTGCGGACCATTGTCCGAGATAATGCGCGGCTTCGCT
>JBEKRY010000251.1:0-7682 GCA_049517555.1 Candidatus Sulfotelmatobacter sp. | reverse complement strand
GGAAATCGGGATCGCGGATGGTTTCGACAACGGGAGCGTTGAGGCGAGTGTGTTGCGGGATGAGGCGATCCATGGGCTGGTTGGCCCACTGGACGAGGCCGTCGGAGCTGATGGCGATAACGGCGTCCTGCATGCTGTTGAGCAAAGTTTCGAGCTGGCGCTGGCTGGAGCGCACGGCTGCAAAACTGCGTTCGACCTGGCCGGCGGTTTTGTCGATGGCGGCGGCGACGCGGCCGATTTCGTCGAGTGGAGAGTCTTCGACGCGGGCGTGGAGATCGCCCTGCTCGATGCGGGCGGCGACGTCGACAATGCGCTCGAGGCGGCGGGAGGTCCAGACGGAGGCGGAAGCCGCAATCACTAGAGCGAGGAACAAGGCGAGGGCCGAGCCCCACAGCAAGCGTCGGCGGACCTGCGCCTGAACGGCTTCGACATCAGATAGCGGATAGGCGAGGCGGACTGCTCCGCCTGACACGGGAACGGCGACATATAGAAATGGGACGCCGAGAGTAGCGCTGCGGCGCTCTGTCTCGCCGGTTTTGCCGTGGAGAGCGGCGACAAATTCCTGGCGGGCGGCATGGTTCTCCATGTCGGCGGGATTGGATTCGGAGTCGGCGAGGACTTTTCCGGAAGCGTCGATGACGGTGGCGCGGGCTCCGGCGGCCTGGCCTTCCTGGGCGGCGATTTCGGCGAGAGAGTGAGTGCGGTCGATTTCGACGCGGTGGGCGAAGAGCAGAGTTTTCTGCGTGAGGTTGCGCTCGATCTCGGTGCGCATGCTGGATTCCCAGGCTCCGCTCAGCATGACGTCGAGAATGGCGGCGGTGGCGGCCATAACGATCAGGAAGACGGCCAGGAGTTTGAAGAAAATGCGGTTCTTCACGTTCTCCTCGTAGGGAAGACCCGACCGGAGTTCAGGAACCTACGCGAGTCAAAATCCCCACCCCTTCGGCTTCGCTCAGGGCAGGCTCTGTCCGGCCGAGAACGGAGGGAAAAGTGTAGGGCAGCCGCTTCCTCGTGGTTCTTCAACTGGTCCTCACTTGGGGACCTCGAAGCGGTAGCCGGCGCCGCGCACGGTCTTCAGGTAGCGCGGGTTTTCGGGGTCGGGCTCGATTTTTTCGCGGATGCGGCGGACGTAGACGTCGACCGAGCGCGGAGTGACGTAGGCGGTGTCACGCCAGACGGAGTCGAGAAGATGGTCGCGGGAGAAGACGCGTCCCTTATGGCGGGCGAAGTAATCGAGCAGGCGGAATTCGGTGGCGGTGGTGGCAACTAGTTTCCCGCTTACGGTGAGGGTCATGGCCGAGGGATCGATTTCGATTTCGCCGACCTTCATGGGACTGGGCGGGAGCGGGCGCTCGAAGCGGCGCAGCACGGCCTTGACGCGGGCGACGAGTTCGCGCGGGCTGAAGGGCTTGGCGATATAGTCGTCGGCGCCGAGTTCGAGCCCGAGGACGCGGTCGGCTTCGCTGCTTTTTGCGGTGAGGAAAATTACTGGTACCGACGCGAGGCCGGGGGTCTGGCGAATGGTGCGGCAGATTTCCAGGCCGTCTTTGCCGGGGACCATGATGTCGAGCACGAAGAGCGCCGGACGTTGGCGTTCGGCGTCGGCGAGCACGTTGGCTCCAGGTGGTGGCGGACGAGGCGGGAAATATCAGGATCGTCTTCGACGACGAAGAGGCTTGGCTTCACGGGGTTATTGTAAATGGAAAGCAGTGGGCAGTAGCCAGTTGTCAGTGGCCAGACATGGTGTGGGCAGGGAATTTCATCGGATTGTAACAATGCGACGAGCCTATTTTACGTCGATCGCGGGATACTCCTCCATGTACTCTTCGCCATTGCATCCGTAGTAGGTGACGGTGCGCGCTGTGAAGTCGACGTCGTAGCGGACAACTCCCGCGCGCCACGAGGCGGCGAGGAACTCTGGAAAGGTACTGTTGCCTGCCTGGTCGTTGCGCAGTGCGGCAATGAGAGCGTCGCGATCAAATCGAGGTACATCCACAGTGCCGGATATCAGCGGCGTACCTTGAGTCACGACCGGGCCATCCTTCGTCAAGTAAAGACTTTGGCATGCGGGCAGGAACCAGAGATTGCGCGTCACGCCGGCGCGCCGAAGGGTTTCGGCCAGGTAGGGAAAGCCTCCGACCTTGGGGCGTCCGGCCAGGGCTCGCTGTTGCGCGGACTGCAGCTTTTCTATTGCCTTGCTCATGGGTTTCTTTTTGTCACCGATCATATTTCCGAAACGCGCTCAAAGACAAATTATTAGGTTGCCTGCCGGGTCGAGTTGGAAAGTCGTTCGCGGCGGGATAACCGTGGTTGCGCTGTATTCGGTGACGATGGCGGGGCCGGGGTACTTTCTGGTGGGTTGAAGTTCGTCTCTCTCGAAAATCTTTGTGGGGAGTTTCTTCTTGTCGAATTGCACCGGGCTTCGTGGCGAGGAAAACCCGCCGAGCTTTGCTCGGCCTGGATCCCTCGGCTTCGCTCGGGACAGGCTCCCGAATGCGTCCATCCCTACGTGAGTTGTGGTGGTTCGCAGAGTCGCGCGCAGGCGGAGGGTTACCAGTTCGACTTCGCGGGTGGGGTGTGCGTAGCCGTAGCGGTGGTGGTGTTCTTGCTGGAAGTCTTTCAGCAGATGCTGGGTGAGCGGGAGATTGAGTTCGTATCCCTGGCCGCGGTAACGGAGGTCGACGCTGCGGTGGTATCGCGGCCGTCCAGGCCATGACTCTTCGCGAAAATGTTTTGCGGCGGTGTGTTCTAGCGCGGAGAATTCTTGAATCAGTGATTTGGTAGGAATTTTTTTGGAAACGCGCCAGAGGATTGTGAGGGAATAATCTTTCACGACGTCGCTCGAAAGAATGCCGAGCGCGGAGAGCGCGCCGGGGAGCGCGGGGACAATGACTTGCGGGATGCTGAGGGCTTGGGCGAGGGCGCAGGCGTGCAGGCCTCCGGCGCCACCGAAGGCGACGAGGGCGAAGTGGCGGGGGTCGCGGCCGCGTTCGATGGAGACGACGCGGATGGCCTTTTCCATGGTGGCGTTGACCACGCGGACGACTCCGGCGGCGAAGGTTTCGAGCGCGAGTTTGGAGCCTTGCCGCTTCAGCCATGCTTGGGTGATGCGGCGGGTGCGGTCGAGATCGAGGGCGAAGTCGCCGCCGAGAAAACGTCTGGGCTGGAGGCGGCCGAGGAGAAGGTTGGCGTCAGTCACGGTGGGCTGCAGGCCGCGTCCGTAGCAGATGGGGCCGGGATCGGCGCCGGAGGATTCGGGGCCGACGTGCAGGACGCCGGCGGCGTCGAAGCGGGCGAGCGAGCCTCCGCCGGCGCCGACAGTGTGGATGTCGAGCATGGGGACGCTGACGGGAAGCCCGGCGATTTGCGCGTCCGTGGCGGTGGTGATTTCGGATTCGACTAGCGAGACGTCGGTGGAGGTGCCTCCCATGTCGAAAGTGATGATTTGGTCGAAACCGCTGGCACGGGCGGTAGCGACGGCGCCGACCACGCCTCCGGCGGGGCCGGAGAGCACGGTGCGGACGGGCTCGCGGGCGGCGGTGGAGAGCGCGGTGATGCCGCCGCTGGATTGCATGACGAAGATGCGGGGGGCCGGGGCTGAAGCCCTATTTCTCTGAGCGGCTTTCGCGGCCCTAAAGGGCCGCTCTTCCACAAAATTCTCCAATCGCATCCTGACCTTTGCGGGCAAGTTGCCTGCGGCCACACGGGTCGCCAGGCTCTCCAAGTAGCGCTGCATTACGGGCTGCAGGCAGGCGTTGATTACCACCGTAGAGGTGCGCTCGTATTCGCGGAATTCGGGGAGGATTTGGTGGGAGATGGAGAGCGGGATGGCGAGTTGCTTCAGGGCTCGGGCAACGGCTTCCTCGTTTCTTGGATTCGCGAACGAGAACAGGAGGGAGATGGCGATAGATTCCGGTTGTGAGGCGGCGACCTTTTCGGCGAGGGCGCGGAGTTCTTCCGGCGATGGCGAAGTGAGGATTTCGCCAGTGCTGGCGGTACGTTCATTCACACCGAAGCGGAGAGTTTTCGGGACTAGCGGTTCGATGCGGTCGAAGAAGAAGTCGTAGAGCTTGGGGCGGGCCTGGCGTCCGATTTCGATGGCGTCTTCGAAGCCGGCGGTGGTGACGAGCGCGGTGCGGGCGCCTTTGCGTTCGAGGAGTGTGTTGGTGCCGACGGTGGTGCCGTGCAGGAGGACGAATTCTTTGTCCGGCGCGATTTTGTGGATTGCTTCGACGATGGCCTGCGAGGGATCGGCGGGCGTGGAGAAAACTTTGAGCATGTGGAGGCGATGGGTTGCGGGCTCGAACCAGACACAGTCGGTGAAGGTGCCGCCGGTGTCGATGGCGATGCGCAGGGGTTGGAGTCGGCGGGGCATGACGGAAAGCTAGATTAGCACTCAGGTCGATCTATCCCACGTCTCGCAAAGTGCGCGAGACCCTTCGACAAGCTCAGGGCAGGCAATGGGGCATCCGTCGGGGGTGGCGGGCCGCGGCGAGAACCTCGCCTCGCTGCGCTTGACGGGACCCTTTGGCTTCGCTCAGGACGGGCTTGCGAAGGTGCCCGTCCCCGCATTAAACCATCCCCACCTGAACTGCGTTACTTGCTGGCCACGGAGGAATCGGCCTTGGGATGCGGGAGCAGGTCTTTGGCGGGGAGCTTGGCGTCGAAGACCAGGTTGAAGAAGCCGACCATCATCTCGTCTGAGTTTTGCTGGCCCCAGATTACCGTCTTGGTGGGGTCGGGATTCTCGGGATTGTCGGGGGAGTTGTCGAAGTGCGCGGTGCACTCGATTTTTGTGCCTTTGGGCAGAGCGATGGGCGCATCCAGGTTGTACCAGAGTTGCCAGTGCCAGTTGTAGGCAGGAACTTTGAGGAGCGTTTGCGTTTCGCCGGTGGGAAATACGAGGTGATATTCAAAATCTTTTCCACGCATGTGCATGTGGGGATGAAGCGCAACAAGGCTCACGTCCCGGGGAACTTCGAAAGTCGCGTCGACGCGGTAGTTGGGATCTCCGGGGGGAATCTTGAAGGTGCCATTCACGGCGGAAAGCGTCAGCACGCGTTCTTTCGGCGTCTCTTTCGCGAAGACTACGCCTAGCCTGGTTTGGTCGGTCGTGGCCTTGCCGTTGGGAGTGTAGTGCACTTCTAGGACAATGTCGGAGCCGGCTTTGATCAGTTTGGCTTGGCCGGGGCGCAGAATTTCTGCGTTCTGGCCGGGAGCGTAGCCGACTAGAAAATCGCTGGGGAGAGCGCTGGTGTCGTTCTTGTCGTCTTGCTTGGGCGGCGGGGCTTCGAAGAAGATTCCCGGCTTCTGGCCTTTGAAGTAGTTCGAGCCGGGCTCACGGACATAGGCAATGATGTGATGGACGACGGAGCGATCGGTGGGGCGCGCTTCGGCGGCCTGCACCCACTTATCTTCGGTGAAGCCGGTGGGCAGGATTACGTATTGATATTCGATCATCCCGGAGGCGGGAACGGAAAACGGGTGGGGCAGCTCGAAAATTTTGTCGGGCTTGGGGATGCCCCAGCCTTCGACGAAGGTCGCGGGAGCGGGCATGTCTTTCGGGTCGCCTTCGGGCGCGCCGGCATTTACCCAGGCCAGGATCGTGCTGATTTCTTTCGCGGTGAGCGAGCGGTCATTGGCAAAGTGTCCGATGGCGGGATCGGCGTACCAGGGCGGCATCATCTTCTCTTTGACGACGCGCTTCATGCTGGTCGCCCAGGGGCGCGCTTGTTCATACGTAAGAAGCGGAAAGGGCGCGGCTTCGCCGGGGCGGTGGCAGGTCTGGCAATGCTGTTGAAGGATGGGCGCGACGTCTTTGGTGAAGGTGACGGCGGGGGTCTGGCTGACGGAGTATGTGGCTGGACAGATAATTATTAGTGCGAGCGTCGAAAGAGTGCGGCCCATGGGTTTTCGTTCCTTGGAGAGATGTGCTTCCGCTTCGAGGAGAGAGTATATCGCGATCTGTTCCGGCGAGCAGTTACATTTTCGCGGCAGACATCAAAAGCGCCTCGCTGGCTGAGGCGGACAGCCGGGGCGGCTGTCCCCACATGAATCGCTGCTTACTTCGTGGTGAAGGCAAGCGTCAGCAAGGTTTTTTGTTCTACTTCGTGGGCTTTGCTGCTGCCGGTGGCGGGGCTGGGGCCGGAGCTGCGTTTTACGCTGAGCACGGGGCGGTCGCCGGCGATGCGTTTCAGGCGCGGCAGCATGTTGAAGAGGGCGCCCATGTTGGCGGGTTCTTCTTGCACCCAGACGATGTCGGTGTTTTTGCCGTGGCGGTCGAATTCGGCGACGACTTCCTGCTCGGGGAACGGGTAGAGCTGTTCGAGAAATACGATGGCGGTGGTTGTATCTTTTCTCTTCTTGCGCTCGGCCTGGAGTTCGTGCCCGATTTTTCCGGTGCAGATCAGGATGCGGTCGGCTTCTCCGACTTCGGTGTCGGGGATGACGTTCTGGAAATTCTTGTCGGTGAAATCTTCCAGTGGCGAGCTGGCGTCGGGATGGCGCAGCATGCTCTTCGGGGTGAACACGACCAAGGGCTTGCGCCAGTGGCGCAGCGCCTGGCGGCGCAGGAGATGGAAATACTGGGCGGCGTTGCTGGGCTGCGCGATTTGAATGTTGTGTTTGGCGGCGAGTTGGATGAAGCGCTCGATTCTCGCGCTGGAATGTTCCGGGCCCTGGCCTTCGTAGCCATGAGGCAGGAGCATGACCACGCCGGAGAGCAGGTTCCACTTGGCTTCGCCGGCGCTGATGAACTGGTCGATGATGGCTTGCGCGACGTTGACGAAGTCGCCGAACTGGGCTTCCCAGAGGACGAGGGATTCGGGATAGTCGCGGCTGTAGCCGTATTCGAAGCCTAGAACGCCGGCTTCGGAAAGTGTTGAGTTGTAGATCTCGCAGCGAGCCTGGCCGGGGGCGATGTTTTCCAGCGGAACGAATTCGTTTTCGTTTTCGATGTCGATGAGCACGGAGTGGCGCTGGTTGAAAGTGCCGCGGCGGGAGTCTTGTCCGCTGAAGCGCACGTGGGTGCCGGCTTTCACGAGGCTCGCGAAGGCGAGGGCTTCGGCCATGCCGTAGTCGACGGGGCGCTGGCCGGTGCCCATTTCGGCGCGCTGCTCGAGAAGTTTTTTTACTTTGGGATGGATGTGGAAGCCTTCGGGATAGGTGGTGAGGCGAGTTGAGAGTTCCGATAGTTCTTCGGGCGCGAGTCCGGTTTCGACTTCGAATTCGGGGCGGTGAAGGCCGCCGAAATATTTGTCCCAGTAGGTGGGCAGCTCGCGCATGCTCGGCTTGTGCTTGATGCTGGCGGCTTGTTTCTGCGCGGCTTCGAATTCGGCTTTAATTGCCGCGGCCTGGGCGGGGGCATCGCTGGCGCCAATGTCGTCGGCGTAGATTTCCCAGAGCGGAGGATGGTCTTTGATTTTCTTGTAGAGCAGCGGCTGCGTGATGGTGGGGTCGTCGACTTCGCTGTGGCCGTGGCGGCGGTAGCCGATGAGATCGATGACCACGTCAGTGCCGAACTTGTAGCGGTACTCGGTGGCGATGCGGGCGACGCGGACTACAGCGTCGACGTCTTCGCCGTTGACGTGGAAAATCGGAATCGACTGGCGGCGCGCGATGCAGGCGGCGAAGCGCGTCGAGTGCTCTTCGGTATAGCTCGTTGTAAATCCTAAGAGATTGTT
>JBEKRY010000250.1:0-6114 GCA_049517555.1 Candidatus Sulfotelmatobacter sp. | reverse complement strand
GGCTGCGACCGGAGCGGCAGGCGTCAGGACAGAGGCTGCGGCTTTGCCACCCGTCACGTTCGCTTCAGAATTCGCTTCGCTCGCAGGCACGATTACCGCGACTAACGCCACCGGTTTTCCCGCAGGCTCCCGCAGCAGAGTGGCAGAAAATTGCACCGGAAAACTGTTCCCGTTCTTCGGTCGAGCGAAAAGGTTGCCGCGATAATCCCCTTCCACAGAAGTGGCGGCCAGAATCGTCCTGCGCAAACCTTCGTGGTTCCCGCCGCCGCTTTTTTCCGTCTCCGCAAACAGCGCCGAGAAATCCCGCCCCAGCACTTCCAGCAGCGAATAGCCCAACAACTCATGAAAAGCAGAATTACAAGCGATGAACTCTCCCCGCAGGTCGGCCGAGAAAACCGCCATCTGGGGCGAAGCCGATTCAGTGCCGTTACCGCCGCCCGTGGGCGAGCTGGTCAGCAGATCTCGATTGTCCGATCGATTGTCCGAACTACGGTGCGGAGTCGGCATAGAGGCGTTTGGCAAATGGTGACACAGCCAGGGCGGTTCGACCGAGAACCGTGTTACCGAAGGCGTAACGAAGGTAATGTCATTCCCAGCGAGCGGGTGTTGCGCGGAGAGAGAGCCGGCCTCTGGCTCGAGTGGCGCAGCGCTTTCAGCGTTGCGATGAAGCTGTTCCCTCGTTGGAGACTTTAGCCCCGGAGGTCTCAAGCGCGAGCTTTTCAGCAACTCGAAGCCAAAGACGAATCCGGTTCATGCCGACGTAATCGCCAGCACCCCTCCAACGGGTTACTTAAGTAAGCTTTAGAACCTCTAATCATTGCCATACGATTCGGGCAGGCTCGAACCGGAGGAGATGTCCTCCACGAGGGCCGAGCGCGGGCTGAGAATGCCCGCGCAGTAAATCTTTGTGTGTTCGCGGGAGGAATCGCGAGGGCGTCATCGGGGACAACGCGCTTCGAGGCCGCTAAGGCCGCAGTCAGGATGTAGATCAGGGTGTAGATGAAGACCGAGACGGACGGATTATCGATCCAGACGAAGGCATTCGTCGGCATCACTGTGTCACTGGGCATGGTGGTGCTGGGCTTTGCCTTGTCGCATTGGCAGTCGCAGGACTTGATGCGCTTCGCCTGCTACCTCGCCGTCGCCGTACTGGCCTCGGGCCTGAAGGTACAACTGCCCGGCATCGACGGCACCATGTCGGTGAACTTCCTCTTCATCCTGCTAGGCGTGCTCGAACTCAGCCTTCCCGAAACGCTCCTCATCGGCTGCACCGCCAGCCTGGTGCAAAGCGTCTGGCAGACCCGCAAACGCCTCGACCCCGTAAAAGTGCTGTTCAACGTCGTGGGCATGATGGCCAATGCCAGCGCGCTTACCTACATGAGCTACCACTGGCTTGCCGCCAGATCGGGATCGAACAAGCCGATTCTGTTGATGGTCGCGGCCCTCGTCTTTTTCTTTGCGAACACTCTTCCAATCTCAATCGTAATTGCGCTGACCGAAGGCAAATCCAGCCGCAAAGTCTGGTCCGAGTGCTACTTCTGGTCGTTCCCCTATTACCTTGTCGGCGCCGCCGCAGTAGGACTCGTCGGAATCGTAAACAAAACGGCAGGGTGGGAGACTTCCCTGCTGGTCCTGCCCCTGATTTATTGGGTCTATCGTTCCTATCGGCTGTACTTGGGCCGACTCGAAGCCGAAAAAGAACGAGTGGAAGTTGAAAAGCGGCACGTAGAACAAATCGCGTCGCTCAACATGCGCACCATCGAGGCCCTGGCGCTCGCCATCGAAGCCAAGGATCACACCACCCACACCCATCTGCAGCGCGTGCGAACCTATGCCGTCGCCGTCGCCAGGGAATTAAATCTTACGGAAGGCGAGATCGAGGCGCTGCGGGCCGCAGCCCTGTTGCACGACATCGGAAAGCTGGCCGTGCCCGAGCAGATCATTAACAAGCCAGGAAAACTCACGCCGGAAGAGTTCGAAAAGATGAAAGTACATCCGCTGGTGGGCGCCGAAATTCTGGAGCGCGTGGCGTTTCCTTATCCCGTGGCTCCGATCGTCCGCTCGCACCACGAGCGCTGGGATGGCACCGGATATCCCGAAGGCCTCAGCGCCCAGGAAATTCCGATTGGCGCGCGTATTCTAGCCGCCGTCGACTGTCTCGACGCGCTGGCTTCGCACCGCCAGTATCGCCCCGCGTTGCCGCTGGTTGAAGCCATGGCGAAGGTGAAGGAGAAGGCTGGCACCTGGTTCGATCCGCAGGTGGTTGAGATCCTTGAGAGTCGTTACGTCGAACTGGAACGCATGGCGCAGATGTCGGAGGACACCGGCACCCTCCAGGGACTTTCCAAGGCGGTGCGCGTGGAACGTGGGCTGGCCCCGGCAACTGGATTCGAACGCACCGATCCTACCCACAACTCCTCCGAGAGCGCCGACTTCCTTACTTCGATTGCGTCCGCGCGGCAAGAGGCGCAGACCATGTTCGAGCTCAGCCAGGACCTGGGCATATCGCTGAGTTTGAGCGAAACCCTATCGGTGCTCTCGATGCGTTTGCGGCGCATGATTCCTTACGATTCCATCGCCGTCTTCGTGAATCGCAACGGCTGGCTCCTGCCCGAGCTAGTCAGCGGGGAAAACTTCCGCATGCTTTCGTCGTTGAAGATCAAAGTGGGCGAGGGATTATGCGGCTGGGTAGCGGAGAACTGCAAGCCCATCGTGAACGGCAATCCCCAGGTCGAAGCCGGCTACGTGGTCGACCCCGGCAAACATACCACGCTGCAATCGGCGCTGGTCGTGCCTCTCGAAGGTCTAAATGGAGTGGTCGGCGTACTGGCCATGTACCAAGCCAATCGCGACGCCTTCACTCCCGATCATTTGCGAATCCTGCTGGCGGTGGCTTCCAAGGTCGCCATGTCGGTGGAGAACGCGCTGAAATATCAGCAAGCGGAAAGTTCGGCGACCACCGACTATCTCACCGGACTGCCCAATGCGCGCTCGCTGTTTGTCCATCTGGCGCAAGAAGTCGCGCGCTGCCGCCGCATGAAAACGCCGCTGGCCGTGCTGGTGTGCGATATCGACGGCTTCAAGCAGATCAACGATTCCTTCGGCCACCTGGAAGGCGACAAACTGCTGCGCGAGTTTACCTCGCGCCTGAAAGACGTCTGCCGCGGCTACGACTACGTCGCCCGCATGGGCGGCGACGAATTTGTGATCACCGCTCCCGGCTTGACTGCAGAGGCCGCCAAGGAAAAAGCCGACCGCCTGAATCAGGCGGCCATCGAGTCCGGACGCCACGTGTGCGGCCGCGATCTGATCACGCTGAGCGTGGGCATGGCCTTCTGTCCCGAAGACGGTTTCGATGTCGAGCGCCTCCTCACCGAAGCCGACCGCAGAATGTACTCCATGAAGCAGATCCATCACTCTACAGCCGTCGCCCACGAGCACGACACCAAAACTCTCGGCGCAAAAGCGAAATAGGAGATCCTCGACTGTGCCGACGCGGAAAATGCTCAACGGGAAGATGCTCGAACGAAGAACGGTCCGGAGAATCGCCCGGCATGCGCTCGCCATCGTCGCCACCGTTCTGCTCGGAGGTCTGCTCTCCGCGACGCTAGTGCGCCTCGCGCCCGGCTTCGACGCCGATGAAGCCGAACTCGATCCTCATCTAAATTCAGCCAGTGTTCAGGCATTGCGTCAGGCGCGGCTCGAGCAGCACAACATTTTCCGCTTTTACCTTCACTCTTTAGAACGCGGCGCTCACGGCGATCTGGGAACTTCAATTTCGCTGGGCCAGCCGGTCACCGCGCTGCTGCGCCAGCGCGCCCCGCTGACCATGCGCCTGGTCGGCATTGGCTTGCTGCTGAGTTGGGCCGTGGCCATGGCGTTGGCGCTCAGCGCGGCCTGGCTGCGTGTCTCGGCTTATGACACTCTGACCACCGTGATCAGCGGAACTTTCCTATGCATTCCGGCCGCAGTCCTGGCTCTGTTGAGCGTGTTATGGAATGTCCCCGGAGCGCTCGCCATCGGCCTGATCGTCTTCCCTCAGGTGTATCGCTATGCCCGCAATCTGCTGGCAAAAGCCTACGCGCTACCCCACATCATCACCGCGCGGGCCAAAGGCCTGAGCCGGTTGCGGATTCTCTTCTGGCACGTCGTCCCGGTAGCCGGCCCGCAGTTGCTGGCAGTCGCCGGAGTCTCTGTGAGCCTCGCCGTCGGCGCCGCCATTCCAGTCGAAGCACTGTGCGGCCTCGCCGGAGTCGGACAGTTGGCGTGGCAGGCGGCTCTGGCCCGCGATCTGCCCTTGCTTACCAACCTGACCATCCTGGTGACGCTGGTAACCTTGCTGGCCAATTCCGGAGCCGATGTAATCGGACATATGCTTCGAGGCCAGGAATCATGAGCCTCCGCGAGCGCATTTTGACGAATGAAAGACAAAACCATCAACCACGAAGGAAGCCCATCGAGTCGAATTCCTTCGTGATCCTTCGTGGTTAAAGAATTTTGGCTTGGAATGAGATCAGAAGAATGAATTTCTGGCGTCTCCTAGCGTGTGTGGTTCTGCTGCTCGCAGTCAGCCTATCGCTGGCGGCGAACTGGCTCGCCCCGGGCGGATACGCCAAACAGTATCGCGAGGCCACCGACGCCGCTCCCTCGCGCCAGCACTGGCTGGGAACCGACGAGATCGGGCGCGATCGCTTTGCCCGCGTTCTGTATGGCACGCGCATTTCGCTGCTCCTCGCGCCAGCCGCAGCCCTGCTCTCAACTTTGATGGCAGCGCTGGTAGGCGGACTCGCAGGATATCTGGGAGGCGCCTGGGCGCGCGCCGCAATGGCAGTCACAGATTTGTTTCTGTCCCTGCCCTGGTTGTTCCTGCTGATCACGGTTCGCGCAGTCCTGCCACTGAACGTGTCGCCGCTGGTTTCAGTGCTGGTGACGTTTCTGATGTTGGGCCTTTTAGGTTGGACGAGCGCAGCGCGCGTGCTGTGCTCGACAGCTGGCTCCCTGCGCGACTCGGATTTCGTACGCCAGGCACGGGCCTCCGGAATTCGCGGCGCACGCCTGTTCTGGATTCACGTGCTGCCCAATCTGAAGCCCGTGCTCTATGCGCAGTTCTGGATTTCAATTCCGGCCTTCATTCTCAGCGAAGCGAATCTCGGGATTCTCGGGCTCGGCGTGGCCGAGCCCATGCCTTCCTGGGGAAGTCTGCTGAAAGAGCTGGAAGGCCTGGTTTCAGTGGGTGAAGAACCATGGAAATTTGTCCCGCTGGTTTTGCTGGTAGTCGTGGTGACGTCGTTTCAACTTGTGCTTTCAAAGCAGGACGGGGCAGCCGCATGACGCGCCTCCGGGAAGGTTGGCAGTAATGGCAGTAACAGCAAAGCTCCGAAAAGCAATCTTATTCGCGCTGGTCTTATCAACCACCTGCCTGGGAATTCTTTCCGCCTCGGCAGTGGCGCAAGGCGAACTGCGATTTTGCCTGCGCTCCGAACCCAAGACGTTTGACCCGCTCAAGGTCGAGGACGACGCTTCGGTCGCGATCCGCTACCTGACCGGCGGCGTGCTGGTGCGCATGAACCGCCAGACGCAGGTCCTGGAGCCCGAACTGGCGAAGTCGTGGAAGGTTTCAAAAGACGGCCGCCAGATCACATTCACGCTGCGCAGCGGAATTTCCTTTTCCGATGACACGCCATTCTCCGCCGAGGATGTCGCCTACACCGTGCAACAGTTGATGGACCCTGCGTTGCACTCCCCCACAGGAGACGCATTCCGTTCTGGACCGGGCAACGTGGAAACGAAAATCATTTCTCCCACCCAGATTTCAATTACGTTTCCCGCGCCGGTAGCCGGACTCGACCGCCAATTCGATCAGGTCGCGATTCTTTCGGCGCACTCACCCAAGAAAGAAATGGCAGTACTGGGCCCGTTCGTCGTCGCCGATTACAAGCCCGGAGCCACGATCCAACTGAAGCGCAATCCCAACTACTGGAAGACCGACGCGCAAGGGCGCAAGCTGCCCTATCTCGACTCCATCCGCCTCGACATTCAGGCCAATCGCGACGTCGAAATGCTGCGCTTCAAGCGCAACGAAATTGACCTGATCAACTCACTCGACAGCGAGTA
>JBEKRY010000249.1:0-6206 GCA_049517555.1 Candidatus Sulfotelmatobacter sp. | reverse complement strand
CATCGCCGATGCGATTCGCGCGACCGGCGTGAAAGTTGTGATGGGCGGCCCGCACGTCACCGAGCTCGCCGATGAAGCTCTGGGCCGCGACGGCGGCCCGCGCCACGCCGATGCCGTAGCGCTGGGCGAAGCCGACGAAACCTGGCCGCGGATTGTAAACGACGCCGAGCGCGGCGAGCTCAAGGAAGTCTATGTGCCGGCCGACGAAGACGGCAAAGAGCGCAAACCGTCGTTGAAGCCATATCCGGTGATTCCCTGGGACTCGATCGACCTGACCCAGTTCAACCTGGTTCCGAAAGCCGCGTTTCCACTGTTGAAAAAAGTCGGCGAAGGCTGGGGGACATTTCAAATTATTCCGGTCGAGTCCGGAAGAGGTTGTCCCTACGGCTGCGAGTTCTGTACCGTGACCGGATTCTTCGGCGACTCCATTCGCTTCCGCAGCAATGAGAGTGTGGTCAATGAACTGCTGCTTCTGAAGGCCCGCGCCCGCAAGGAAAAAGGCCAGATGGCGGTGTTTTTCATCGACGACAACTTTGCCATCAACGTGAAGCGCACCAAATCGCTGCTGCGCGACATTATTGCGGCCGGGGCGCAGGTGCATTGGGTGGCGCAGATCAGCGCCAACTTGTTGCGCGACGAGGAACTCATTGACCTGATCGCGGCTTCCGGGGGCAAGTGGGTCTTCATCGGCATGGAGTCGATCGACCCGGCCAATCTCAAAGACGTGAACAAAGGCTTCAACAAGCCCGGTGAATACGCCGAAGTGCTCGAACGGTTGGCCAAACGCAACGTCTACGCCATCACATCATTTATTTTCGGCATGGACAACGATACGGTTGGAGTAGCCGATCGCACGCTTTCGCAAGTACGCACCTGGCCGCCGGGCCTGCCGATTTTTGGCTTGCTCACTCCGTTGCCCGCAACGCCGCTCTACAAGCGGCTGGAGGCCGCCGGTCGCCTCACTCGCCCGAAGCACTGGAAAGAATTTATTCCCTTCGCCATGGCGCACACTCCGCTAAAAATGACGATCGAAGAAGCCCACGCGGAAGTCAAACACGGATGGGCGCAAGCCTACAGTCCGGAAGCTTTGACCCAGGCTGTCGATTCTCTCGATGACCAGCCACTGGGATATCGCATCAATATTTTCCTGGCGCGGCTGTGTTTCCGCGGAATCTATTTCCCCATGATGGGCAAGTTCGCGTGGCTGAAAGTCGTGGCCGAGAACCGGTATACGATTTCGAAGTTGGTGAAGGAAGCGGTCTTTGGACGAAAACCGCGGCCGCGCCGACCAGATAGCGAACTCGCCTACGAAGAGGCGGCGAAGGAATCGCACGTCAGGGCCTAGACTATTTTTATTTCCACTCCGCGCGATTGCTTGATACCTCAGCTGTCAGTAGTGGCTCAGGCTGCAACTTCATTTTGCATTCCGAACCGGGGCTGAAAGCCCGGTGAGAGCCTGCCCTGAGCTTGCCGAAGCGAACCTGCTGTTCGCCGGAAAATATCAGACCCCTATCATCTGCTTGGCCGCGTCGCTGCCGGAGCGGACACAGTCTGGCACCCCGATGCCGCGGTAAGCGTTGCCCGCCAGCGCAAGGCCCGGCAGTTGGCGGCGCAAGCGCTCGATGCGATCGAGGCGATCAAGATGTCCGACGCCATATTGCGCCATGGCAGACTTCCATTTGTAAACGCGGGCGAAAAGCGGCTCCGCCCGCAGGCCCGTGATCGGAGGACCGGTGACCTGCGGAGCGCCGATCTGCGGAGGGAAGATGTGCGGACCCAGAATCTGTTGCAGTTCGTTGCGCACGATTCCAACGATCTGATCGTCGGCCAGCCCCCAGATTTCTTCCGCAGTCCGTCCCGCAAAAAAGCAGCGCAGCAAGGCGCGATCTTCCGGAGCGCGATGGGGGAATTTGTTGTGCACAAAAGTGGCGGCCAGCAGCTTCTTGCCTTCGCTGCGCGGCACCAGAAATCCGAAGCCCGGCGGAAGCATCTCTCGAACATGGCGATCATAGCCCAGGCCCACAGTAATGGATGAACTGTACCGGATGGCAGAGAGTTCGCTGGATAATTCTGGGCTAGCCATGCGCAACACTTGCGCGGCGGCCGGCGCCGGTAACGCGATGATGACGGAGTCGAACTGGTCCGATTGCAGTCCCGCAGAAACCACCCAGCTTTCGGCCTCGCGCTGAATCACCTGCACTGGGGCATTCGTCAGCACAGCCGAAGGAGTGAGGCGAGACGCCACAGCCTCAGCCAGTTGCTGCATGCCGTTCTTCAGCGAAGTAAACAGCGGCGGCGCGGGCTGGCGCGGAACTGCCCCGACTTTCTTGGTTGTCTTTCGCACGGCCAATATGGCGCGCCCAAGACTGCCGTGCGTGCGCTCCATCTCCGCGAATCGCGGCAATACGGCGCGCACACTCAGGCTCGCGGCGTCTCCGCCGTAAATGCCGGAGAGCAGCGGATCGGCGAGCCGGTCGACCATCTCAGACCCGTAGTGCCGTTCCACGAAGTCTGCGACTGACTCGTCGTGATCGTCTTTCTGATCGCGCGGTCGGTGGAACAGTTCTTGCGTCATGCGCAGCTTGGTCTTCCACGAAAATAGCGCCGACAAGCCTGTAGGCAGAATTTTTGTGGGCACCATGAACATCAAGCCGTCGGGCATTTCGACCAGCCGGCCGTTGGTCAGAATGTAAGTCTTGCGATCGGCGTCGTTGGAGCCGATCAACTGGTCGCCAAGGCCTGCCGCGCGGCACAGGTTGCTCGCCCACGGTTTTTCGGTGATGAAGGAATCGGGGCCGGCTTCAACAATGCATCCATCGATGAGTTCGGTGCGGAGCACGCCGCCGAGACGTGCCGAAGCTTCGTAGAGAACATAGTCCACATCGGCGCCGCTCCGGCGGTGCTCTTCGAGAGCGAAGGCGGCCGCCAAGCCCGAGATGCCTCCACCGATGATGGCGATGCGAGTCAGTAGTATTCCTCATCGGCTAAAGCCGGTTTGAGTTTGCGACCGCACGGTGCGGCTACAAGCCGCTCCCTTTTAAGACTACTCGACCTTCGGGGCCGAATACTCTTGCACGAAACGAGCCAAATTCTTCACATTGTCGACCGGAGTTTCCGGCAGGATGCCATGTCCAAGATTGAAAATGTGTCCAGGGCGTCCGGCGGCGCGGTGGAGAACGTCTTCGGCGCGCGACTTCAATTCTTTCCAGTCGGCAAAGAGCAGCACGGGGTCGAGATTTCCCTGCACGGCGCGTTCGTAACCGACGCGCGCCCAGCCGTCGTCGAGAGGGATACGCCAGTCGAGTCCGATGACGTCGGCGCCAGTTTCTTTCATTGCGGGCAAGAGCGTGGCGCTGTCGGTGCCAAAATAAATAACGGGCACTCCGGTTTTCTGCAACTGCTTCACCATGCCGGTCACGTGCGGCAACACGTAACGGCGATAGTCTTCCACGCTGAGGCATCCCACCCAACTATCAAAAATCTGAATGACGTCCGCACCGGCGCGCACCTGGTCGGCGGAGTAGGCCGTCGTGACGGTGACCAGCTTGCGCATGAGTGTGTCCCAGTCGGCGGGCGAGTTGTACATCATTTTCTTGGCGTGAACGTAATTGCGCGAGCCGCCGCCTTCAATCATGTAGCTGGCGAGCGTGAAGGGCGCGCCACAGAATCCAATCACCGGCAACCGGTCGCCAAAATGCTTCGCCACCAAACTCACGGCTTCGGAGACGTACCCAAGTTCCGCGGCGCGATCGGTGCGCAGGTTCGCGATATCTTCCTTGCTGCGCACCGGCTTCTCGATGACGGGACCTTCGCCGGCGGAGAAATGAAAAGGCAAGCCCATTACTTCGAAAGGCAACAGCAGATCAGCGAAAATGATGGCCGCATCGACCCCGAGAAACTCCGCCGCGGTGATCGTGACTTCGGCTGCCAGCGAAGGCTTCTTGCAGATTTCCAGCAGCGAGTGCTGCTTGCGGACCGCGCGGTACTCGGGCATGTAGCGGCCGGCCTGGCGCATGAACCATACAGGAGTGCGGTGGACGGGCTGGGACTTGCAGGCTCGAACGAAATTGGAATTGGCCGCGGACATGAACGTTGAATGTAGCATTTTTCGAGGGGATGCGTTGTGCGCGGAGAACGGCGAAAAGCTAACGCCACCCTAAGCGCCACTCAATGACCGCAGGCACACGAAAGCAAGACGGCAGCCTTGTAGAATCACCGCATGGGCTACAGGGTTCTCGGTGCGCTGGCTTTTGCAGGCGCGGCGTTGTGCATTCGCGGAACTGCTTTTCAGAAGGCGGGAGCGCCTGCGGCCCCAACTTTTTACAAGGATGTGGCGCCGATTCTACAGAATCACTGCCAGACCTGCCATCGTCTCGGCGAAGTAGCGCCGATGCCGCTGGTGACCTACGAGCAGACGCGCCCTTGGGCTGCAGCCATGGCGCATTCGGTTCAAATGAAAATGATGCCGCCATGGTTCGCCGATCCGCGCTATGGCCACTTTGCCAACGATGCCTCCTTGACTCCGCAACAGATTGCGACGATCGTGGCGTGGCCTGAAGCGGGAGCGCCCGCCGGAGATGTCCGCGACGCGCCCCCGCCGCGGCAGTGGCCGCAAGGATGGAATATTCCTCAGCCCGATCTCGTGGTTAAAATGCCCCGGGCAGTGAAGATTCCGGTACAGGGCGAAGTCGAATATACGTACGAAATTGTGCCGACGCATTTCGCCGAGGATCGCTGGGTGCAGATGTCGGAATTCCGCCCGGGAAGCCCCGCGCACGTGCATCACGCAGTGGTATATATTCGTCCCCCGAATTCACAGTGGTTGCGGCACGCGCCCGTCGGCGAACCGTTTACCGCGTCAACCTTAAACGATCCTCTGGAACGGCGCGAGGCACATGAGACCACCAGCGATTTGCTGCTGGTGTACGCGCCGGGAAGTTCGCCCGACCAGTGGCCAGACGGTATGGCGAAATTCGTTCCCGCGGGATCCGATCTGGTATTTCAGATGCATTACACGACGAATGGCACAGCCGATCAGGATCAGACCAGCATCGGGCTGGTGTTCGCCAAGACTCAGCCCAAGCAGAGAGTGATCACGCTGCAGTTGAACAATCACGCACTCATCATTCCACCGGGCGCGGACGACTTTCGCGTGGAAGTGCAGGGCACGCTGCCCAACGACGCCACCCTGCTCAGCCTTTTTCCGCACATGCACCTGCGCGGCAAGCGCTTCGAGTACGACATTGTTCACGACGATGGCAGCGTGGAAGTGTTGTTGCGGGTGAACTATCACTTTCACTGGCAGTTGAGCTACCGGCTCGCCGAGCCGCGCCTGTTAAAGGCTGGGACGCGCCTGCGCGCGATTGCGTGGTATGACAATTCGAAAAATAACCCCCACAATCCCGATCCCGAAAAGACGGTGACATGGGGCGATCAGACTTCCGACGAAATGATGGTGGGATTCTTCGACGTCGCAGTTGCGGCGGGGATGGATAAGTGGAAATTCTTTGTGCGGCAAGGCGATCTTAAACATGAGCAGAAATGAGATGCCCACCGAAAATAGGGAAGCGAAATCGAGCAGGACTGCTCTGTTAAACTCTGAAACTTCCTGGCGAGGTTAAGAATTGATGAACTCAAAACGAGTGGTCGTACCTACAGCGATCGTGCTCTTCGCGGCGTTTGGATTTGTGAAGTTGCGCGCTGGAGCGCAGTCCAGCGGCGCGGGACAAGCTCCCGAAGCGACTAAGGCTGCCAACACATCCGGACCGAAGAAAGCCGAAGAGCAATTCAAGAACATCCAGGTGCTGAAGGGAATTCCCGCCGAGCAACTCATTCCGACCATGCAATTCGTCACCGCGTCACTGGGCGTGCAGTGTGACTTTTGCCATGTGCAGGGAGCCTTTGAAAAGGACGACAAGAAAAACAAGCAGACCGCCAGGAAGATGATGGAGATGATGATCGCCATCAACGCGGATGACTTCGACGGTCGACGCATGGTCACTTGCAATTCCTGCCACAACGGCAACGCCAAGCCGCAGGCGATCCCGCCCGTGATGACCGAGGAGTCTAAAGAGGCGATGGGCGCAGGAATGCCGGGCGGACCAATGATGGGACTAGCACCGGCTGCAACGAAGGAGACCGCAGGATCGACCACCGGACCGATTGCCGGACCGACGGCCGAGCAACTGCTCGACAAATATGTCCAG
>JBEKRY010000248.1:0-6259 GCA_049517555.1 Candidatus Sulfotelmatobacter sp. | reverse complement strand
GGTTGTTTCTGTTCTTTGTTCTTTGTTCTTTGTTCTTTGTCATTTCGTTCGGAACGCGCGTCTTTGCCGCTGGGTGAAGACAGGGAAGCGGGTGAGAATCCCGCGCTGCCGCGCAACTGTAAGCGAGGAAACTGTTCTCGGCCACTGGGAGAAATTCCGGGAAGGCCGCGGACGTGAACGGATGTGTTCATCATCCTTACTCGCGAAGCCAGGAGACCGGCGCGATCCGTCTACTTCAACCTCTTTCGCGTGCAAAGGAGGAACGTATGCGCGTATCCGTGTTTCCTGGAATCGTTGTCTCTCTCTGTTTTTCTTTTTGTCTGTCTCTTTCTCTAGCTGCGTCCGCGGCCGATCTCAAAGTTAAGGTAGTTGATCCGCAGGGTGCTGCTTTGGGCGGAGCGCAGGTGTTGCTGCTGCGCTCTCACGACAGTAAGGTGCTGGCCACGCAGATCACTTCCGCCGAAGGTGCCGTAATTTTTTCTTTGGTGGACGGAGAACGTTATCAGGTACAGGTGCTGGCACCGGGGTTTGCGGTGGAGACAGTTGAGGTTTCGGCTTCTGCCTCGAGTAGCAAGGAGATCACGGTGAATCTGCGGCTGGCGACGGCCTCGGAAACTGTGGTGGTGACTGCGACGCGGACGCCCGTGGTTGGCGAAGCGGCGGGGGCGGACGTGGATACGTTGAGCGGGGCGCAGTTGACGACTATGCAGCCGGTGGCAGCGGACGACGTGATGCGATTTCTTCCGGGGGCTGTAGTTAATACTGCGGGGCAGCGGGGAGGGTTGTCGTCATTGTTCGTGCGCGGGGGTGAATCGAATTACAACAAGGTGATCGTCGACGGGGTCACGATTAACGAACCGGGCGGCACGTTTGATTTCGGAACGTTGTCGCTGGCGCAGGGTGACCGGATGGAATTCGTTCGGGGGGCGCAGAGCACGTTGTATGGGTCGGATGCGATGACCAGCGTGATTCAGGTGTGGACGCGGGCGGGGAGTACGCGGGTACCGGAATTACTGCTCGGCGCGGATGGCGGGAACCTGGGAACGGCGAGTGGGCATGGGTCGCTGACGGGAGCGCGCGGGCGGTTCGATTACAACCTGTTTGGCGATCAGTTCAACACGGAAGGTTCGGGAGTGAACGACGCTTACTCGGATTCTCTGGAAGGAGCGAATGTGGGGGCGGCGTTGAGCGATAAGACTTCGCTGCGGGTGCGATTTCGACATTCGAACTCGCATACGGGACTGCCGGGGGAGTGGAGTTTTAACGGGTATGATCCGCTGGTTCCGGTGAATGGATTTTCGGAACCGCTGGCGCCGCTGCCGCCGAATCCTTATGCGTGGTCGCAGTTGAATGATTTGCTGGGCAGCGTGGAACTGGCGATCAGCGCGCCTTCTGGCTGGCAACACCATCTCACGGGATTTGATTATCTCTATCGCTATTACGATCTCGATCCGGGCGATCCGCAGCGGGTGAATTCGGAGAATTGCGCTTTCTCTGGGCCGCCGGTGCCTTGTGCGATTGACTATCCGTCGAACGAAGTGGACCACATCAATCGAGCTGGATTTGAATATCAGGGGGACTACACGGAGCGAGCCTCGTCGCGGATTTCGGCGCACACTACGTTCGGTTATCGATTGGAAAATGAAAACGGATTTGTGGGCGACCTGGATTATGGTCCGCAAAATCATGGGCAGCGGCTGAACCAGGATACTTATGCGCAACAGGAGTTGACGCTGGGGCGGCTGGGCGTGATTGTGGGCGGACGGTTTGTGCACGACAGTGCTTACGGCAATACGGGAGTTCCGCGGGTTGCGTTGATGTTCCAGGCGTTGCGGGGGAACGACATTTTTTCGGGGACGCGGCTTCGGTTTTCCTATTCGACGGGATTCAAGGAGCCGCGGCTGGAGGAAACGTTCAACGGACTTCCTGGGGATCCGTATGACATTCCGAATCCGGGGCTGAAGCCGGAGCGGGTGCGGGCGTTTGAGGCCGGGTTCCAGCAGGATTTTTATCGCGGGAAGTATGAATTCACGGGTACGTATTTCAATAATCTTTTTCATGACCAGATCAATTACGTAACGATGAACCTGCCGCCGAATTATCCGGGGGAGTATGTGAATGTGAATCAGGCGTTTGCGCAGGGAGCGGAGGTGGTGGCGCGGGCGAAACTTCGGCCGCGGGTGCTGCTGAATATGGCTTATACATACACTTCGTCGGAGTATCTGGATAATCCTGCGCCTTATGATCCGGCATACGATCCGGGACAGCCGTTGCTGCGTAGGCCGAAGCATTCGGCGAATACTCTGCTGTCTTATCTGGGAAATCGCTGGGGCGGGAGTGTGGGCGGGAGTTTTGTGGGGCCGCGGGCGGATTCGGACTTCGATGGGTTTGGGATTGATCATGCGGCGGGATATGTACGCGTGGATCTGGGGGGATGGTATGCGGTGCATCCGCGGGTGACGTGCTATGTGAATGTAGATAACGTGCTGGACCGGCGGTATAACGAAGTGGTGGGATATCCGGCGCTGCCGGTGAATTTCCGGGCGGGGCTGAGGTTTCGGATTGGCGGGGAGTAGACTCCGCTGCGCGGGGCAAGCTTTGGCGGCGTGCTTGCCTAAACTTTGCAGCGGATGAACGGTAGCCTAGCTGACTTTTTGGGGGAAGCGGGGCAGGGGCATGGCGGCGGCGATTTTTGCGCCGAAATATTTGGTGCGGGCGAGGAGGAGTTTTTCGATCTCCACTTCTTTCAGGGGCTGCTGGCGGCCGAGCAGATGCGTGACCAGGGCGATCTGGGCGAAGTGTTCGACGGTTTCCATTTTCATGTAGGCGTGTTCGAGGGTGTCGCCGTAGGTGACGACGCCGTGGTTCGACATGAGGATGGCGTCGTAGGTGGGAACGTAGGGTTCGAGGGTCTTGGCTAATTCCGAGGTGCCGGGCGTGCCGTAGCGGGCCAGCGGAATGCATCCCAGGCCCATGACGACCTCGCAGACCAGAGGCTCGGTGAGCGGGATGCCGGCGGCGGCGAAGCCGGTGGCGGTGGGGGGATGGGCGTGCACGATGGCCTGGATATCGGGGCGCATGCGATAGATGAGCAGGTGCATGCCGATTTCGCTGGTCACACTGCGGCGGCCGGCGACCTGCTGGCCGTTGAGGTCGACGATGACCATGTCGGGGGCGCGCATGGCGCCTTTGCTGACGGCGGTGGGGGTCACCAGGATGCGGTCGCGGTCGAGGCGTACGGAGAGATTGCCATCCATGGCGGCCACGTACCCGTGTTCATGGAGCATGCGTCCGTAACGGACGATTTCTTCCCTGTGCTTGCGTTCCGTAGGCATGGCTACCCTTGGGGGGAGAATGATAAAAAGCAGGCCGCAGTCTGGCTCCCGCATAGTATCAGCAGGCGGGGAGCGGAGACAATCCATTTTTCGGGAAAAGCCGAGGCAATTCGCGGCGCAGATGGCGCGCGGGTCGAGGCATGATGCCGGTCATCGTCATGATGATGCTTAAAATCCCACTGTCTATAATCAGGGCGTGCTGGTCTCTGATTTCGATTTCGAACTTCCCGAAGAATTGATTGCGCAGGAAGCGCTGGCGGACCGGGCCGGGTCGCGGATGTTGTGTGTGGGGTCGAGTGGGGAGTTGCGGGACCGGCAGTTTCGCGAGTTTCCGGAGTTGCTGCGGGCGGGCGATCTGGTGGTGTTTAACAATACGCGGGTGTTTCCGGCGCGGTTGTTTGGGAGGCGGGGCGGGGGGAGAGTAAGTGAAGGTCAAGATCGAGATCAAAACCCCCACCCTGTCGCGAAAAACGCGACAAGGATGGGGCACCCCGATGCGACTCCTCCCGGGCGGGTTGAGGTTTTGCTTACGCGGCAGGTTTTGCGGGAGCCGAATGAGTGGGAATGTTTGGTGCGGCCGGGACGGAAGATTGGGGTGGGGGAGCGGCTGTTCTTTGGGGAGCAGGATGAACTGCAGGCTGAGGTGATTGGGCGCGGGGAGTTTGGGGAGCGGAGGATTCGATTTGCGGCGGTGGACGACTTCTTTGCGTTGGTCGAGAGGATTGGGCATGTGCCGCTGCCGCCTTATATTTCGCGGGCGGATTCTTTGGGGGATCGGGAGCGGTATCAGACGGTGTATGCGCAGGAGCGGGGGTCGGTGGCGGCGCCGACGGCGGGGTTGCATTTCACTGAGGAAATTTTGGGGCGGATGAGGGCGCGGGGGATTGAGACTTGTGAAGTTACGCTGCATGTGGGGTTGGGAACTTTTCAGCCGGTGCGGGTGGAGCGGGTGGAAGACGTTCGACTGCATTCGGAGGGTTATTCGATCTCGAGCGAGGCGGCAGAGAAGATTAATCGGGCGCGACGCGAAGGGCGGCGGATTGTTGCCGTGGGGACTACTGCTGTGCGGACTTTGGAGTATGCGGCGGAATGTGCGGCGCGGCAAAGTGGGAGCGAGATTTGTGCATCTTCGGGTGAGGCGAATTTGTTTATTTATCCTGGATACAAATTTCAGGTGGTGGGGGCGCTGCTGACGAATTTTCATTTGCCGCAGTCGACGTTATTGATGCTGGTTTGTGCGCTGGGCGGGAAAGAGAATGTGATGCGGGCGTACGAGCACGCGGTGCAGGAGCGGTATCGGTTTTATTCTTATGGGGATTGCATGTTGGTGGAGTAGGGGTTCGAGTGTAGTCGCCAGTTCTCTGACATTTGTCGGTCCGCAAGGCTGCTCCGACCGTCCGTTCTTAGAGAGAATCAACTTTTTGCTGGCAACATCCAAGGTTCCGTGTGATACAAGTTCTTTATTTCGAGGACGAATTGCGAGGTCAGAGTTGGTGGACCTCAGGGGCTGAAGCCCGTGCTCTTTCTCGGCCTCGAACGCGGCGCTAAAGCGCCGCTCTTCCACTCGGTTTGTCATGGCGGCACAGCTGAAGCCGTGCCCTTCCCGGTCGAATCCGCGAGGCGCTTCGGATTGGCGTTCGATCTTCCTGGTTCGATCTTCCTGGTTCGATCTTCCTATTTGATGGCCAGCGGGATGGGGTAATACTTCTGGATCATTCTGCCGGTCATCAGGCCGCCTTCGTATTCGGGGATGATGACTTCGTCGGCGCCGGAGCTGCGGATGGCGTTGGCGTAGCGCTGCTGGCCGGCGCGGGTGATGATTTTGATTTTGGGATTCAGCGAGCGCGAGGTGACGGTGATGTAGAGGTTGTCGGCGTCGTTGTCGATGACGATGCAGATGCCGCGGGCGCGGTCGATGCCGGCCTGGAGCAGGACGTCGTGACGTTTGGCGTCGCCCTGAATGACGGGGATCTTGTCGGTCAGGAGTTCGCGGTAGAGGCCTTCGTTGGTTTCGATCAGGACGAAGGGGATCTCGAGGCGCTGCAGTTGGTCGACGACGGTGCGGCCGACCTGACCGTAGCCGCAGATGATGAAATGGTCGCTGAGGCGGTTGACGTTGACTTCGTTGATCATAGTTCTCCAGGCCTCCACGCCGTGGCGGCTGAAAATGGTGAGCAGGACGCGCTCGGCGATCCAGATTTGCAGGGCGAAGACTCCGGCGTAGACGAATATCGAGAAAATCTTGGTGGAGCGGTGGACTGCGCGGAATTCGATGGAATGGGGATGGATCACCCAGAACAGGGCGTCGAGCGGGCGCAGGCCTTCGACGCGCATGTAGAACACGACGCAGACTCCGAGGAAGGCCGCCAGAACGAGAAGCGGGAGCCATAAGCGTTTCAGGAATATGAGGATGATGCGTCCCATAGATCAACTCCCGACAGACCGACCGGTCGGTTGGCAACGAACGCAGGCAAGTATACCAATCCCGGAAAAAAGGAAACATGAATTATTTGGATCGGTCGGAGTGGCAGGGGTAAAAGCCGGCAATCATTTTGTGGGACTTACATTGTGGGACTCACATTGTAGGACTCACGCGGCCCCGAAGGGCCGCTCTTCCCCCGTAGAGGCGCACGGTCGATGCGAGGATGCAGACTACGCGCGAGGGACGCTCGCCGGAGCACCGAAACTGAAAACGGGCATCCCTTCGGATGCCCGTTGTAGAAACCTGGAGCCGACGAATGCGTCGGCTGCACGAAAAAAGCCTACGCCCTGGCGCCGACGCTCGCCGGCTCGCTGGCCGGGATGGACTTGTCTTCGCCGTTGGGCTTCGCTTGGTTGGGCTGACCGCCTTTGCGGATGTCGATGCCGCCTTTGAAGAAGGCGCCGTCTTCGATGGAGATGCGGGCGGCGATGACGTCGCCGGT
>JBEKRY010000247.1:0-6305 GCA_049517555.1 Candidatus Sulfotelmatobacter sp. | reverse complement strand
ATGCGGCCCGCCGCGCCCTGGCATGTTTCGAGGTTTCTATAAACGCCGGCGGCGTCGCCTTCACCGACGAATCCGGCGACCTGTGGTTCGAGGAGTACATCGTCTCCCCGCCCACCCACATCCTCAATGGATTCATCTGGGCCGCCTGGGGCGTTTACGATTACTTCCTCGCCACGCAGGACGCATCCGCGAAGGAACTTTTCTCGCGCGCCGTCCGCACCCTGCTGCACAATCTCGATCGCTACGATTTAGGATTCTGGTCACTCTACGAGCACTCCGGCACGCGACTGCCCATGGTGGCCAGCGCTTTCTATCATCAGTTGCACATCGTCCAGCTACGCGTGATGCATCGCCTCACCGGGGAAGCCGCCTTTGCCCGCGTCGCCGACCGCTGGGAGAGTTACACCCACAGCCGCACCAATCGCACCCGCGCCCTCTGCTACAAGAGCGCCTTCAAACTCTGCTACTACTAGAGTCATCCCCGACTGACCGGCACGAGAGTCGGCTCCCCGTCTGCATTAATTTTCCGTGAAATTCGCTGCACGCGATTGACAGGCCGCAGGGCGGCAATTAGCCTGCGTGGTTATGAGCAAAGCCATAAGCAATGCGGATATGGATCAACTACGCTTGGCCTACAAAAAGGCAACCGACGAATGGGTGAACAGCATTCGAGCGGAAGAAGAATTAGCCACTCCCGATCACTCCATGGTCGCCTGGGAGCGCTGGGACGCCGCCCACTTCACCGAGCAAGACGCCAGCGCGAAAGCTACCGAAGCTCGCGAAGCCTACAAAGACGCTCTCCGCACCGCGAACTACGGAATCTAGCGTCTGAATAAAATAGCTCGGGCCACTGCTCGCAAAATTGAACGTCCATTACCGGGCCTTCCCCAGCGAATGCTCGGCATAAGCTTTTTGGAACAATGCGAAGGCCAGCTTCTTCTTGCCATCTTCCGCAATCAGGCCTTTGCGGTTATATCCGTCCTGTAGTTTTGGGATGTTCCGTCCCGGCGAGCGAAAGTCCACGAGAATCCACGGAACAGTTCCACGAAGTTGCGGAATCTTCCGCAGCATCTCGAACTGGTGCTCGAACACGAAGACCTGCTGCTCTTCGGTCCAGCGCTGGTTGACCGCCCCATGGTTGCCGGACTTCGCCTCAGCGCCGAACTCCGTCATCAACACCGGTTTCGGGGGGAAGGTCCAGCGAATCTTGTCGGCATCTTCGGGAGTCATCTCGTACCAGCCGATGTATTCGTTCTGCCCGATCACATCGAGCGTATCGCACAGTGGATCGTTATTCACCATCTCGGTTCCATTCGGCTGCGGGCCGATGATGGCGGATGTGATCAGCCGCGTGGGATCGAGTTTCCGAGCCTCGTTTGCAAGATCCGTCAGGAACTTCGTGCGCAAAGGATTGTTGGGCGTCTCATTCGACACCGACCACAGAATGACGGACGCCTTGTTCCGGTCGCGGCGAATCATCTCCTGCAGCATCGCCACATCTTTGGCATACACCTCTGGCTTGTCAAAGGAGATGTTCTGCCAGGTCGGAATCTCCGACCACACCATAATACCGTCGCGGTCCGCCTCGCGCTCCATGCGCTCGTCATGTGGATAATGCGCCAGCCGCACAAAGTTCGCGTGGAGTTCCTTCAGATAGCCGAAGATCGTGCTCACGTCCTGATCGGTGTTGGCGCGGCCTCCGCGCACGGGCGCCTCCGCGTGCACGTTCGCGCCCTCGAGAAACACAGCCTTGCCGTTGAGCAGAATGCGCGTCCCATCCACGCGAATGTCGCGAAATCCAATATCATCCGTCAGCCTGTCCTCGGACGCACTCAGTTGGACTTTGTAAAGCTTGGGGGTCTCGGGCGACCACAGCGTAAGCCTCTCGGCTCTCACGCTGAACCATGCATTGCCTGCCGCGTCCGTCGCCGCAATCGTCTTCGCCTGGGCTTCGGGAATGTCGATGGTGACAGGTGTTCCAGCCGGCGCATCCACAATATGAACATAGCCCGTGATCTCGGTGTTTTTTGGATCGAAGCTGGCACCATGGGCAAGATGAATGTCATAGTCGTCGATAAACGCCCGTGGCACCGTGACCAGAGAAACATCGCGGGTCAGGCCGCCATAGTTGAACCAGTCGATGCCCGTTGAAGGGATGCCATCGGCCACGCGCGTAGCATCGACCGCAATCACCACAAAATTCGAACCCGGATGAAGCACGCCCGTGACTTCGCAATCGAAAGGCGTGTAGCCGCCCTCATGGTCGCAAACGCGGCTCTGGTTGACCCAAACGTGCGAGCGGTAGTTGGCTGCTCCCACATGGAGAAACGTACGCGAGTTCGCACTCGGCGCTGCCGGAAAGTCACGCTCGTACCAGACCACCCCTTCATAGTTGAACAACTGCGGCACCTGCGTATTCCAGTCGCCCGGAACTCTCAGTGTAGGAGCAGTGGCAAAATCGTATTCCTGATTGTGTTTGCCCACGATGTTCGGGTGCTCGTTCAAGGCGTAGGACTTGTCATTGATCTCTCCACTCGCCGTGTAGAGCGCACGCGCTGGGGATTGGTCGACCAGGTAGTGCCACTCTCCGTTCAGGCTGGTCAGGCTCCGGTGATCCACGTCCACCAGAAGAGTCTGCAGCCGCTGCTGACCAAAGACATGACTCGTCGCGAAGAAACAAACAAAGAAACAAACCGCGAAGACGCCCATATGGATCGCTGCCCGCATCCCCGATTTTGCAGCCCGCAGGAATGGAACGAGTGCATCGTTGCCGGCTCCATCGCGAGGACACACCCGGGCACTTGCTGCGTCGCCACTTACGATCAAACCAACAGGGCATGCACACCGAAAGCAAGTCGCTTCTCTCATAGTCCTAATTGTAGGCGGTGCAAACTCGGCTCGCACGGTCGGCGAAAATGGCATTACACAAGAGCCCAAGGAAAAAGTTTGACTACGCTTGACGTTCAAAACCCCTCGCAGCGTCACACCAATATAATCGTAATGTTTCGCCGATGATCCGATCCTGCTATCCTAGAGATCGGGGCGTGCGTGGAGTTGTCCTGCTGTGCCACGTGCGCGTTTCAGTTGGCTGCCGCTTCCCGCTCACTGCCTGTGGGCTTGCCTTCTACTGGTTATCGCCTGCTGCCTGCTCTCCCGCCACACGCTTTCAGCCCAGTCGCAAGCTCCCATCGAATTTTCCGCGATCACCGAATATCGCGTCTTTACCAGGGATTGGTGGCCGACCACGGGCACCCCGCCTCCCGAGGCATACGCTGGAGCTGATTCCTGTCAGCGGTGTCACGCCGAAAAGGTTTCAACGCAACTGCTCACTCCCATGGCCAACGCCTCTTATCACTCCGCCGTGGGCGCCTGGGGCGCAAAGCCCACGGCCGTTACAGTCCGCAATGGCGCGTACGTTTATCATGTCGCTCCGCAGGCTGACGACCCCAAGCTGATCGTCGGATCGGGAAATCAATCCGTCAGCGGCGATATCACATGGACCTTTGGCGCTGGAGTGGTGGGGCAGACTTTCGTTTTAGAAAGCAAAGGCAAGCTGTATGACGCTGAGATCACCAGCTTCCGCGGCCTCGGCGGAGGAATGGACATCTCACCGGCACACAAGCCAGCCAAGGCCGGCGAGTGGGACAGGGCTTTGGGCGAGAGCCTGACGCCGAAAGCCGCAGCGCACTGCTTCGGCTGCCACACGACGGCCTCGACCACGAAGGATCGGTTTGATCCTGAACGTGCGATCCCCGGCATCGGCTGCGAAGCCTGTCATGGCCCGGGCCTGGCTCACGTTGCTGCAGCAAACATGAATCTGCTCGCAGAGGGAGAGGCACGCATCTTCAATCCGCGTTCCCTGAATCCAATCGAAGCTGTGGACTTCTGCGGTGCTTGCCACATGACCGCGGGCGACGTTGTCGAATCGAAGCTATTCGTGCCGAGCAACGTGCGTTTCGCGCCCTATCGCCTTGAAAAAAGCCGGTGTTGGGGAGTTCGCGGGGACCAGCGGCTGGTCTGCTTCGCGTGTCATGATCCGCACCAACCTCTGGTTCAGGAGGCTAGTTTTTATGATCAGCGCTGCCTGAGCTGCCACGGTTCGCAGCGCAGCCAGTCGCCCGATCGATCCGAGTCTGCCGCTGCGACCTGTCCCAAAGCCACGGCCAATTGCACGACCTGCCACATGCCCAAGTACGACGTGCCCGAGATGCATGCGAAGTTTACCGACCATTTCATCAGGATCGTGCGTCCCGGCGAACCCTACCCGATCCAATAGCTGCCCATCCGCATCGAGCTTTCGACCGCGGTCGTCCGATCTGGCAGTCTGATACGAGGGTCGATCAGCAGTTGGCCGCTGAATCCGGTCTCGTCTTTTCAAGGGAGTGCTTGTAATTCGGCGGCAGCTTTCTTGGCCGCATCCGCGACCGTTCCCAGCCCATCAAAATGGATTCTCTCCTCGTCGTGAACCAAGGCGCGTAACTGTGGGAGAGCTTCTTTCGCCTTCAACGTCTCCAGAGCATAGATGGCAAGCACTCGCATGTCTGGATCGACATCGCGAAGCGTCGCAAGGAGAGGAGCCACCGCCGCCTTGTCCCCGATCTGCCCCAGGGACCACGGCACAATCGAATGAACCTCAGGATCGTGAAGCAGTGGAATGAGAATCGGTACAGCCCGCCAATCCTTCAGATCTCCAAACAAGTGTGCCGCATAATAGCGATCACTCGCGATTTGCGCTGATACAGACCAGTTACCCCCCGGAATACCTTGCCCTTCAGGACGGTCAGATCGGTCCTTCAGAATGCGGGCAATCACATCAAATCCACGGTCGTCCCCTGCGGCCGCGAACACAAAGGCAGCGTTTCCACGCACATGTCGGTCGTCATCCTTCAGGTAAGGTTCGAGTTGCGTAAGAACCGCAGGATCGTGCCTCCTCGCCAGTTTCTCGCTCACCTCAAACTGCTCCCAGAAGACCGGATTCGCCTTGAACTCCCACACCAATTCCGCAACCGGCATGCTTTGTTGGCCGGTCAAAAGAGCAGATGTACCGAGAGGCACAGATGTGCCGAGAAGAAACAGCGCGAGACTCCTCATGCAATCCATTCTGAACCGTCCGTGCGTCATCCCGAACCGCGGCGCACTTCAGCCGCGGGAGGGATCTCCCAAGCCAAGATCCTTGCGGGAGCCCCCCCTGACACTCATCGAACTGTTTGGCCTGGACTTTTCGTTTTGCAAATCGGACAGCGTTGCAAACGATGAATGAGTCGTTTCCATAATGGCCAACTTTGCTTTTCAACTTCGTGTTGCCATCGAGGTCCAAAGACTTTTTTTTGAACCTCTGGATCGCTGAAACCCATACCTACAACTCCTAGATTGCTCGTGCGGAAGATTCAAACGGTGTGTCAACGGATTGGCTTGGCTAAGATTGTGCAGCTAAGATTGTGTAGCTAAGATTGTGCAGCCAAGATCACGAATGTTGCAATCCGCCTATTTCGCTCATAGGGAACTGGCCTGCCCGAAGATTCGTCGCCACCAGGATTCCTGGCCGATGATGCTAAGGTTTCGCCGCGCCGCTATCCGGAACCTTCGGCGTCAGCTTCTTGATCAAAAACTCCTGAAACAGATTCGAAATTGCTGACCCGCCAATCCCCAGGGCCGCGTTTTCAAAAGTCAATCCCGCTCCGTCACGATCCTGCGCCGGATAGTAGAGATTGGAAATCCCGCCCGCCGCCAGGCTGCCCAGAATGCCCGAGTAATTTGCTTGCCAGCGCCGATTGTCGCCCTTGCAAATCACCGCATTCGCGAGCGCATACAGAAACCGTGAGCGCAAGCTGCCAGTGCCTTTGTAGAAATAACGCGGGTCTTGCTTGAAAAGTGACGGCAGAATGGCGCCTCCGATAAACGTCCCCGAAACCGTATCGGCATAACCCGCCCCGAAACGTTTCGCATAACCTTGCGCGCCCTGCCCGTATCCCTCAAAGTGATTCTGCGCCTGCTGCACTCCCGCCGCGCCTCCCACGAATACGATTGTGACTGGATCGATCACCGTTTTCCACGCCAGCTTGAATTTTTGTTTCGGAGTCAGCGGCGCGGCATCGGGAATATAGCTGACATAAAAATTCGGTATAACGCCCAGCACGCGCTGCTTCTCTTCCACCTTCATCTGCTCTTCGGCGATTTCAACCTGCGAAACTCCAACCTCAACATCGGTGACGGCAGTAGCCACCGCCAACGCAATTCGCGGGACGATGTAGTTTTCCTCCGCATGCAGAATTCCAGACGAAGTTTGCGGCGCGAATCCCTCCGCC
>JBEKRY010000246.1:0-6327 GCA_049517555.1 Candidatus Sulfotelmatobacter sp. | reverse complement strand
ACAATCTGAAACCGGTCAGGATACGACTCGGCCACGCTGAGCGCGCTGCGCCCGATGGAGCCGGTGGATCCGAGGATGGCGATTCGTTTCATGATTTAGCGGAGAGCTGGCACATAGGTTCTATTTTACGCGCTTCCGGCTGGAGTTTGTGGCAGTGCTGGAGAAGATGGGGTACTCCACTTTGCGGCGCTCTTTGCGGCAAAGACGGAATTCCACTCGACCTGCGCTTAATGAGCTGCTCTACTGCAACACGCGCCAAGCCGTATAGAACCACAACACCGGCGCGGCAAACAGCAGGGCGTCGATGCGATCGAGCATGCCGCCGTGGCCGGGAAGAATCGAGCCGGAATCCTTCACGCCTGCGCCCCGCTTGATCAGAGACTCGACCAGATCACCGAGTTGTGCCGCGACATTCAGAACGATCGTCAACAGGATCACCGGCCCCATGTCGGGAATTTCCAGCCCGTACATGCCGCCGGGCCTTGTGACGAGTCCCCAACGCAGCAGAGCCGTACTGATCTGCTCCGCATGGCGAAAGAGCAACCATCCCACGCCGACGCTCGCGAGTACCGAAGCGGCCGCGCCTTCCCAGGTTTTCTTCGGGCTGATGCGTGGCGCCATCAAATGGCGCCCGATGGATTTGCCCACGAAGTAAGCGAAAATGTCGCCCGCCCACACGACTAGCAACAGATACAGCAGATAGATCGCCCCCGCCGCTTGCTCGCGCAGCTGCACCAGCATCGCCATGGGCAGAGCGACGTAAGTGAAGGCGAACGCCGAGGCTGCAGCTGCGGGATATCCGCTGCTCAACTCGGCCCGCCGCATGGCGATCGCCAGAAAAATAAACGGCGCAATCGCCGCAGCGCATGCCAGGCCGACCAGAAATTTTCCAGTCGAAGGCAGTGGCGCGTCGCCGCCCGTATTGATGGCCAGCGCCAGGAAAAAAAGTCCCGTGAAAAGATACGTCGGCCAGCGCAGCGGCTGCACGCCGTAGGATTCCGTCAGCTTCAGGAATTCATGAATCGTGATCAGCGCTACAAGGGCGGAGATGATTGCTACTACAGGCACCGGTGCTCGCAGAATGAGCGCCAGCACAATCGGGATCAGTACCACTGCAGTCGCGATGCGTTTGAGCAAGGGAAGTGTTTATGAGCCGAAATGGCGGCCTAGGCCGCGCCGCTAAGATCTTTGCACGAATTCAGGAATTTAACCACTGAGGACACGGGGGATACAGAGGGAGCCACGAAACCCTCTGTGTCCTCCGTGTCCTCTGTGGTTAGGATTTTGCGACGGAGACCGGGGCTTGCACGTGCGCGTGCCCGTCGCCGTTCGACTCAGAATGATTCAGCCCGCCATAGCGCCGTTCGCGCTTCTGGAATTCCGCAATTCCCTCGAGCAGATGCAGCCCGCGAAAATCCGGCCACAGCGTCGGAGTCACATAAATCTCGGCGTACGCCAGCTGCCACAGCAGGAAATTACTCAACCGCATCTCGCCCGAAGTCCGCACCACGAGGTCGGGGTCGGGAAGATGCCGCGTGTAGAGATGCCGGCTGACCATGTCTTCGTCGATATGCAGGTGCTCGATGCCGCCGTTCTGCGCCGCTGCATTCACCATGGAGCGGAACGCGTCCACCAGTTCGCTGCGCGCGCTGTAGTTCAGTGCCAGAGTTAGCACCATGCCCGAGTTACGCGACGTCGCCTCGCGCGCCCAGGCCATGCGCTCCTGCACATCTTCCGGCAACTGCTGCTCCCGCCCAATATATTCCAGCCGGACATTATTCTTGTTCAGCGTGGGAACTTCAGCCTTCAGATAGCGGCTCAGCAGTCCCATGAGAAATCCGACTTCGCTCTTGGGCCGCTTCTTCCAGTTCTCTTCGGAAAACGCGTAGAGGGTGAGCGCGGGAATATGAATGCGCGCGGCAGTCTCGACCGTGGAACGTACGGCGGTGACTCCGGCGCGATGGCCGGCCACGCGCGGCATGTGGCGCCGCTTAGCCCAGCGTCCGTTGCCGTCCATGATGATGGCGATATGTTTGGGGAGCCGTGCCGGATCCAGATGCCGGTAAACTTCGCTTTCCTTGCGGTCGAGCCCCGTGGGTACCGATGAAGCTACTTTGTCGTACAAAGTGGTCACGGTATGAGGCTACCACAGGGAGGATGGGGATGCAATCGCCGGGACCACGCAGCTTAGCCCCAGAGTTCCATGTGGGGACAGCCGCCCCCGGCTGTCCCCGCAGCGTAGCTCCCGAGGTTTTTTGGCGTGCTGCCGAAAAACCCGCAGATCGCCGAATAGGAATTTGCCCGGCCCCCGGCCTCGCGCGGACGAGTCGCCCACGCCCACATGGCCTATCTCGCTTCCTCGGGTACTACTTTCAACTCTAGCTTCTCCGTCCAGCGCAGCACCGTCAGTGAGCAGTTCACGCCTACGCGGATGTCGGTGAGTACGCGGTGCAGGTCGTCGACTCCCGCGACGGGCTGGCCTTCCAGCGCCACAATGATGTCCCCTTCGCGCAGGCCGGCACGCTTTGCCGGGCTGTTCTCTTCTATCCCCACCACTACCGCTCCCATTTCTTTCGGCAGGTCGTAGAAGCGCACCACACGGCGATGCACGGGCACGGTCTGCGCCGAGACGCCGATGTAGCTGCGGCGGATGCGGCCATCGCGCAACAAGCGGCTGGCCACGAACTTCGCCGTGTTGATGCCGATGGCAAAACAGATTCCCTGCGCCGGCAGAATGGTCGCCGTGTTCACGCCCACAACGCGTCCCGCGGAATCGACCAGCGGACCGCCTGAGTTGCCCGGGTTTAGCGCAGCGTCGGTCTGGATTACGTCGTCAATCAGCCGGCCGGAATACGACCGCAGCGACCGTCCCAGCGCGCTCACCACGCCGGCGGTTACGGTCGACTGAAATCCATAGGGCGCGCCAATCGCAATCACGATCTGGCCTACGCGCAGGCGCTGCGAATCGCCCAGGGCGGCCACGCTGAGGCCCGGTTCGTCAAAGTGCGGCCGCTCCAACCGAATCACCGCGAGGTCGCTCGCCGGATCGTCACCAATCACCGTCGCCGGCATGCGCCGCCCATCGCTCATGGTCACGGCGATGCGAACGGCTTCATGCACCACGTGACTGTTGGTTAGGATCAGGCCGTCCGGGGTGAACACGAATCCCGATCCGCCGCCGCGCCGTTCTTTGTTTGGATTTTGCGGCTCGCCCGAGCGCGCGCGGCCTGGGCTAGCGGGCACGGCTTGATGCACTTCAATATTCACCACCGACGGGCTCATGCGCTCGACTGCGCCCGTCACCGCCGTCGAATAAGCGTCGAGCAGGGGAGCATCCGAACCGCTGGCAGAGGCATGGCCCGCGTTGTGTTCGGCGCCGTCTACCCATCCACCCGATTGATTCAGAAGACCAGAAGGTCCAATTAACCTTGAGAATTCACTTCCAGCATCTGCACCATTCATACTGGATAGATGTCGGTCGATTTAACTTGGATTCAGCCCGGCAGTCGGCGTCAGGGGAAACTCTCGAGAGGTTGACAGAGAAGTCGAGCTGATAGAGATCCTTCGACTGCGCCGCGAGTCGCTTCGCGAATCGCGACTTCGCTCAGGATGACAGTCCTTTTCCAATTAAAAAAGCCGGGACCAAGAATTCGGTCCCGGCGTTCGTGTTGGCTGGTTGCCCGGATAAACTGGTGAAAGCTAAACTTGCAAACACAAACTTGCAAACCTGTGAAGTTGTTTTCTGCCGACGCAATATCATCGGCACAATGCCTTCACAACTTGACTACGCGCTTCTCCGCGGCCGCACCGTCAAATCCCGCACCTGGGTGAGGATGCTCGACATTTGCATCCCGTTCAGTTGCGAAACGAATGGCAGCAATTCTGCGATGAACTGATCTTTCATCAGCTCCATGACTTCTTCCTGGCGAGTGCGTTCGCCGCCGCTGAGCAAGTCGGGCACGGTAACCTCCAGTGCGCGCGCCAGCCGTTCCAGGGACGACAGCGTAGGCGTGGCCTTCTCGTTTTCGATTTTCGACACGTAGGTGCGCGGCACCGACATGCGTCCCGCCAGTTGCCGCTGACTGAGCCCGTTGCGCAGGCGCAGGGAGCGGATGGAGGTCGCCAGGTTCAGGTGTCCGCGGCCGTTGTTGCCGGGCACGGGCATCATCATGGGTGGCGCTACCATGATGGGCTCGGGTTCCGGTTCCTCGTCCATGGACGCGTGGCACCGTCGGCAATTGTTATTGGATGTACGGAATTGAACTAACAGGCAGTGATCGCAACGGACAACTTCCCTAGAATCTACCGGGGCAAGGTTCGTAGCCATCGAGTTGTGGGAGTGCCAGAGCGGGCTCTCCTTACAGCTTAACTTCCCTGCTAATTGCAGAGAGCAAGATCACTTGCAGGAAACCACTTGGGGGAGGCCATTCCTGCTCGCAGGCCCAATCTGCGGCATCCGCCCTGTGGATGTCAACATAAAAATGCTAAAACCCCGCGAATTTTGCGGGTGAAACCCAGTATAGGACGGCAAATACTCGGAGAAAACAGGCGAAAACTCGGATTGATGGCGGAAAGTGTGTGATGTTTACTAACTGTGTTCGCCTTCCTGAGCCTGAAGAACGCGGTCTTGAGTGAGAGGCCTGTTAACAGCAGTTGACCGATTCGACTATCAATGGTGTCATTCTTTCCGAGGACATTCTGAGCATGGAAATTCAGATGGACATGACTTTCGCAAAGCTGGAATCTGATGACCTCATAGTACTCGCGACTGGATTGGACGAGGCGAAAACATTGGTCGATCAGCTTTCACAACGGTCGGTTTCGGCACTTTTTACGGTTTCGGCTGAGAACCGTTTCGCCGTTGCGGACAAACTCTTCGCTATGGGGCCAGCAGTGATCCCAGAACTGGAGAGCAGGATAGAGAACGACGAAGAACCAGAATCGACGACGTATGCCGCAATGATACTTTTCAAGCGTGGGTCAATAAAGGGGGTTCCTAGGCTGATTCAATCATTGAAGGATAGAGTTGGACCGATAGGCGCGATTGCATCCGCTCTTGCATCTGCAAGAATCCCGGGAGCGAGCGAGGCCATCGTCGAGATTTTAACGAGGGAAACCGTAAGGAAGGACCCTTATACCGCCGTGACTCTACTGGAGGCGCTGCGCGATCTGGGGACTCCGCTCCCAAACGAGGCCCTTCAACAGTTGGAGGAGTCTGCTCCACACCTTCGGCGATTTTTCTAATTGGTGAAAAATCGCGATTACACTCATTGTAATGACGAACGAAATCGTCACGCGAGAAGCCGCCTGGGAACTCCTGACTGAGTTCACCCAATCCGAAAGCCTGCGCAAGCACGCGTTGGCTGTCGAAGCCTGCATGCGAGCCTGCTCTCGTAAGTTCGGCGGCGGTTCGCCCGAGCTTTCCCAGCATGACGAAAATCTGTGGGGCATTGTCGGACTGCTGCACGACTTTGACTACGATCGCTGGCCCAGCCTAGAGGACCATCCCTACAAGGGGAACGAAATTCTGAAGGACCGCGGATACTCCGACGAAATCCGCCGCGCCATCCTGTCGCACGCGGAATACACCGGCGTGACCCGCGACACGCCCATGGAGAAGGCTCTGTTTGCCTGCGACGAACTCGCCGGGTTCATCACTGCGGTCGCGTTGATCAAGCCCGGAAAGTCGCTGGCTGAAGTCGACACCAAATCGGTGCGAAAAAGAATGAAAGACAAAGCCTTCGCCCGCAAGGTGAACCGCGACGACATCATTCAAGGCGCTGCCGCTCTGGGCGTGGATCTCGATGAACATATTGCTTTCTGCATCGAAGCTCTGAAACCCATCGCCGATAAGCTGGGGTTGGATGGAAGCGCGGTGAAAGCCGGGTAAGCTATTCTTCGCAGCCCGGTAATCGCTCAAGTTCAAAATTGTTATAGCAGGATGTCATTCTGAGCGCGGCGCCAGCCGGGCGAGGAACCTTACGCCGGCCGACGCTACCGATGCCGCAGACGGGGGTGCCTGCGTGCCACGCAGCACAGGCGCTCCTCGAGTCAGCACAACCTATATCTGGGTTTCGTAAGGTCCCGCCGAAGCGCTTGGCGCGCCTCGGCGGGATGACATCGGTCGGTTGAATCCGCAAGTGCTCAAGTTGAAGTTGAGCCACTACCGCAGCCCGGAATATAAATCGAAGCCGCGAACCTGTGCTAATATCGCTGGGATTTCCTGCGGAAGTTCGCACCTTGTTCTGAATTGCGACGTCCCGAATTGTGGAGAGCCGGTGAGTATGTCGACCAATAGCGCCACGCCGCCGTCGTCCAAAGTTCTGC
>JBEKRY010000245.1:0-6364 GCA_049517555.1 Candidatus Sulfotelmatobacter sp. | reverse complement strand
ACCGGCCGGATCAAAATCGGCACCGAATCAGAAGGCGACTTCCGCAACTTCACCATCTCCAACGTCGTCTTCGATACCGCCCGCGGCCTCGCGTTCGAAAGCGTCGACGGCGCGCACATTGAGGACATTGCCGTTTCCAATGTCACAATGCGCAACGTCTCCAACGCGCCCCTCTTCATCCGCCTCGGCGCTCGCATGCGCGCGCCCGAAGGCACGCCCATAGGCTCAATCAAGCGGGTCATCATCAACAACGTCACAGCATATGACGCCGATCCGCGCTACGCGTCCATCATCAGCGGCATCCCCGGCCATGATGTCGAAGATGTGAAGCTGAGTAACATTCGCCTGCAATACCGCGGCGGACTGACTCTCGACGACGCGGCGAAACAGCCAGCCGGCCTGGTCAATTCCTTTTTCTATCGCGCTACCGGCGGCGTCCCTCCGCGCCAGCCGTACGAAACGCCCGAGCGCGAAAAAGAGTACCCTGAGCCCTCCATGTTCGGCATTCTGCCCGCCTCCGGCTTCTTCATCCGCCACGCCAACGGCGTCGAACTGAACGACGTCGACGTCAGTTACAGCAAGGAAGACAAGCGCCCCGCCTTCGTCCTCGATACCGTGTCCCATATCGCCCTCGAAAACTGCAAGGCGCCGAAAGTCAGTGGCATCCCGTCGTTGGTCATGATGAACGCGAAAGCTGTCAGCGCCTTCCACTGCGCCGGCTTGCCCGATTTCCAAGGCGACGCCGCCCGCAAGGAGATGTAAGCCATGCTGCGCTACCTCGTATTCCTTTTCGCGCCCATCCTCGCCATCTCCGCCGACGCCCCCTCGACCTTCCACTTCGATTTCAGTTCCGCGCCCGCGGCCACCGCCGTCTACTCCAAAGAGGCCGGTTACGGCTTCGACCTCGGAACCAAGCCCACGCCTACCGCTTGGGGCGTAACCAGCGCGCCGCCGTTCTTCTTCTCCGTCGCCGTCCCCGAAGGCAATTACCGCGTCACCGCGCACCTCGGCGACGCCACTGCCGCTTGCGTCACCACCATCAAAGCCGAATCGCGCCGCCTCATGATTGAGCGCGCCGCTACTGCCGCTGGACAACGCACCGACGTCACCTTCGACGTCAACATCCGCAACTTCAAAGTCCCGCCTCCGCCGGCCAATGCACCCGGCGGCGATCAGGTCCGCCTCAACGATCGCGAACAGGGCGTTCTCCACTGGGATGACAAACTCACCCTCGAATTCAACAATACCCGGCCCTGCCTCGACGCCCTCGATATCGAACCCTCCCCCGCCATCCCCACCGTCTTCATCGCTGGCGATTCCACCGTCACCGATCAGCCCCGCGAGCCAACCACCAGTTGGGGCCAGATGTTCACCCGCTTCTTCGGCCCCGGCGTCGCCATCGCCAACCACGCCGAATCCGGCGAAACCCTTAAGTCCTTCATCACCGGCCTCCGCCTCGACAAGGTTCTCAGTCAGATGAAGAAAGGCGACTACCTCTTCATCGAGTTCGGCCACAACGATATGAAACAGAACTGGCCGCAAACTTACGTAGAGCCTTTCACTACCCACAAAGCCTACTTAGAGGTCTTCATCGCGGAAGCCCGCCGCCGCGGCGCGACTCCCATCCTGGTCACGCCCATGCAGCGCCGCAACTTCGACGGCTTGAAGATTCGCAACTCACTTGGCGACTTCCCCGAGTCCGTCCGCCAGACCGCGCGCGAACAAAACGTCCCGCTCATTGACCTGGAAAAAATGAGCATCGCGTTCTACGAAGCGCTCGGGCCGGAGAAATCGTGGCTCGCCTTTTCCGGCGGCAAGGACGCGACTCATCACAGCGCCTATGGAGCCTACGAACTCGCCAAGTGCATCGTCGAAGGCGTGCGCGCGAATCATCTCGATTTCGCCCGCTTCCTCGTGAAGGACTACCAACCCTTCGATCCCGCGCACCCCGATTCGCCCGGCAAGTTCGACGTCCCGCCTAGTCCCGGCCGCTCCAATGGTCCACCCCGGGGTAATTAGATGAAACCGGCTCTTATCCTCCCTCTATCTGTACTCGCCTTGTCCGCCATGGCCCAAACCGGCGGGCAGTCTCAGAAGCGATTCGTCGTCACCGATTTCGGCGCCGTGGCCGATGCCAAGAGCGTTAACACGAAAGCCATCCAGGCCGCCATCGATAAGTGCTCCGCATCCGGCGGCGGAGTAGTCGTCATTCCGAAAGGCACGTTCCTTAGCGGCGCCATCTTCCTCAAACAAGGCGCCAACTTACTCGTCGAGAAAGACGGCGTCCTCAAAGGCACCACTAACATCGATGACTACCCCATGATCGACACCCGCTGGGAAGGCGCCGAAGAGAAGTGGACCTCGTCCTTCGTCAACGCCGAGGGCCTGACCAATCTCGAAATCTCCGGCGAAGGAACCATCGATGGCTCCGGCGAAGAGTGGCTCCAAAACAGTCCGCCTCGTGGCGCTCGCGGCGCGGCCAACACTGGCGCACCCGCCAATCCGCCCGCTCCGCCGCCGCCCGGCCAACGCCGAGGCCGTCCCCGCCTCATCGGTATCCAAAACTCCAAGCATGTCCACGTCGCCGGCCTCAACCTCCACAACCAGGCCGTCTGGTGCCTCTTCCTTCTCTATAGCGAAGACGTGGTCGCCGAAAATCTGCGCATCATCGCCGAGCACAATATCCCCAGTTTCGACGGCATCGATATCGATTCCTCCAAGAACGTCCGCGTCAACAACGTCTACATCGACGTCAACGACGATTGCATCTCCATCAAGTCCGGCAAAGACGCCGACGGTCTCCGCGTCAACCGTCCCGCCGAAGATATCCTCATCGAGAATTCGCACCTCGCCTACGGCCACGGCGGAGTCGCCATGGGCAGCGAAACTTCCGGCGGCATTCGCAACGTCGAGGTCCGCAACTGCATCTCCGATTCCGGCAACTGGGCCCCATCCGCTTCAAGACCCAGCCCAGCCGCAGCGGCGTCGTCGAGAACATCACCTACCGCGACATGAAACTCCACGAGACCCGCCAGGCCTTCGAGTTCAACCTGGAGTGGCGCATGGTCCCACCCATCGCTCCGCCTGCCAAAGTGCTGCCCATGGTTCGCAACGTCAGAATCATCAACGTCACCGGCGACGTCGCCTCTGTCGGCATCATCCATGGCCTCGCCGACAGCCCCATCCGCGATATCCACTTCGAGAACTGCGACATCACCGCGCAAAAAGGCTTCCGCCTCGAACATGCACGCAACGTCGATTTGTCCGGCTTGAAGTTGACCGTGAAAGAAGGCGAGCCGATCACGAAGACGGACGTGCAGTAGCCAGCCCATTCACACCCGCTGAATGACTGGACGCAGAAGCCGAGGGGTTTGACGATACGAACAACTACAGCTTGCAACTTTACCCAACAGCGCCTGTGTGTCGACCAGGAGGTCAGGGAAGTGCGAAACAAATTCCGGGCCCGAATTCGTCGGGCTTAACGGCAGCGCCAGCCATGGCCGCCAAATCCGCCCGCCCAACTACCCAGCCAGGATTCGTACCCACGCGATGAGTAAATGCTCCGAATGTAGGCAACAGGATGATTTCCATACTCTCCAAACGGTAGATTCGGGTACCAGCGGAGGGAGATTGACGGAATCGTCAGCCACCGACATCGTCGCACTTATGGGCTGGCAGAAGCTGATGCGAGGGGCGGAGGAGGCCCACCAGAAGACCTTGCCTATGGTGGTATGCGGCTTTTCAGCGAACCATCGCCCGTTTGAGTTGAAATCGACAAGCAGATATAAGCGGCGACGATCACCCTTGCAACGGAGCGAACCGATAAAGACGTATGATGAGAAGTGCCTCGCTAATCTTCAGGGCCGCGCTCAATCACCGTCCTCGAGACCGGTCTCGCCTCCGCTCCCGCGACGGCGCCGACAGGCGTTCGCGGTTGTTGACGATCTCGTTCGCCGCGGATGCTAGAGCCGCCTGATATTTCCCAAGCCACCCGCCCCATCCATCCTCCGTCGGCATGGCTCCTCGAATGAGAAGTGCGCGCGCATTCTCTTCCAGCAGGCGTCGGTTCTCCAGCAGCTTTTCTGAATCTCCGAGATCGCGAATGTCCAGAGTCGGCCGGCCACCAAGAAAGAGTTTCCGGAGCCGTACAAAATAATTCGTCCGCAGCCCGCCTCGGCTGCGAGCCTCGTCCATTTCGGGTGTGTAGTAGAAGAAGTGTACCTTGGCGTCTGTTCCTTCGAGGATCAGGTAGTTTCGCCCGGACTGCTCATCCTGGCCATGAACGAGTATCCGGCCCTCGACTGCCGTCAACCGCCGAATATCGAGAATCTCGATTGGCAGTCGCCCGTCCGACATCGGGACGCCATGTGCTGCCATCGTCTTCTGCCGATCGCCGGCCCGCTGCATGGCTCGAAGGACCTCTTCGACGTCGTACCTTACATGCCAAGTGTGCGGCGCCGTTGACTCAGCGAGTCCCATGCGTTGCAGAACCACTAGACGGGCAGCAACATGATTCAAATGAAGCCGCGCCGAGTCGTTCAAGCCCGCTTGGGCTGGATTCACAACAACGAGATAGGACGATTCTGGTCCTGGCGTGCCTTTTTGTGCTTCGCGCAGGAGCGCGCGATCTAGCGATGTAAACCGGGGTTCGCCGATCTCCCGGCGTTCGGCTTCCGCGGCATCCCGGCTGGTACGATATCCCAGCTGACGTGTGCATAGGTCCTCGGCGATGCCGCGAATCCCGTGCTTCACGTAGTCCCGCTTTAATCGAAGCGGTTGGCCGTCGCTCCTCACGCCGCGTATAGCCATATGGACGTGTGGGTGCTCCGTATTGTGATGCGCGACCGCGATCCATTCGAGATCGGTTCCGAGATCGTTCGCCATTTGTCCAACCAGGTCGCGCGCCAGCCACTGCAGCTCAATCCGATCGCCGAACTCGGGAGATAGGATGACTTTCCACAGCCGCGGGTCCCCTGACGATTGCCAGCGTTCGAGTTCGCGGACAATATTGACGCCTTCCAGATCACCGTTAAACCCCGCCTCAACGGCCTTGCCCTCAGTCGCGCTCTCACGGGCAAGATAGCGCCCGTGGGCTCTCCATTGCCCGCGCGTGCGGTTGTTGAGGTACGTCACCCGAACCGCGCAGCGCTGACTGTGTGGGCGGCCAGCCCCAGTTGCGCGTTGTGCGCCGGCATTGCGGCCAGCCTTTCGACTGCCGCGCGCGTAGTGCATGAGCAGCCTGTAGCCACTCGCCCAGGCTGCACCCTCACGCCGTGCCCTAGGCGGCTTGCGAGGGTGAAGGCGAATTGGCCGGTCGTCATCGTTCAGGATCATGGCTCAGTAGGTCTTTCATCGTCGCGCAAGAGTCGCCTGACATTGCCGCGCCTGCGGACTTGATCAGACGGTGGTAGCGCTCTCGGGCCAGCGCTACCGCTTGCGGTTTAGCCTCAGCAGGTGGTTCGGGTACACAAGTGAGAACCGTTTTGCTGAGTGCGTCCACCAAGGCGAATAGCGCCTGGAGCGTCCGGCTGAGACGGAAGTTCTCATTCGATAACCGCTCGAAGCTGCCGCTAATGCGTTCTTCGATTCCGCTCAGCTCCTCTCGTCCATGGAGTTCGTTTCGAATCGCCGTTCGAACGAAAGCGCTCGGGCTGGAGTACCCACGGGCTCTCGCTGCCTCCTCAATTTCAAGTTGATCTTGAGCGCTTACCCTGACCCCAATTCTGGCGTCTCTGGCTCTTGCAGCCCGCCTCTCCATCGAAAAAGCCCTCCCATATACTAAGGAGTTGGCAGAGGCACTCCGGGACGGGGTAATCCATCCAGGAGGGGCTTTTGCTCACAAAAATCGGGGCGTCGAACATCTGTCGAACGACGGCGACCATTTGTCCCACGGTGGAAGTGCCACAGCACCCGAAAAGTAGACCAGCAAAGCCGGCCTCGCGTCGGACACTTCCTTTATGTTCCACTACCGGGTTTTTGGCTGTCTGGGAGGGGTCTTCGGCTGCCGGTGGTTGTTACAATCTGTTGCAAACTGTTGCAAATTGTTGCAGGGATCAGGCTCGCGGCTAAAACTGTTGCAAACTGTTACAAACGGTTGCAATCTGTTGCAAAATCCAAAACTGCAAATTCGGCGTCCCGATGTGTTCCCACCATTGCCTTAGTAGATGAGGGAGCAAATCGGAACCGATGGACTCGAATCCACCGCCCCGTCGCAAAGAAGCAAGTTCGGACCTGATCGACTTGCGCTCCCTCCTTTCTGTCCTGCCCGGGATCAACGCGGGGAAGGTCACTGCAGCTTGGGGCAAAATCGAGAGAGTTCCGGCTAGGGGCACAAAGCTAAGGGAGGTTTGGGCGGCCGCAAAAC
>JBEKRY010000244.1:0-6504 GCA_049517555.1 Candidatus Sulfotelmatobacter sp. | reverse complement strand
GAGTACAACCAATGTCCGGGCTTCGTAAGGTCCCTCCGGAGCGCTTGGCGCGCTCCTGCGGGATGACACTCCTGCGGGATAAAATCGGTCAGTGAATCCATAAGTGGTCAACTTCAAAATTGAGCGACTGCCTGCGACCGGCACGCAGCGAAATGGTCGCGGCATGATGGTAGTATGGATGATTCCGGGGGAAGCTCGGAGAATGGCCTGTTCCTTGGCGGAGCCGGGCAGCCTTTGGGTTGCACTGTGAATCGAAGCTAATTGAAACGAAACCTGCTCATGTTGAAATCTGAGTCGTCGCCGTCTGAGTCGCAGAAGTCCGAGGCGTTAAAATTCTTGCTGGCGAAATCCTTTTTATTGAGATTCTCTTTCTTGAAATCCTTCTTATTCCAGCCATTCTTGTTAAAGGCGGGATTATTGCGATCCCGCTTGTCGAAATCGAGTTTGTCGAAATCTAATTTCGCGGCCTGCAATCGGTCTGCTGGGATACCGGCTTTATGCCTGCTGGGAATGCTTCTGGCCCTTCCGTCGTGGGCAGCGGCGCAGAGCTTCACGCTGTCGGCCGGTCCGCTCTCAGAGAATGCAGTCGCGCCGGGAGGGACATCGTCGGCGCAGGTTACGGTGGGGACAGTGAACGGATTCAGCGGCACCGTCGATCTGAGCTGCGAGGTGACGCCGGCGGAGCCGCAGTCGACCACGGATACGCCGACCTGCTCGGTGAGTCCGGCGACGGTGACGCCGCCGGTGATTGCTTCGGCCACGATTACGACGATGGGCGATACCAGTACGGTGCGGTACAGCATATCCGTCACCGGTACGGCCGCTTCAAACGCTCAGACCACCGTCACGCCGCCGCTTTATATGACGGTGCTCGGGGTGACCCCGCAGTTCACGATCACAGTGGGAAAAGCGGCATCTCCGGGCAGCGTGCCGGCCGGCAGCAGTGGAGTGGCAATCATCAACATTAATCCGATCTACGGGTATACCGCCCCGGCGCCCGGGGTCACGCTTGCCTGCAGTTCGATCACACCGCTGGTGACGATCCCTCCCATCTGCACGTTCAACCCCAACCCGGTGCCGCCGGGGGTCACCTCTTCGACCCTAACGATCAGTACATATGGACCGATTACCACCACTGGCGGACTCATTCGTCCGCGGGGTTTTTACGGAAGTTTCTATGCAATGTGGCTGCCTCTGCCGATGCTGGCGGTGGTGGGCCTGGGAGCGGCGGCGGGCGGAAAACGGGCGCGAAAGGTCTGGGGGCTGGTGGCGCTTTTTGTATTGAGCGGGACCTTGCTGCTGATGCCGGCATGCGGCAACAACACCAGCACTACGACGACGACGCCGAACGGCGTGACTCCGAATGGCAACTACACCTTCACCATATCCGGTGTCGACAGCGCGGGAGTGGTTTCGAGCAACGCGGGGACGGGCAGCACGGTTCCTACGGTCGCTCTGACGGTCACCACAGCGGCGAACTAGCCTAAAGGTCTAAGCCCAGGCCTCAACCCAGGCCTCAGCTCAGGCAGGTCGCGCCTCGCTTGCTTGTTTGCTTACTTACGATGCTGCTTTGCGGGCCTGACGCTCCAGTTCGGCGGCCTGGTGCATGAGGACGTCGCGCAGCGAAACCAGGCCTTTCAAATCCTTGCCATCCTTGCCATCAACGATGGGCAGATGGCGAAATCCGAACTCGCGCATGATGAACAGGCACTCCTCGATGCTTTCGTCGGCGGCGACGGCGCGAGGGTTGGCGGTCATAACCTCGGACACGGCGGTGGTTCCGGGAGTGCGGCCCACGGCGACCACGCGATTCATGATGTCGCGTTCGGAGAGGATGCCCGCGAGTTCTCCGTTGCGCAGCACGGCGACCGCGCCGATGTTGTGCTCCATCATGTAGCGCGCGGCATCGAGCACGGTGCGGGTGACTTCAACGGAATACACTTTGCGGTCTTTCACCAGATGGCGGAGAGTCGTCATGGATCGCTCCTTCGGGGTCGCTCCTTCGCGCACGGTCTTTCGGAACAACGAAACCAGAGGGAATAAGGCTGCATCCCGCGGCGTTGGCGGTGGCAGACACTTTATCACAGGCGCGAAATCGGGGACGGCGGGTGATGGCGACGCCTTTCTGGCCATCATTTTTCGCCAACATGCCTCGCCAACATTCGGCGGCACTCCGCGAAATCTCGTTATTGCAGGTGATTCAGGCGGGTAGGGGTGGCATCGGCAGTGCTGTTGTCGGAACGTGGGGACATTGAGACCACGACGTACTGATGATCTTTGCCGCGAGAATCTTTGCCGGGTAGATGACTGCCGCTGAGATCTTCGACGCGCAGCACAATCCTGTCTGCCTGGAAACGAAACCGCACGGGCTCTCCTACCGGCAAGAGGACGGAATCTTTTTCGTTGCGTGGGCGAATGCGATAGGTCACGCGCTCGGACTGCAGAACGTATTCCTGGCAGAGGGACTGCTCGCCACCATCGTTGCTCACCATTTGGCCGGCCAGGGCGGGGATGCTAGTGTCCGTGACGCCGCACTGCACAGAATCCATTTGCTGAAGATTTCCGATCTCGTAGGGCTTGGGATCTTTGGCATAGGCCGTTGCGGCCAGAGCCAGAACTGCACAGAGCATCCAGTTTGAACGCATTCCGCACCCCCAAGAATAGTGATTTCTACTTGTCGAACTCGGAAACGAATCCGTTCGCTGATTGACATTCTTGTATGGCGCGGGGGGAGAAAACAGGTCACGGCAGTAATGGGCCGGAGGTTACTGTCGAGGAAATCGTCGAACTGCGCTCGATGGACAGCCGGGGGCGCTGTCCTCACATAAACCTCTCTCCGTCATCGCTAGGGTTATCGTTCTGTGACTTCTTCCAGGGTTTGAAAGAAGGCGGGGTAGGAGATTGCGGCCGATTCGGCGCCACGAATCAGGGTTTCGCCTTCGGCACGCAGGGCGGCGACGGCGAAGGCCATGGCGATGCGGTGGTCGCCGAAGGAGTCGAGTTCGGCGCCGTGGAGGGGCTGGCCTCCGGGAATCTTCAGGCCGTCTTCACGTTCTTCGACCTGCGCGCCCATGAGGCGGAGGTTGGCGGCCACGGCGGCGATGCGGTCCGACTCCTTCACGCGCAACTCTTTGGCGTCGCGCACTTCAATTCCCTGCTGGGTAAAAGGAGCGATCGCGGCCAGCACGGGAATCTCGTCGATGAGCGCGGCTGAATCGGCGCCGGCGATGGTGGCTCCTTTCAGTGCGGCGCCTTCGACCTGAAGCGATCCGACTAGCTCGCCGTGAATCTCATCGAGTTGCGTGACCGAGATGCGCAGACCGATTTGCATTAGGATGTCGAGCAGGCGGGCGCGGGTGGGATTCATCAGCAGCGCGGGTAGGGTCAGTTGCGAGCCCGGGAATAACGCGGCCGCGCTTAGGAAGAAAGCTGCGCTCGACAAGTCGCCGGGGATGCGAGTTTCAATGCCGCGCAGGCGCTGTCCGCCGCGAATGCTGACGACGTTTCCGGCGCCACCATTACTTTTGCGATCGAGTTTGGCGCCGAAGGCTCGGAGGGCGACTTCGCCGTGGTCACGCGTGCGCAGTGGCTCTTCGATGCGGGTCTCGCCGTCGGCGAATAATCCGGCGAAGAGGAGGCAGGACTTTACCTGGGCGCTGGCCACGGGCATGACGTAGTCGATTGCTTTGAGAGACGCGCCAGTGATGCGCAGCGGGGGTTTTCCCGCCTGCGAGGCAATGTCCGCGCCCATGGCGGTGAGGGGCGTGATGACGCGCTCCATGGGGCGGCGGGAGAGCGACTCGTCGCCGACCATTTCGCTGGAGAATTTTTGGCCTGCAATGATTCCGCTCAACATGCGCATGGTGGAACCGGAGTTGCCGCAATCGAGCGCGGAGGTGGGGGCGGCGAGCGCCGGGCCACGGCCCTGCACTTCGATGACGTTGTCTTTATTTCGCTCCCAATTCACGCCGAGCGCGCGCATGCAGCCGAGGGTGCTGGCGCAGTCGGCGCCGGTGGAATAGTTTTCCAAACGCGACGGGCCTTCGGCGATGCCCGCCAGCATGGCGTAGCGGTGGGAGATGGACTTGTCGCCGGGCAGTTGCACGCTGCCGCGGACGTTGCGCGCGGGGCGCACGATTGCTGGGGCCTCATTTTTCATCTTTTGTCTTTTTATCTTTCGTCGTGTAATTCTCTGATCAATATTAGCGGATCGGGGTTGCACAAAATCCCCACTTCTCGCAAAGTACGCGAGAAATGGGGCACCCGGGTGGCAGGACGAATGCGTGCCGCTACGCGAGTGCTTTGGCTTCCGCGGTGGCTTCTTTGAGGATGTTGGCGGGGATTTCTTTCAGGATCACGCCGAACTCGAACATTGGCGTTTCTGTGCCACGGCCCCAGCGCGCGACTTCCCAGTGGGCACGGACGAATTTCACATCCTGATGCGCGGTGAGGTCGAGAAGCAGTGGAGTCTCTCCGCAGTAAAACTTCTGGGGAAATTCGGCGATGGATTTCGCGCCCCAGGTTGCGCCATCGGCGGAGCCGAAGATGCTGAGCCCGAGGGACTCCTGCTCGATGATTCTGGTGATGGCAAGAGTAACGAGGAAGGCGCGGCTGGCAGCGGCGCTCAGGTCGACGGCAGGGCCGTCGCCTTTGGCCGTAACGGTTTGCGGAGGAACCAGAACCGTATCAATCGATGACATGGTGGTTGTCATGGCGAGAGGATTCTAACAAATCTACTCCGACGGATGCGGGCCGGTGAAATCGCTGCAGCAGGGCTTCTCCACCGGCTTGAATTCCATCAGTTCTATGCGAACCAGATCGGGGTCGTAGAGGTTCAGCTGCCACTTGCCGTCTTTGCCCACCTTAGCTTCTTCTTCGCCATGCGGCTTCCAGCCGTGCGATTCCAGAATCGCCTGGGCTTTTTTCATGTCGGCGACGCCGAGCGAAATATGGTTCATGACGCCGGTGAGCCGCAGATCGGCGTGTTCGGGTTGATTCAGCATGTATTCGATCCAGTCGGTGCCGTCCGGAACCTGGAGCGAGAGCCAGTCGGTTCGGTCGTCTTTCATGCCGCCGTGCCAGTAGGGGCGGAAGCCGAGGATGTCGCGGTAGAAGTGGTCTTCGGCATCGCGGTGGTAGACGAGGAAGCCGGCGTGGATCATGTGGCGCGACACCGCGGAGGCAGAGGGCAGCGCAGCTGCGCTCTGGCTCCTCTCCACGAACTCAATGCGATGGCCTTCGGGATCGTTCACGACGAAAAAAAGGCTATGGTCGGAACGACCCTGAATTTCCGGGACCTTGATTCCGTGCTCGATCAGATACTTTCGCAGCGCGGAAATGTTGTCGGTCAGGAGGGCGACGTGATCCATGCGGTCGGTGGATTTGGGATCGGGCGCGGGGCTGTAGCCGACCCACTGCGTGCCGACCTGATAGCGGAGAACGCCGCCGGGTTCGACGGGCGCAACCGAAGCCAGACCGAGGACGTTGCCGTAGAGTTTCTTCACGCCGTCGGGCGCGGTGGTGTAGAACGATACGTGGTCGATGCCAAGAATGTGCGGGCGGGGAGTGGAGGTTTGGGCGTGGGCGAATATCTGAAGCGCGATCAGGGCGAGGGCGAGTTTCTTCATGGCGGTTTCGATTGTAGTCCACGCGGACACACGGGGGCTAAAGCCCGGTTGGTTCTTTCGCGTTTTGTACGCGGCGCTGAAGCGCCGCTCTTCCACGTTCGCGCAAACGTTTGCGACGACCATCGATCTTTGGCGCAGGACAGGAAAGCAGGTTCCTCGCGTTGCTCGGAATGACAAGCAGTGGGGAATGGCGTGCGAGTCGATGGCAGGGAACGATGTGCGGCTGGAACTTGCTCAGGATCGATTATCCAGAATTATCGACAACCATCCAGAAACTGGCGGAGGAGTTTGGTGGCGTCGTGGGGCTGTTCCCAGGGGGCGTAGTGGCCGGCTTTTGGAATCACGCGCAACTGGCTGCCGGTGATGTGCTGCTGCATGAACTGGGCTTCGTTCACACCGGTCAGGAGATCTTCGTCCCCGGTCATGATCAAAGTGGGTACGTTGATGGTCTTAACGGTCTCGACGGAGTCGGGGCGGGCGGCGATGCCGCGCTGTACCTGGGCGAGATTTTGGGGCGACATTTTGCGCATCATGCGCAGTGCGCCATCGACCAGGTCGGGGCGAGTTTCGCGCGTAGTTTGGCCGAACAACTTCGGGATCATGGACGCAAAAAACGGTTCGGTGCCGCGTTCGAGAACGTCGTTCGCGGCCTGCAGGCGGGTGGCTCGGGCTTCAGGATTGTCCGCCGGGGCTTTCGTATTACATAGAGCGAGCGCGGCGACGCGGCCGCGATGCTTTCTCCAGAATTCGAAAAGCAGGTAGCCGCCGATCGAGACTCCGATGAGCGGCGCGCGGGGAATGTTAGCGGCGTCCATGACGCCAGCGAGGTCGGCGGCGTGCTTCTCCATGGTGGCTGGGCCTTCGCCGCCGCCGGACT
>JBEKRY010000243.1:0-6513 GCA_049517555.1 Candidatus Sulfotelmatobacter sp. | reverse complement strand
CCCCACAATCCGTGGGCCATGTCGCTGACTTCAAAACCGGTGCGACCAAGCTTGCGATATTTCATGAAAAGCCTTCCTGGGGAGTTATTTTGCAAACCGCTGTTTTCAAGAACCTACGGTGACGTTGCTCTGAAGTTCGCTGAGTCGAAACCCGCTGAGTATGATACTCGAAGTCGCCGCATGGTTCAGTTCGGCGCGGAATAGCGGCAGTGGCTCAATTTCAAAATTATCTAGCCCGATGTCATCCTGAGCCCGGCGACAGCCGGGCGAGAGCCTGCCCTGAGCGAAGTCGAAGGGGACCTTGCGCCGGGCCGACGCCGTCGATGCAGTGGGATGGGTGTTCCCCCGCTGCAAACAGTGCAAGCGCCCCTCGCATCTGTACAACCGATGTCTAGGTTTCGTAGTCCCTCCGGAGCGCTTAGCGCGCTCCTTGCGGGATGACATCTCTCGGGAAATCCGTAGTCAAATCGACGAACCCCCAGCCCCAGATTTTTCGATGCGAGTCATTCAAACTTTGACTGCCGGCAGAATGCCGCCCAGGTGTGTAATGAACCCAGACGATTCATAGCTGGACTACTGCTAGATAAAGGAGGATTCCCATGAAATCTGAATATCCTTTTAATCCGCTGCTCGGAAAGAAAGACGAATTGATGGCACTGCCGGCGTCGCGCCTCACCGACGAGAAAATTTCGGACGAGTCGGGCACGGAGACGCAGACTGACAGCGCGCTGGCCCCGGCTGGCCTCAAGAATCCCTTCTGGAATTAACTTCTTCGTCATAGCGTCGGCTCGCGCCAGGCAGAATTCCTGCGACGACCGGCGCTAGTTTTTCTTCCACATAAACTGATCTAGCGCAGAATCGGCAGGCAGAGGCAGGGCCGAATCGCGAAGTCCAGGCCGGACATTTCTTCCAGAGCCGGATGCAGCATCGCGTCCCGACAGGGCTCCAGCGTAATCACAAAGGGCAGGGCGGCCTTGTCAAAGCCCGGCTTCTGCAATAACGAATCGATGTTCAGGTGATGCGCGGCCAGGATCTGCGCCAGGCGGGCCACGATCCCCGGCTGATCGCGCACGAAAAATCGCAGGTACCACGGGTTTTCGAAATCGCTGCTGATGGTTGGGGTAGAGACGTTGCTGGCAACGTCTCGTTTGCCAGAGCCGCCACTGAGATTTTGCGCAACCGACATCACGTCCGAGACCACGGCAACAGCCGTGGGGTCGCCGCCCGCGCCAGCGCCGAGAAACGCCATGTCCCCACCGTACTGGCCAGAAGTCAGCACCAGGTTGAGATTTCTCTGCACGCGTCCGAAGGGCGAGTCGGTCGGAACCAGGCAGGGGCCAACTTCAGCGAAGAGCGTGTTGTCTTTCGAGTCTTCACCCAGGCGGGCGCGCGAAATCTGGCGGATGGTGCAGCCGAGTTGAGCTGCGTAGTCGAAGTCAACCGCGTCGACCGCGCGAATCGAGCGGGCGCGAATCGATTCCGGCGCGACCTGAGTGTGCAGTCCGGCTATCGCGAGAATCGCAAGTTTGGCGCGGGCGTCGCCGCCATCCAGATCTTCCGAGGCGTCGGCCTCAGCGTAGCCCCGAGCCTGCGCTTCTTCGAGGGCTTCACTGAAAGGAATGCGCGCGTTCTCGATGCGGCTCAAAATGTAATTACAGGTCCCGTTCAGAATTCCCGCGATGCCGTGCAGCCGGTCTCCGCACAACCCTGTACGCAAGGCGGGAAGAACCGGAACGCCTCCGGCGACCGAGGCGCCGAATTCGAGCTGGCAGCCTTTGCTGCTGGCTAGTTGCAGAAGGGCGGAGCCGTGGCGCGCAATCAGCTGCTTGTTGGCCGTGACTACCGACTTCCCCGACGCGAGCGCGCCGCGTACAATCTGCTCCGCCGGATTGAGGCCGCCGATCAGCTCGATCACGATGTCGACGTCTGAGTTGAGCACGGACTGCACGTCGTCAGTCCAGATCACGCCGCAAGGAATGCTGTTCGGGAGAGCGGTCTGCTTCTTTTTCTCCACGTTGCGGTTGCAGATGTGAGTGAGTTGCAGAGAGCCGTCGCCGTTCTCGCACAGGATTTTCGCCACGGCGCGGCCCACGGTTCCAAAGCCGATCAGGGCGACGCGGCGGGCGGAACCGCGTTCTGGTTTCTTGGGTGTCGTGTTACGTGTTGGGTTTGGGGCCTTGGGCAAGGAATCTCTCGCTCACTGAAATGGAATCTCTTATCATACGTGCGAGCTACGCTTCTCGGGAACTGCAAAACGGGTTTCGGGGCGGCATCGCGGGCGGAATCGGCATCAAAGTTGGTATCATGGTGCCTGCCTGCTGCGAGTGCGATCCCGGCGGGAGCATCGCGGACCCGCTTTTCCAGAAGCGCCTGTTTTTCCCAAGTATGGGATGAGGTATGCGGCCGGAGTATGGGCCGAGCGCTGCGATCCGCAAACCACGCCCGGCAGCGGGAGGAGAATGAATGATTCGAAAGTTCGCGACGGTTCCCGGCTTCAGATTCGTTTTGACGTTTATTTTAGCGACGATTCTGGCGGGAGCCACGATGGTGCATGCCCAGGAAACTCCTACCCAGCCACCTGCCTCACAACCACCAGCCGATCAAACTCCTGCAACCCAAACTCCTTCAACCCAACAGCCGCCCGCCGCCCAAACGCCCGATAAGCAGTCGGGTACTCAGGAGGCGACGCCCGAAGACATAGGAACGCGCAAGGTGAAGCCGAAAGACTATACCAACTGGAGTTACTCCGCTGGCGCAGGTGCGAGTCTCACCAGCGGCACTACCGCAAAATTCGCGCGCGGCGGAGGCGGCATTGCGGCCGCCGGTGTGGCCCGCAACTTTAGCAAGTATTTCGGACTCCGTCTGGACTTCCAGTTCGATAATTTGCCATTGCGCGACTCGGCTCTGGTGTCGGCGCAGGCGCCGGGCGGGAACAGTCACGTCTACTCGCTCATGCTCGGCCCCATCATCAACATTCCGGTGACGCCCGATTGGGGAGGATACGTCCTGTTCGGCCCGGCCTTTTATCATCGGTCGGGAAAACTGGATTCTTCGACGGCCATTCCAGGATCGGCGTGCGATCCATTCTTCGTTTGGTGGGGGCCCTGCTTCAACGCCAGCCTGCCGGTCAGCGGAGATTTTCTGCACGCCAGCCAGAACGAATTTGGCGAATACTTTGGTTTCGGCATGACCCACAAGATCACTTCGAGAGTCGAAATTTACGCCGAGTTCCGCTATCTGCACGGGTCGCACAATGGCATCACCACCGACTTGCGCCCGATTACCATCGGCGCGCGCTGGTGACGAGAAGCGATTTACCACGAAGGACACAGAGTACACAGAGGAAACGGGCGCAGAGCGATCTCCTTGATCTCTGTGTCCTCCGCGTCCTCTGTGGTGAAGATTGCCGTGGCGAAGGTCGCCGCTATTCAGGATTGGTTCGGTAACTCCACAGATCGGCGGCCTGCTTCTGCAACTGCACGAATGACGATGCGGACGCTGGCTGTGCGACGTCCGGGCTGGCATTGGCCTCGCGCACGGCGGATTCGACAAGCGCATGCGACGGCGCCAGTGAGCACGCCGGGTCAGTGACGGTGGCGTCTCCGGCAAGCAGAAAAGCCTGGCAGCGGCAGCCGCCGAAATCTTCGGTGCGGCGATCGCAACTGCGGCAGGGCTCGGGCATCCAGTCTTCGCCGCGAAATTTGCGGAACGAAGACGATTCCTGCCAGATCCATTGCAGAGTTTTTTCGCGCACGTTCTCGAATGACAAACCAGGAAGCACTTCCGCCGCGTGGCAGGGAAGCACCTTGCCGGCAGGATTGATGAGCATCAATCTTCGTCCCCAGCCTCCCATGCAGGCCTTGGGATATTTCGCGTAATAGTCGGGCACCACAGAATCGATGCGAATGCGGCCAGCGAGGCGCTTTTCGGCATCGGCTACGATCGCAACCGCTTTCTCAAGCTGGGCGTGCGTCGGCATGAGCGCGGCGCGATTGGCCAGCGCCCAGCCGTAGTATTGCGCGTGCGCGATCTCGACCCGTTCCGGGTTCAGTTGCTCGATGAATGCGATCATCTCTTCGAGATGGTCGAGGTTCTGGCGGTGCACCACCAGATTTACCGTGAAGGCGAGCTTCTTTTGGTCAACCCGCCGGCGGATGGCCCGCGATAATTCGATTTTGTGGGCGTGCGCCTTCGCTCCGGCGATCCAGTTTGCGGCTTCTTCCCGTGAATCCTGAAAGCTGATCTGAATGTGGTCGAGCCCGGCGCTGACCAGCGCCTGCAGCCGTGTTTCATTCAAGCCAAGGCCGGAAGTAATGAGGTTGGTGTAGAGTCCCGCTGCGCGCGCGGCAGCAATCAGTTCAGTCAGGTCGGGCCGAGCCAGCGGTTCGCCGCCCGTGAAGTGCGCATGCAACATGCCGAGCTTGCCGCATTGTTGAAAGACGCTGATCCACTCTTCGGTAGAAAGTTCCTCCTTGGTTCCCGCCAATTCCAAAGGATTGGAGCAGTAGACGCAGTGCAGCGGGCAGCGATGCGTGAGTTCGGCGATGAGGGCGAGCGGGTTGGGAACCATGAGTCAGCGGACTCCTGCCGCAAAAAGCTCGGCGGAGAAGTCCACGTCCATGATGACGTGATTCCGATCGGAAAGGCAAGCCAGCCTCCGGATGTCCCGCAGGTCATCCACGGCGGCTTGACAGCGATGTTACTCTAGGTAACAATTAAATTAGTGTACAAGATCCTGACCACAAAAGCTTTCGCCAAGTCACTCGCCCGTATTCCGGCGAACTGGCAGAAGCGAATCGTGGCGAAGATCAAAGAGATCGCAGCGGATCCCTACGCCAGGCACAATAACGTGACCAGGCCTCAAGGACGCGATGGATACCGCCTGAGAATTGGGGACTGGCGTGTCATTTACGAATTGCATGATGACCGCCTTGAGCTCTGGGCGTTGGAAGTCGGCGCGAGAGGGGGAATTTATTGATGCGAATTGAAACCATTACGCGGAAGGGCAAGGAGTTCGCGGTAATTCCAGTGCAAACTCTGCGGAGGTTAGTCGAGGATGCAGAAATGCTCGCCGACGTAAGAGCGTACGATTCCGCGAGGTCGCGTTTACAAGATGGCGAGGACGAACTCATCCCCTTGGAGATTACCGAACGCAGCTTGAGAGGAGAGCCGGCGCTGCGCATATGGCGGACGTACCGCGGGCTCACCCAGGAGCAACTGGCGAGGAAGGCGAAGGTGTCGCGCGCCCTGATTGCGGCGATTGAGACCAAGCGCAAAACCGGTTCAGTCGCCACCTGTAAGAAACTGGGCGCCGCGTTGGATATCAGTTGGGAGCAACTGGCATAGCGCTCGGCCACACTGCGTGTTGGTGTAACACGCCGCGGAGGTTAGTATCCGGCTTCACGGCCGTGGCGGACCGCCAGTATGACGACCTCGTTCCCACCATAGTGATACATGGCGATGTATGCGCCACTTCCAAATTCAATGACCCATTCGCGGAACTCCGGTGGCATTTCTTCAACCAGGCGGCCGATTTCCGGGTGCCTGGCAAGCGCCCTTACGCCTAGCCGGATCGCCTTAAGGGCACGCCGAGCGGCATCCCGGCTCTTGGGAGCCAGAAAAGCATGGAGGCGGGCGACATCCTGCAGCGCCGGTTGGGACCACTTCAGGCGCGGCATTTCGGAGGCGTTGCGTTCTTACCCGCTTCCAGCTTGGCCAGCCAGGCGTCGGCTTCTTCGGCGGTGGCGTGCAGGCCAGTCGTTTGATAATGAGCCCAGGCGGCCAGCGCGTCCTGCCGGAATTGCTCGCGCTTCTCTTCGCGCTCCACGTACTCCTCAATGGCTTCGCGCATGAGCCAGTGCGGCGACCGGCGGCGCGCCGAGGCAAGCCGCTGCACCCGCTGCTTTACCTCGGCATCGAGCTTCAGACTCGTGGTGGCAGCATTGGGCATGGAGGTATTCCAAGGTGTTACCTGGTGGTACTATACCATGACTGGGGCTAGATTGCTCTAGTAGTCCACGATTCGTTTCTTCTGCAACTGCTCCAGAAATTGGCTGATGTCGCCGCGAATCTTTTCTGGATCTGCCGTGCCGAACTGCTTCTGCAGTTCGGTGATGATCTCTCCGAACGTGCGCTGGCCATCGCAGCGCTCCAGCACCTGGCGCCCGGTGCCTTGCAGCTTGATCGCGCCTTCGGGGAAGAGGATGACGCGATCTTCTTCGCTGCCACCCCAGCGGCATCCGGCAGCCAGGCGGGGATGGCTCGTGTCTGATGGCACAGCCATCCTAGCTGCCCTCGATGAGAAACGCGCCCGGCGGCGGCCAACCAGGCTGCACATAGGCGAAATAGAGCGCGTCGAGCTGCGCCCAGAGGATGTCACACTTATCACGCAGCGCCTGGATCGCGAGCTCCTGCTCGGCGCGCGTTTTCGCGTGCTCATAAACATAGTTGATGGCGAACTTTGCGTCCTCGGGAGCTTGCGTGAGCCGTGCCTCGAAATAATCCAAGCCGCCC
>JBEKRY010000242.1:0-6525 GCA_049517555.1 Candidatus Sulfotelmatobacter sp. | reverse complement strand
AGGGAGCAGGAGATGGCCGGTGCTCCGACGACATCAGGGAAGACCCACAGCGAAATGCGATTGAATTTGCCCCAGTCCTCGCCATCGAATTTGCGAGTTGCGACTAAGTCCTCCCACTCGCCGCTGCCATCCACTTGAGCAATATTGGAAGTCGAACGGATCCGCAGTACGCGATTCGCCGCAGCGTTGTCGGTCATGGCCCAGGGCTCGCTGGCATGGGCTTCGACCAAAGTCATCTCTCCCGCGCCGGCGAATGACCATGACGATAAATTCTCCATGTCGTCCAGCAGGCGCGAATCCAGGACTTGTTTGTGCAACCAGCGATATTCGGCCCCGTCTTCATTTCGCGCCACCATCGGCATGGTGAGAGCCGTCCGCTGGGCTACCAATGTGGTAGGGAGAAGTAAAACGAAAGAAATGAAAGCTCGCAGCGCAGCCCAAGGCAAAGGTGTCTTAAACATTGAATGGATGCCGCAATTGTGGCATTCGGAATGATACCGCATTGCTTTACTTCCGGACGGGAGGAGAACATTGAGCAACGTTTGGCATAAATGCTTGGCATACAATGCTTGGCACAACGTTCGTGACGCTCCGACATCACACGGAGAAACGTCATCTTCGTTCGATCCATAACTCTATTGTGAGGGCGGCACATCCATGACAGTCCGGCGGCTTCTCGTGTTTCTGTTGATGGCAATCTCGTTTGTGAGCTCGCGTACGTTCGCACAGCAAAGCCGATTCAGGGTTCTGGCTTTCTATTCAGACAAAACCGAGCCGGATCATGTTCAATTCGCTGAGCAGGCGGTGAAGTTCCTCAGCGAGAGAGCCGCAACGGAGCATTTCACATTCGAGGCAACCACCAACTGGCAAGATCTAAGCGATGAGCGATTGAAGACTTGTCAGCTCGTCATCTGGCTGAACGAGTCGCCCACAAAGGCCGAACAGCGAAGCGCCTTTGAACGCTATATGCAACGTGGTGGAGCATGGCTCGGCTTCCATGCTGCCGCCTACAACGACAGAGACACGAATTGGCAGTGGTTCGTCGATTTCCTCGGGGGTGCTGTGTTCGATACCAACAGCTGGCCGCCGTTGCCGGCACGGCTGGTGGTCGATGATCGATCTCATCCCGTTACTGCAGGAATTTCGGACTTCGATTCGCCCGCGAACGAGTGGTACGTCTGGGAACCCAGTCCGCGTCTCAACAAAGATGTCCGCGTCCTGGTCAGTCTTGATCCATCGAACTATCCAATCGGATTCAAAGATGTTCTGACCAGCGGCGATCTGCCGGTTATCTGGACCAACACGAAATATCGAATGCTGTACATGAATATGGGACACGGCGACAAGATCTTCACCAGTGCCGTACAAAATCAGCTCATCGACAACGCAGTCACTTGGCTCGGAACGGGCGCCACCCAACAGTCGCCGCCCAAACCGAATGGAATCCGTATTAGCTCCCATGGAATTGCACTCAATCCGCGGACCGGCAAGTTTTACGCCGTCAGCACGACGGAAGGTACTGTCACGGTGCTGGATGGGGATGGAAATGTCGTGACCCACGTTCAAGTCGGACAAGAGCCCGACTCGATCGCCATTAATCCGGATACGAATAGAATCTACGTTGCGAATTCCGGCAGTGGCACAGTCACTGTGATCGACGGCGCAGCCGACAAGGCTATCGCAAATGTGCCCGTTGGCGAGCTTCCTTATACGATCGTCGCCAATCGGGCGGCAAACAAAGTGTATGTGTCGCGCACATTTAGCGACGTAACCGTGATTATTGACGGAAAAACAAATATCGCGAAAACCGTGAAAGCGGGTGTGGGCGATGCCGTTACCGCGGAGTCTCTCGATAATAATACTTACCTGATCAGCTATGAAGGTTCGGACGTGACGGTCTTCGATGGCATGAATGACCACGTCTCCAAGATAAGAGCCTCAAATCACCTCTGGGCGCTCGCAGCAAATCCGGGGACGAAAAAGATTTACGCCGTGAGCGTGGGCGCCGCGAACGTGACGGTCATTGACGAGAAATCGCACCCGACCACGCTCCCGGATATCGGGCAGATTCCTTGTGCGGTCGCCGTGGACTACAGCTCAGGAAAAGTGTTCATTGCGAACTACGGAAGTAATAATGTTACGGTGATCGATGGCGCCACTGACTCGGTCGTGGCAACGGTAAGCGTCGGGCCGAATCCGCAGGCGATTGCTGTCGATTCCAGTAATCACAAAGTGTACGTTGCGAGCACACGGGAGGGCGCTATCACCGTGCTCGATGGAACCAATCATTCAGTGTTAGGAACGTTAAAGACAGGCAAAGCTCCTTTTGCGATCGCGGTCAATGACAAGAGCCATAAAGCGGTCGCACTCGGCCTCGACGGGCGTCTGACCGTGATCGACGGTACGACTTTGGCGACATCCTCTGCTTCTAATCCCGATAGCAACCATTGAAACTGAAAGTGGCGAGCAATGGACGCCTGCCGTTCTGCTTACTCCAGAAGCGTCACAACACCGCTCGCCAGGTCGTAATGCGAGGCTACAACCTTTAGCTTGCCTTCTTTCACCAGCCCCGACACGACGGTCGACGACGCGCGGAGCAGAGCCGCTTGAATCTTGGCGTTTGCCTTGATCGCGGCATCCAGGTTTGACCCAGCCTGATCGACGGCGGGCTGGATATGAGGATAAAGCGCGCTGATCTGCCCCGGAACTTCTTTTGCTTGAATCGTTGCCTTAACCGCCCCACAACCGCCATGTCCCATCACAAGGATCACCTTTGTGCCCAACACCGCCGCGCCATATTCGAGGCTGGCGATAATCTCCGAGGTGACCACATTGCCGGCCACTCGGGTCACAAAGATGTGCCCGATGCTCTGATCGAAGATCAGTTCGACAGGGACTCTGGAATCGGCACAAGACAAGACTGCCGCGAACGGTTCCTGCTTGTCTATGGTGTTTGCCTTAAGAATGGCAAGATCCTGCTCGAACGAAGTCAGCCGGCCAGAAGAGAATCGGCGGTTGCCGTCCAAGAGTTCTTGCAGCGCAGCATCGGGGCTGAGTTTGCTTTGCGCAAGCGCCGGAATCGGGGTAAACTCCACACCCGCCGCCGCAACCAGACCGGCCATCGTCCCAGTTGCTGTCATTTGCAGGAACCGCCGTCGCGACGAATCGTGGCTCGTGCCCTGGTATGGGATGCTGTTTTCGGGGGAACCAACCGAACTTTGACCTGGTTTCGACTTGCTTGTCATGTCAAATGGAATAGTCATAATTCCGTTTTTCCTTTTCAATCGACCCGATCCGTCGGGACGATTCTTGACGTATGGTAAGTGGTCAACCGATTGTAACAAGCGAAAAGAAAATTCTGACTTACGACTCACCTGTAAAGCAGAGCTTCGGGGAAGCAAGACCTTACTGGCCAGCTACGCCTTTGTTGACAGGAAGTTTACGTTTGCGTGAGTCGTTGTTTTCCCACCATCCGTGCCCGTCTTCTTCGACGGATATTTAGGAATCGGATTCATCTACCCCGGGTCGCACGTCTCGCTCACTTGTGCGGATGCATGCTCAGACTGCAGCGTTGTAGAACAGCTGGAACCTGTCAGACATCGCAGGATGATAGCCATTTCTAAATTACTGCGGCTGCGTCTTCGGCACGGGTTTAGAGGCTGGTTTTGATTGCGAAGGCGGCTTTTGCTGCGGCTGGGGACGGCTCTGTGGGGCAGCGGGTTTTGGCTGCGGTGCTGGGCGCGTTCCGCCAGCCGGATTCGGCGTGGGTTTTGTTTGAGGCTCACGACCAGGGGTTCCGGGTTTCGGCGAAGGAGCGGGCCGAGTCGTGGCGGGCGGCTTCGAGCCATCTGCCGGCGGTCGATTTGTGCTCGGTTGCGGCCGCCCTTGGCTCGGCTGTGCGGGTTTCGGAGGCGTGGCTGGCCGGTTTGGTGTAGACGGCTTCGTGCCATTTGCCGGTGGCGGATTTGTGCTGGGTGGCTTCGGCCTGCCCTGCGCCGGTGGATTTGGCTTGCCGTGCGAAGGCGGCCTTGTCCCACTCGGCGGTCTAGGCGTGGGCTTGGCTATCGGCTGACTGGGCGTGCCGGGTTTAGGTTTATGAGCAGGCGGCCGAGTCCCGCCCGCAGGAGGTCTATACCCCGGTGGGTTGTTCGGGCCCCATGGCTTACGATTTGGTGGACGAGGTGCCGGGGCGGGCGGCCGATAGTTCGGCGGGCGATAGCGCCAATTGCCGCCGTAACCCGGACGGCTGTTATAGCGCACCGGTCGCGGACGGTACCAAACGTTCGGTGGACGGTACGGATTTCCCCATGCGACAAAGACGGTGCGATTGTAATAGACCCGTCCCGATGACCATCCCCATCCCCATCCGCCCCATCCCCACGGCTGGTTGCTAGCCACTAGAGCCCCAATCGCGATTCCCGCTCCGAAAGTGACCAGTGACGTCGCGACCACGGTGCTTGTGGCTGGCTGGACATAAACGACGGTGGGGTTATACACCGGCACATAAACCACCTGCGGGTTCGCCGGTTGAATTACATAAATCGTCTGACTCGCCGCTTGCTGCACCTCCACCTGTTGTTGGGAATTACTCTGCAAGGTTCCGGCCGCATACGCCTGAGCTCGCAATCGCTGAATCGAGGCCGTGACCGCTCCTTGATCCGCAGAAAACGCTTCACCGATGGCGGCATAATCGTCGATGTTTTGCGCCATCATGTCCAGCACTTGCGGAAAATTGGTCAGCGCAATAAATGCCGGATCGAACCCCTGGCTCTGAGCCGCATCGGTCAGCGCGGTGCCCGTGAGCCCCGGATTCTGCTGTAGCCAGTTATCCACGTCCAGAATTTCCTGCGCATTCGTCGACGCCGTTGTGATCTGCGCCAGCAGGGAATCAGGGTAAAGCGCTACCGGAGCCAGCAACTGATCCAGTTGCTGCGCCGTGGGGATGGTCGTCTGGGCCAACAGCACGGGCCCAAAGTCCTGGGGAACAAGCATGGCGACTAATAAAACAATCGCTATAAGAGTTGTCTTTCTCATAGAGGCCGACCCACAGCTTTCCACCACAATACACCATGGCGCTAATCCCGCGTCGGAAAACAATCACCCCAGTCGATAGGTGCAGGAAGATCCGCCTTGGCCTCCGGGCTGATGGTGGGCTTGCCCTGATTTCCGCTACATTGGGAAATTTTTTCCTTATTGTATTCTTACCCCAGGTGCCATTCGTTCGGCGATTCTGCTTCCGGGGCCTTCCTACTCACTGACTTAGATCGAAGGGTCGGTCACGCAACCCTGCTGGCACGCTAGTTGCATCAAGTCTGACAGCCAACTCGACGATCGTGTGCAGCATCCATAGTTAGTCCTGTAAGGTCGGGCTTGAAAATGGGGGTTCTGGGGCCGCTATGAAAATGAACCGTGTCTGGATCGAGATTTTCGTACTCGGTACCGCGGTCGCGTGCGGGCTGGCTCTTCTTTTTGCAACTCTGGGAGCGGCCGCTGGTGTTGCCGTGGGTCAAGTGGCGGCGCAGCACAATACACGAACCGAGCAGGCCTATAGCGGTATGGTGACCTGTTCCCGCTGTGGCGCTAAGCATCCCGCGGCGCTCGGCCAATCCGCCACAACCTGTACGCGCGCCTGTGTGCATGGAGGAGCGTCCTTCTCCCTCATCGATGGAGACGCGTCCTACCTGCTCGATGGCGACTTAGGTATCCTGAAAAGGATTGCCGGGCAACGCGCCCGCATTCTGGGTACGCTCCACGGAAACACAATCACGATCTCCTCGATTTCCGACGAGAGTTAGGCTGCTGTACTTAAAATTTGCGGCATCGAGAAGCATTAAGAACTCTGCGACTCGAATTCTTATTTTGCAGCCTAGGAAGAAGCGTAAGAAGAAACTGAGCTGGGCCAACTCACATGCTGATCGAAAACAGAACTCACCGGAAATATGATCTTCCCACGGCCGTAACCTTTCTGTTCAGCGGACTGGCGCTCGGCTGGATTCTCACTCTGGTATTTTTGCCTCAGGCCCAAACTCCCGCGCCGCGTCGAAGATCAACGGCGCAATCTCTATCGGCAGTCCGATAAGGTTCTCGCAGATAGCGCTCCGCCATCAGTGAAATTCGATTTTCAGCGTGACATTAAAAATTCTACTTCCTGCTCGATTTCCGAGATTGTGATCGGAGCGAGATTTGCCGCCTGCAGTTTCTCATTCAGCCGGGGAAGTTTGGTAGTTTTAAATTCGCCCCATTGTGCGATGGCTGCCTTGATGCTCCGGCTGGATTCATCGTAAACGGCGATGGCCTGCGCAGGCACGGCGCGCTCTCCACCTTCGGCCACGCGCAGGGCTGATGCCAGCTCAATGAATGCGTCCTGCAGTCCTCCGGCCTGTCCCGAGGTCGTTTCGGGGTCCGTTACGATCTTTGCAAGTTCGGTCTGAGTATCCGCCAGCAACGGCTTTATCGCCGAATTGTGCTCGCCAAGCTTATTTGCAAGATCGGCAAGCTGTTTCTGCAGGGAAGTGATCTCGGCGA
>JBEKRY010000241.1:0-6959 GCA_049517555.1 Candidatus Sulfotelmatobacter sp. | reverse complement strand
GTTCAGCGCCCCGGCCAGGAACATCTGCGGCAGGAACAGTCCATTATTGCCCATCGTCAACAGAGTGCCCAGGTCAAAACCCATGAAGCCGGTGTTGGTCGCCACCACGATCCGGTCCGGCTCGCCGTACGCATAAATCAGACCGGGCGCGGAGTTCGCCGTGAGCGCGTCCACCGACTGCTGCTGGCGCGGGTTCAGTGCTCCGCTGGCTTTCAGTTGTTCAGCGAGCGGGCCCACGACCGGGCCGAGGTTGTGGTAGAAGATCGCCGAAAAATTCGTGTAGCCGTCATTCGGCAGCAGCGCCTGAAATCCAGCCGAATGCGCCAGCGTGTATCCCGCCTCGCGCGATTGAATCGCCCGCGAGATCGTAGCCACATCCGGCGCAGCGACAAGATAATTATCGACGAACGTGTAATCAATTTCGAAGTTCGGCTTATTTGGGCTGCTGATCACAAAGTAGGTCCGCGACCCCACCTGTCGCTGCGTCAACTGCAGAGCCTGCTCTTGCGGCTTGATCTCGCGATTGAAACTCTCCACCAGTTTCCCGATCGTCGACTGCAGAGTCGCCGGATCATACACCTCCAAAATAAACTTCCATCGCGGCGTAGGCACCATCGGCCCGTCGAAAGCCATGGTAACTTCGCCGCCCAAAGGCGCCGTGATGTCGTTCAGCACGCTCACGCCCGTCTTGGCCTCGAACTCAGCCACATGCTGCGCGAAGTCCGGTTCGCCGCTCCCGATCATCTTGAATATCTCTTCCATAATCGTTTTCGGATTCTTAATCACCGCCGCCGTGACCATGCTGGCGTCCGGCGAAACAAATTCGAGCGACCCCATCGACGCCGGCGCCGCCAGCCACGATGCCACGCCCTGCCGCTCCGACGCGAACATCAGGTCGGCATGGCTCTCACTCTTCCCGCCAACCTCCCGGTGTTCCATCGTCAGATACCGCACATCGCCGATCCCCGGCGGCAGTTTGCTACCAGCTTCTACGTGCTGCGCGACAATTTGTTCCATGTCCGCGCAGAAAAGCCATTCCGCTCCCTGCTGATAGGAGCCAGCAATGTGCTGGTAAAAACGCGTTCCGGTGAAAGAGCTACTGCCGCCCTGCTGCGCCCGCGTAGCCGCCTTCCGCAATTCTCCGAGATCCGGACTCGCGATCAGCAGATCGTTGCTCACATAAACCAGCAGCGGCCGCCCAGCCGCAGGCGTAGCCACCGCCGGGTTTGGAATCGTCTGCAGAGCAGTCTGGGTTCGGAGAAAAGTCTCCAGCCCGCTCTGCTTCACCCTCGCCAGCACGACCGGCGCGGAATATTCGTTTCCTTCCTTGGCCACGGCAAACACAACCTCATCCCCCAGATAGCTGCTGAACGTCTTCACCTGATTCAGCACGTCCTCCAGTTTCGGTCCCTTTCCCTTTTGCTGTTGCTTCCACCAGTTGCGCAGTTCCGGGCTCTGCTGCAGCCGATCCTGAAACAGTCGGGTGGCTTCTCCCAAAGTGTTGGTCAAATTCGGAATCGCGGCATAGACCACAGTGTGCTCCGGAACATAGGGCAGAAGATCGGAACTGTAACGCAATCCCGGCCCCGGAATCGCCGCAAACTGTTTCTGCAGCACCGCAAAGTCGCCCAACAGCGCAAGATATTTCGCGGAGTTCTTGCTCCACGCGATCTCGCTAGGGATCGGCACTTTCGAAACGCTGGCGCTCGAAGTCGCTTCGTCCCCGGCATGCAGATCAGCCGCAGTGTCGCCATAATCGACGTGCACCACGCCTTCAATCACAGCCACACGCGAGCCTTTGGTCCCATGATTCACCGAAAAAATCGTGCCCTTCACTGAGACCAGGCCATCGTCGGTCGCCACATACAGCCGTCCGGTGCGCTGCTTAGCCGCCTGCACAATCACCTGGCCGCCGTCGAGGTGAATCGTCGTACCCTTCCACGCCCGCGATACCGAAAGATCGGCCCGCTCCCCCATCTCCACCAGCGAGCCGTCGAGCAGTCGCACCACCGCGGTCGAGCCCTTCGCCGTGCGAATCTCTTCTCCGTTCCTGATCTCATAACCCGCCGGAATCACCCGCATTTCTGAGCCCGACCCGGCATAGAGCGATCCATCGACCGTCTGCACCGAAGCGCGTACAGAGCTCTGCCCCGGAAGCAGCCCGTTGCTGAACGCGACCACTCCAACCGCCGCGACGAAAACCGCCGCAGCGCTCATGGCCCAGCCCCATGCGTTCGAACTAAACACCGACCTGCCAGCGAAACTGGAAGCGTGCAAGGAGATAGCACGAGGGCGCTTGCCCTCCAGCCGCAAGACCGTTTGCGACTCTCCTGCCCGCGCCCGTTCCAACGCATGCCGGCACGCAACGCACGTATGCACGTGATCGTTAAACAGCATCGCCCGCGCGGATGCAAGCTGCGTTTCGAGATATACCGGAATCAGCGCCTGAAAGTCGGCACAACTGCGCAGTGTGCGCGCGCCGAAATCCACCGCCGGAGCAGCCCCGGCAATCGATTTCCAAACTCGCTCGCCCGCCTGCGCAACCACCTGGTCATCTACCTGTTCGTTCCGAATCGTCGCCAGCAAACGGTCAAACTTTTCATTCATCATCATGGCCTGTCTCCTGAATATCTCGCTATCAGTGAATAAATATCCGCCCATCAATCCTGAACTAAATCAATGCGAACCAAATCAAATTCCGCTAATCCGCGCCCTTCAATCGATATGCGCCCAGTTCCTTACGAAGCTGTTGCCGGGCGCGAAAGACGATCACCGCGACCAGCACCTGAGAAATGCCAAGCATCCGCGCAATCTGCGCATTGCTGAAGCCCTCCAGAAAACGCAGGACAAATACTTCCGCCGGCCGAGGCTTGAGTTGAGCCAGCGCCCGCCCCAACGCCATTCGCAATTCGCGGGGATCATTGCCCCGGTAATCGTGAGCCGGTTCCGCGGGCAGGTCCGTAAGTTCGACGGTGCGATCGCTCTGCCGCGACCGGATCACATCCACGGCGGCGTTGATCGCCGCCCGCCGCAGGTAGCTCTCTTCATTTTCCAGCGCGTCATTCTTCGCGACATTGGTGTTCGTCTCCCGCCGGAACAGACGCAGAAACACCGTCTGCGACACGTCCTCGGCATCCGCGGCGTTGCCCGTGATCCGGTACGCCGTGCGGAAGACCAGGCCATGATGCGCCCGAAATACGCGCTCGAATTCGCTCGGGACTTCGCTCGGAATTTTGATTGCCGGTTCCTCTGCCAGTGCGCTTCGCAGGGTACGCCTCCCCGTTGCTTTCTTTCACCACTAAAGACGGCGACGGGGACAAGTTATTACAATCCGCACGCTTTTATTTTCAGCGGATATTTCGAGTTGGAAGAGCGAGCGTGCAGGCCGCAGGCTGTATCATATTCGGGTTTAACGAGTTAGCCGAGAATCATGCCGAAACTGAAGGTCAAATCAAAAAGCGACTGCCAGTGGGACGTAGTCAGCCTGGGCGAAGTCATGCTGCGCCTCGATCCCGGAGACGAACGCATTTCCACTACCCGCCACTTCCGCGCCTGGGAAGGGGGCGGAGAATACAACGTAGCCCGCGGCCTGAAGCGCTGCTTCGGCATGGACGCCGCAATTGTCACCGCGCTGGCCGATAATCCCGTTGGCCGCCTCGTCGAAGACCTCATGCTGCAAGGCGGCGTCAGCCAGAAATACGTTCGCTGGGTTCCGTACGATGGAGTCGGCCGCACCGTGCGCAACGGTTTGAATTTCACCGAGCGTGGCTTCGGCATTCGCCCCGCCCTCGGCTGTTCGGACCGCGGACATACCGCCATTTCCCAACTGCAGCCCGGAGAAATCGACTGGGGTCAGATTTTTTCGAAAGACGGTGCCCGCTGGTTTCATACTGGCGGAATTTTCTGCGCCCTCTCGGAGACCACGCCGCTCGTCGCTCAGGAAGCCATGGAAGCCGCCAAACGCGCCGGAACCGTGATCTCCTATGATCTGAATTACCGCGCTTCACTGTGGAAGTCGATCGGCGGAAAGGCGAAAGCGCAGGAAGTCAACCGCCGTCTCGCGCCCTTCGTCGATGTGATGCTCGGCAACGAAGAGGACTTCACCGCCGCCCTGGGCTTCGCCGTCTCCGGCCTCGATGAGCAGCATTCCACGCTGGAAACTTCAGGCTTCAAGAAGATGATCGAAACCGTGATGAAGGAATATCCCAAGCTGGCCGTGATTGCGACGACCCTCCGCAATGCGAAGACAGCGACACTCAACGATTGGGCAGCCCTGTGTTACAGCGATGGAAGTTTTCACGAAGCGCCCGTGCGGGAGAATCTGGAAATCTATGACCGTGTCGGCGGCGGCGACTCGTTCGCCTCCGGATTGATTTATGGATTTCTCTCCGGGAAAGATCCGCAATGGTCGGTCGAATGCGGCGCAGCGCACGGCGCACTGGCCATGACCACGCCCGGCGACACCACCATGGCCACGCTTGCGGAAGTTCTGCAGGCCATGAAATCGCGGACTGCCCGCATCGAACGATAAAGATTCAAACGATAAGGATCGAGTCCTAACGATGACCATCGACGACGTAATTCACAGGATCGAAGAAGTCGGAATCATCCCAGTTATTCGCGCGGCGAGCGTCGCTGAAGCAACCCGCGCCGTGGAAGCCATTCGCGCTGGCGGCATTCCCGTGGTCGAAATCACCATGACCGTTCCCAACGCCGTGTCGGTCATCCGGGAAGTTGCCCAGCAGCACGGCGACAAAGTTCTCATCGGAGCGGGCACGGTCATCACCGCTGAACAGGCGGAGTCTTGCCTGCGCGCGGGAGCCGAGTTCCTGGTAAGCCCGGGCTTGTCGTCGTCGGTGCTCGCCGTCGCGCACGCGTCAGAGAAATTAGCGATCCCCGGAGCTCTCACTCCCACCGAGTTGATGAATGCACAAGAACTGGGCGCTCGGCTCATCAAGATTTTTCCCTGCGGGAATGTCGGTGGGCCCAAGTATCTGAAGTCGCTCAAAGCTCCCTTCCCCAGCGCCCAGCTGATTCCAACCGGAGGCGTGAATGCTTCGAACGCCGCCGACTTCATCGCCGCCGGCGCCTTTGCTTTGGGAGTAGGAGCCGACCTCGTCGACACGAAAGCGCTGCGCGAGGGGAATCTGCAGAAGATTATTTCGGCTGCGCAGGAATTAGTGCAGGCCGTAAACTCTGCGCGCAGCGCGCTGCGCGAGAGCAAGGCACACTTGTCTTCGTAAAATGAATTACTGATTCACGCCGCTTGCCAGAACCCCGCCATCCACGGCCAGTATTGTTCCGGTGACAAAGCTGGCGGCGTCGGAGGCCAGAAACACTGCCGCGCCCACGAGTTCTTCCAGTTCGCCAAACCGTTTCATCGGAGTCCGCATCAGCACTTCGTCCCCGCGCCCCGTCCCCACCAGCAACTTTTCGCTCAGGGGAGTGCGGAAATATCCCGGCGCAATCGCGTTGACGCAGATTCCATGTCGCGCCCACTCGACCGCGAGTGACTTGGTCAACGACGCCAGCCCCGATTTGCTGGCCGAATACGCCGCCACTTCAAACAGCGCGAGAAATGTCCCCATGGAGGCGATGTTAATAATCCGCCCATAGCGCCGCTCGATCATGTGCCGTCCGAAAACCTGGCACGCCCGCAGCGCGCCCGTCAAATTCGTTTCCATGATCCGGTTCCAGTCGGCTTCGGAATAATCCAGCGTGGGCGCGCGTTTCGTGACCCCCGCCGCGTAAACCAGGACGTCGACTTTTCCAAACGCGTCGAGACAGGCCTTCAGCAGCTTCTCCAGCGATTCCCGGTTATCGACATCGCAAGTCACGCGCAACGACCGCCGGCCAAGCGATTCAATCTCGTCTGCCAGTTCTTTCACGAGATCGATGCGCCGCGCACTCGCAACCACGTCCGCGCCCGCCTGCGCCAAGCCAAGCGCAATCGTCTTGCCGATTCCAGAACTACCCCCGACAACAACCGCGACCTTACCGTTGAGATCCAGCTGCTTGTAACCCATATCCCCTCGAATCTTCTGCGAGTGAAATTGCGTGTGCACCTACCAGTTGAACATTGTGCCGTCGAGCTTGCGGTTCACAGGCAGGTAAGCTCGTTCGTACGGAAACTTCGCCGCCAGCTTCTCGTCATAGTCGACGCCAAGTCCCGCCGCATCGCCCGGATGCAGGTACCCGCCCTGGAACGAGTAAGCATGCGGAAACACTTCATCCGTCTCCGGCGTGTGCCGCATATATTCCTGAATGCCGAAATTGTTTACCGAAATATCGAAGTGCAGCGCCGCCGCCATCGCCACCGGAGATAAATCCGTCGCACCGTGGCACCCCGTCCGCACGTGATAAATCTCCGCCAGCGCTGCGATTTTCTTCAGATGCGTCAACCCTCCGCCATGTCAATCAGTTGTTCCTGGATGAGAATATGCGCATCCCAAACCGAATTGAATACTTCGCCGACCGCCAGCGGCGTGGTCGTGTGCCGGCGAATGATGCGAAAGCCTTCCTGCAACTCCGCCGTCACCGCGTCTTCTAGCCAGAACAAGTGATACGGCTCGAGACTCTTTCCCAGCCGGGCCGCTTCAATCGGAGTTAACCGGTGGTGAACGTCGTGCAGCAGATGAAGGTCGTCACCAAACTTCAAACGCAGAGCCTCGAACAGCTTGGGAACATGCAGAAGATATTTTTCGGTCGACCACACATTTTCCGGAGGCAGGCCTTTCTCCGCCGGTTCATAATAGAGTTTGTCGTGCGCCACTCCGTACGTGGAAGGCAGTCCCGGAATTCCCGACTGCGCGCGCACGGCAAGGTATCCCATTTCCTTGTACTTCGCGACTTCTTCCGTGGTCTCTTCAATGTCGCGCCCGTTCGCGTGCCCGTAGACCATCACTCCTGTTCGGCTTTGCCCGCCGAGCAGGTTGTAGACGGGCGTCTTCAGTGCTTTG
>JBEKRY010000240.1:0-6565 GCA_049517555.1 Candidatus Sulfotelmatobacter sp. | reverse complement strand
CGGCTTGTGCATGTTCGTTCTAGGCTCCTGGGTCCAGCTTTTAGCCAAAACTTCTAGGTTCCGGCTTTCGTTTCATTCGGATGGCGACTAACCAACAACGGTTAGAGCTATCCCACAACCTGCAAGTTGCAACTTTTACCACGCTTGCTTGGATGAACCTGAGAGTATCACCCAAAACCTTCAGCGTTCCCAAAGGAATTGTCCCTGGTCGTACCGACCTGGGTTCCGGATTACGGGCCGGATTACACTTTTCCCTGGGTATTTGGCTGTGCCTATCCTATGGCAGCCCTAAGAAATGGCGCATCCATATCCCAACGAATGGTGCAAATTCAGGGTTTAGCGGTGTTGTGGGGGATTATATGGGGCTAAAGTGTTGAAAGTAAAGCGACTGGCCGTCGAGGCGGATGCGTGTGGGGCGGACACTCCTGTCCGCCGCAGTTGGTGTTGCGGTTGTTTTTTGATTGTCGGAAAAGTCAAAGGCGGCGGACAGGAGTGTCCGCCCCACATTTTTACGGCTTCGCCCAGTCCTGCCAGGCCAGCCCCTTCACCCGCGAAAACTCCGAAACATTCGCCGTCACGAGCGTCAGTTGCTGCCGCAGCGCCTGCCCCGCCATCAGCAAGTCGTACGCTCCGATCGGTTTACCGACGGCTTCGAGCGCGGCACGCACCGAGCCCGCCACGCGCGCGTCGGCATCTTCGAAAGGAAGCACGAGGATCGGGCCAGCTAGAAACGTCTCCAGCCGCTTGCGATTGAATTCCTGCTTCGTGCTCTTCCCTACTCCATACCAGAGCTCAAACACCGCAATCGACGAGACCAGAACGCGCCCGCCCGCAGCCGTCGCCTTCCGCATCCGCCCCCGCACCGCCGCCGGTTCTTCGTTGATCAGGGCGATGCAGGCATTTGTATCCAGCAGGTAATCCACTTAGAAAATCTTTCGCTTGGGCGTGATGGGCTGGCGGCGCGCGCGGGCCGGAAACGGCTCGGAGTTGAACTGGTCAAGTTCCTTGAACCACTGCGCGGTATCCGGGATGAGCGGCTCCAGCAGTACTCCCTGCGCCACGCGGCGGATACGGACGCGGTCTCCCTCAAAACGAAACTCCTTGGGCAGACGGACTGCCTGGCTGCGGCCGTTCTGGAAGAGTTTCGCGATGTCGGTTTTGGGCATGGAGGCCTCGTTTATTTAGTATATATCAATCGTATATATCATGCTAAAGATTGCTTTCCGGAACTGGAGGAGTTAAAGGTTCGGAGGGCGAGCTTCGTGGAATCCCACCCTTTCGCAGAGAACGCGAAAGGATGGGGCACCCGGCCTAAGAAATAGCGGACCTCTTGAGTTGGAGTTGAGCCAGCCTGCCGAGGTTCTTGTCGAACGATCGGCGAGCCCCGGAAAGTCAAAGACTCGCGACTCCAGCAGTTGTGGTACCCACCCTTTCGCAAAGAGCGCGAAAGGATGGGGCACCCGGCTGAAGCCAGTTCCTGTTTCGCCGGGGCCGTGCGGCTTGGACTGGAAGTCGTGCCCTTCCCGGTTTTTTTCTCCCTGCGGTGTCGATCGGACATCTGGAACAACAGCAACGTCAAAGGCGGCGGACAGGAGTGTCCGCCCCACATTCAGTTTCATCCCACATTTCACTTTGGTGGGGTGGGGAGGATTTGGGTGGTTTTTCTGGTTGTCAGGATTGTTAGGGGTGGGATCGGCCAGGGGGCGGCGGATTTCGGGAGGTGGGTGGGGGTGGTCGCGTGAGGGAAAAGCAGGTCCCTCGACTGCGGTGCTGATCCGCTTCGCGGAGCAGCGCCTTCGCTCGGGATGACAATCGTAATGGAAGTCGATTGCGAGTTGTGATCAAGAGAGTCGCGATCGGGGTAGAGGGTTTCGTCGGCGCGGGCTTGGAGTTCTATTTTTCCGGTCTGTTCTTTTCCTTTATCTGCGGGGGATTCTAGCAGGTGCCAGGCTTCGCGGTAGGGTTCGAGGCGCATCTTTTTCGCTTCGCGGTGGGGGTAGAAGCGGAGCATGGGTTGGGGGGTGCAGATTTCTACGGGGATGATGTACCAGATGTCGAGGGGGACGATGTGGACGGCGATGAAGTCGATGTCTTGGGTGGTGTAGACGGCGCGGCCTTTGCCGACGGAGTAGGTGGCGCGGGTTTCGTAGGCGTGAGCGCGGATGGATTCGGTGCATTTTACCTGAATGCGGAAGAGGCGGGATCCGTTGTCGAGGATGAAGTCGTAGCGGAGGGAATCTCCCCAGGGCTTGGCGATGCCGAAGCCGTGGTCGGAGGCGCGGTTGAGGAAGGCGGCTTCGGAGCGTTCTCCGGTGACTTTTGTGTTTTTGCGTTTGGGCTGGGGCTTGCATCGGGATTTGGGAGTGGTCGGCTTTGGAGTGGACATTTAATTCTTCCTGAATTCTTTCTTCGTTCATTCCTTAAATTCTTAGCAGCACGAAAACGGCGGAGCCTGGGGCTCCGCCGATTGGCCGAAATTTAAGTTTGCTCGATTTTAGTTTACGGCCGATTCGGCTGAGTGGGATTAGATTTATCTGGGGAAAAGAGCGGTGCGTTCCCAGAATGGGAATTGGGTGGGTGTGGCGATCGTGGTGGAAAACAGCAGGTCCCTCCACTGCGCATGCCCTTCCTTGCGGAAGGGCGTGCTTCGGTCGGGATGACAAATTTGGTGATGGGTGGGGGATGACGGGCGACGGTGTCAGATCTGGCGGACGGACGAATGCGTCCGTCGCTACTTGTTCGTGGTTCATCCAGCGCTGAAAGCTGATGGCTGAAAGCTGACAGCTCGCTTAGAACTTTATGCCGACGCCTCCGGTGACCAGGTTGCTTTTCCAGTTGTAGAGGTCGTTGGGATTGCCGGAGGTGGAGGCGAATTTGAAGTAGCGGGTTTCGTAGCTGGCGCGGACGTAGTACCACTTGTTGAAGGTGTAGCCCAGGCTGCCGCGCAGGGTGTAGCCGTGGTCGAAGCCGGGATTGGGCAAGGCGACGGCGGTCGAGACCGAGGTCTTCCAGTGTGGGGTAAATTCGGGCTCGCCTTTGGCTTCGAAGAATACGCGCTTGGCGGGGCCGAATTTGTATCGGACGACGAGGGGCAGCTGGAACAGCTCCATGTTGTTGCGAGGAAAAATCTGGCCGCCGACCATTGCGACCGGCATATAAGTCTTGCGGATCTGGGCGTCGAAGCCGATGGACCAGTTGCTGTGCACGGCAAACATCAGGCCGCCATAGAAGGCCCATTCGCGGGCATGGTTGTTGTCGTCGGACGGGATGCGGACTTCGCCTCCGGCCACGATGGCCGGGCCGCCGCTCTTGGCGGAGGGCTGCTTGATGGTGAATTCGCCGTTGACGTCGAGCAGGCCGGCGGTGACGGGCGCGAAGTTGGCAAATTGGTCGGAGACCGCGCCTACGTCAATGCCGACATTGCCTCGTTGACAGAAGGCCGGGATGGTGGCCGAAAGAAAGAGCAGGAACAAACCGATGCGGACGAAATCCGCCTTGCCGGGCTTCATCAATACATTTCCCCCTTGTGGGCAGTGTACACTCCCGCGAATCCCGCGGGACAGTTTACCGAACAACGTGCGGGCGGACTTCGGGCGAGCAGGCAGTTCTATTTTGTCTGATGCGGATTTTAGGATGCAGAATTTGTGCTGCGGATTGTACGGGTTGCGAGGGGATTGTTGGGTGTTCGCGGCCGGTCGCAAGACGAGCGCGAGGCGCGCATCGTACCGGAGTGAGGCGCTTTCGCCCCTGCGGGGCTTGGTCATTTTTGCAAATTGGGACCCACAGCTTGCGCTGTGGGCTGCATTCTTTCGCCGCTCCGCGGCTGGGAGCGAGCGTGATCATCGACGCGAACGGAAACTTACGAGCCTTGCTTTTCGAGGACGAACTCGGCCTTTTTGGCGGACTGCTTTTCCTTGCGGAAGGCGCGGGCTACGTCGCCCAGCGGCGTGGGCTCGGAGACTGGTCCGAATTCCCAGAGCGGGCGTTCGCCTTGGGCGTAGGTGTAGGTGCCGCCGCCGACCAGTGGAGTCTCGGTGGCCATGGAATGAATCTCGGCGTGCAGCGTATGGCTGACAGACTCAATCACTTGCGGCTGGTTGGATAGCACCGCTACTCCGGTCTGCCCGAAGGCCGAACCGGTCCAAAGGCCGGTGAAAAGAATGAACAGGACAGAAAGTGTGATTTTCATAGTTGTTTGTTCCTGGTGTCTTGGTGCGAATTCACTGGGGATGGGTGCAACCTCCATACCAACCTAAAGAGCTTTGAATTCCTCAGCTTACGAGGAAGGGTTGGGCGCTGGCGCAAGACTTTGCACATTTAGGGAAGGCCGGGCATTGGCGGCTCTTGGGGGCGAAAGGCGCGCGGGACGCCGGAAGTGGAGGGTCTTATTTTCGTGGAGAGAAACAGCAGGTTCCTCAGCCTGCCGCTGCGCTTCGCTTGCGCCGGGTCGGAATGACAAGTATCGCGAGAGCGAACAGTCACTTGCGTGTTCAAATTGCATCCTGCGAGATCGGGCCGTTGCGTGGGAGAGCTTTTGCGGTGTATGTTTCGGGCTGACAAGGTGGATGACGAGCCAGGAGTGGTGATGACGATGGGGGATCGGAAGCCGCGGGCAAAAAGAGTTCGCGGAGGGATGGGGTTCGCGGCGGCGGTTGCGATGCTGATGGCGATCCTGATCGGCGCGGCTTGGGCACAAACGGACTGCGCTGAAGGGGACAGCCCGCTGGACACGGCTGCGCCGAAGGATATGACGGTGCCGGAATTGATTCAGAGATTCACGGCGCAAGAAACGAAGGTCAACGAAGTGCGGACGCATTACACCTTCACTCAGGACGTGCTGGTGCAGACGCTGGGCGACACGGGGGTCGATGGGCAATTTCACGAGACTGCGATCGTGTCCTACGACGACAAGGGAAGGCGCACCGAGAAAGTGATGTTTGCCGAACAGTCCACGCTGCGGGGGATTAATGTCACGCCGGAAGACATGGAAGATGTTCGAGCGTTCATGCCGTTCATTCTGACCACGGAAGAAGCGGGGGAATATAACCTGACTTATGCAGGGCAGCAGCATGTCGACGATCTTGACACTTATGTGTTCCACCTGGTGCCGAAGAAAGAGGAGAAGAATAAGCGTTATTTTCAGGGGAAAATCTGGGTCGACAATCGCGATTTTCAGATCGTAAAGGTTTGCGGCAAGAGCGTGCCTGACAGGGTGGCGAAGAGGGGTCAGCACTTGGAGATCCGTCCCGTGTTTGTGAGCTATCGGCAGCTGGTGGATGGGCTGTGGTTCCCGGTGTATGCAAAAGTCGATGACACGCTGACCTTCAAGATCCAGTCGGTGCACGTGCGGGAAATTGTGAAGTGGAAAGATTACAAACTCAGAAGTCAATGAGTGTAGTGGCCGGTTACAACAGTTACTTTCCCTAAGGCGGACTTGTGTTCAGGAAACGCTATTCCTTATTTTCCGGATGCAGCGGCATCCGGGATGTTGGCTAGGGTCTGGGCTTTGGTCAGCATGGCGTCGAGAGTGGCACGCGGGAAAAGCTTGCCGTTAAGCACGACCGCTTGAATGGAGTTGGTGTTATGAATGTCGGCGAGCGGGTCTTTGTCGAGTAGAACGAGATCGGCGGTTTTACCAGCTTCAATCGTGCCGCGGCGCGCCCCTTGCCCCATAAATTGAGCGGCGTTGCGAGTGGCGGCCTGGAGAGCGGCAAGAGGAGGTAAACCGGCATCGACCAGCAGTGCGAGCTCGTCATGGATGCCAAAGCCGGGGAGGCAGTGCGGATTCATGGTGTCAGTGCCGGCGAGGATGGGCACACCCATCCGGTACATGAGAGCGACAATCTTCTTGGATTCGTCGAATTCAGCCTTTGCCAACTGGACCATTGCGGCTCGAGCCGGGGGAGGAAAGTGGCTGTAATAGCCGGCGTCCCATCTTGCCCGCACTTCTTTGCTCAGATATTGCAAGCGTGGGTCATTCGTATTCAGGGGATCGTCGATCTGGCCTTGAAGCAAGGTGAGCGTGGGAGTTTGCCAGGTTCCATTCTTCACGAACTGCGCAAGCAGCGACTGGGCAGTGGCTTCGTCGAAAGATTCAACCACATGAAAGTTGAGTCGAATGATGCTTTGCCCGGCGGCGATTTTTTGGGGCATGGTCGCGTCCGGCGCCCGGAACGACGCTTCCAGCCTCTGCCGTTCCTCGGCGATGGTCTTCTGTTCCTTTGAACAGCCCTCAGCCACCAGGGTGAGATGCTCGATGCTTCGCTGGCCGGCGCCGCTTGCTTCGGCCGCCGTCACCGCATCCGGCACATGACCTTCGAATGGGATGCCACGCTTCTTGGCCTCGTCGGCGATCGCGAAGTAAGCGTTGCGCGGCAACCCGCTGTAGACCTTGATGAAGTCCGCACCACGCTGTTGCTGTTGATCCACTACTTCGCGCCCCTGCGCTTCATCGGCAACAACAATAGAATCGGGCCAGGCTGGGTTTGGACCATCGACGATGGGACTGCCCAGGTAAATGGTGGGCGATGGATCCGGATTGGACGCCTGCGTGGCGCGCCACGCA
>JBEKRY010000239.1:0-6601 GCA_049517555.1 Candidatus Sulfotelmatobacter sp. | reverse complement strand
AAACAGGAAGTAATCCGAGCCGCCTACTGCCAGGCAGTTGTCTCAACTGTGGCAAAATCGCGATTACACTCATTTGACCTGGTCGGCCCGACCGCCAACCGTAGGCCCCGAAAGTACATGAACTTCGAAAACTCCCAATCACCGACGTTGGTAACCGCACGGCCTTCAGAGCTAGAGCTATGATGATGACAGTTTTCTGAGGTCCGGTAACTCAATGGAAGGCAGACCGGAAATCCAGACTGAAAGCCAGATACACGTTCGCGTGTGGGGTATGGACGCGGACGCTCGCCCCTTCTCTCAGAACGCTTTTGTCATCAACAATACCGTCGGCCAAAGTGCGCAACTCTTGGGCATCACTCATCCGCTGAAGACCGGCGACATCATCGGTATAAAGCACGGCGAAAAAAAGGCCCGATTCAAAGTGGTGTGGGTAACTGACGGCGGAAGTCTACGAAAGATTGAAGCCGGAGTGCAAATTGTGGAAGGCCAGGAGAGCCCCTGGCAGGAAATAGCCAACCCGGAAGAACTCACGTTTGCACCGGGGAAGATCAAGAGGCGATTTGTCCGGCACAAAATCCACTTTCCGGTCGAGATCGGATTGGCGGACGCCCGAGCGCACATGAATACGAACGCGACAGACATTGGCGGTCGCGGCTGCTACGTTGAGACCATGCTTCCGTTGCCACTCGGCACGCAAGGTACCATTACGTTCTGGATGGACGAGGAGAAGGTGCAGACCACTGCGGTGGTTCGGTCGAGTGACCCTGGGGTCGGGATGGGCATCGAGTTTACCACGCTGGACACTCATGTTCAGAAACGGTTGCAGCAGTTCCTCGACAAGATGGATACCTCCGTGTCCAGGGAAGATCCTGCTAAAAGCGCCACCAATGCAGCATCGTAATTCCGGTTAATTTCTCTTTCTCCGAACGCTGCTTCAGCCTGCCTTTCTTGTTTTGGAGCGCGGTCCGCTTGAGGTCCATGAGCGCTAAGGCCTGGGGTCGTCAACCGTGGGCTCGCAATACTGATTACCGTACAATTATTATCTGGCCGGGCTCCGTCAGAGGTCTCGCATGATAAGGATGGGTAAAACCCAATTTCTTTTCGTGATGGTGATTTGCGGCTGCGTGCCTGCCAGCTCGACCGAGTTTGCACCACCCGCCGACCGCGACTACCAGAAACTCAGACAGCAAGCCTTCATTTCCTATAGCGCGGCTTATTCTCAAATGAGGGCCGAACGAATCCACCGCGCCATATCGCTGGGAAAGCGGGTTTTCCAGATGGAGGCGCAAGGACAAAACATCGCATGTGCCCATCAGATTCTGGTCGAGACCAAATGGCTGCTAGGCGACACCGCCGACTTTCCGCGAATTGACCAGCGTCTCAACACGCTTGAAAACGTGATGGACCACCCAGATTTAGAGGAGGCTGCGACCCGACAAGACCCGAATGATGGAAGCTGGGGCAGCTGCTATACGGAGTGGTTTTTCAAGGTCGATGCCACCTACGAACATCTCAATCAGGACGCTACGCGCAATATCCAACCAGAGATCCGTTTGACCTTTCTCGATCGCATAAACTCTCCCGAAAAACTCAAACAGTACTTCGACGGGGTGATGATATCGAACATTGCTCGGGACGGGATCGATCACAGTCGTGAACTCAACGAATCAATCGCCGACCTGATGCGCTTCATCCTCACAGACCGCCCGAAAGGCTATCACTGGGATCCACACCTCAAAGCCGCGCTAATGGACGTCATCCTTCACCGGCTCCGCAATCCGGAGACGGGTTGGTGGGGAGAGCGTTATGTATTCAACGGCAAAATGGAATTTGTGGATTACCTGAGTCTCACGTTTCATATTGTCCGGTACCTCAATGGAGACGTACCCGAGATGCGACAAATCGTTGAAACAACGCTTGCCCTTAAAGACCTGAACGACCCGCCGGGCTGGCTCTCCGACAACCTTTTCACCGATCACAACAATATGGATGTTGCCGTTCTGTTTCGTTTTGGCTGGAAAGCATCAACGATCGCCCAGCGACGGGTCATGGCGGAGCAGATTGAGAAGATGCTTAACTGGTGCTTAACGGAGTCTTTGCAGGCAGACGGCTCCTTTGTGCACGGCGGTGACGATTCGGTTGAAGAGAATACTTACTTTGGAGCTGCATTCCTCAGCCGCATTGGTTTCTTTGATCGAAAGCGGCGCTTTTGGACCAAACGAGAATTCCCCGAAGCCCCTGAGATCCGGCAACGGATCACTCGCTTTATCAATCAGCATCGAACCGAGGGAGCTGTCGGCGGAACATATTACGAGAACGCTTTGCGGGAGTTGAGTTCCCACTCACGGAAGTGATTCCGGCTTCTAATTGACGAAAAATCCCCATAATCACACCTAGCTTAATCGGACCTAATCTAATCGGACCAGGAAGACTGCGCCTTCAGGGGTTCTGGTTTCGGCGGTGAGTTTTTGGGCGCGGTCGTGGTCGTCGTCGAGGACGCGGATGCGGATCCACCAGTCGCCGGCGGGGCTGGCGAAGCACAGAACCTTGGCGGTGCTGTAGCGGCGAGTGAGATGGTTGGCAAGTTTCCTGGCAGCATCCTCGTCGGGGAATCCGCCAATTTGTACGGCCCATTTTCCAGACGAATTCGTGGTTGCGGCGGACTGCATCAATTCAACTTTCACTTCGGCGACGCCCGGTTGCCACACGTCAACTTTGCGGGCGGCTGCGAGGGAAAGATCGAGGACGCGTCCGGGAATGAACGGGCCGCGGTCGGTGATGCGGACCAGGGCACTGTGTCCAGTCTTGACGTTAGTGACGCGCACGATGGAGCCGAGCGGATAGGTGCGGTGCGCGGCCGTCATGGCGTGCATGTTGTAGACTTCGCCGTTCGATCCGCGGCGGTTGTGGTAGGGCGGACCATACCAGCTGGCGAGTCCGGTTTCGGTGGCGATGGGTTTGGCGCCGGCGGGGAGGGTTGGCTCGGCGAGGTCGGCGGCTTCGCCAGTTCCGACGTCGCCGGGCTTTTCCTTTCCAGACATGTCTTTGCCAGGCTTGCTTTCTTTTGCTGCGGGAACGTTCGGGGCGGGCTCGGACTCATCCGGCTCCGTGGTTTCGACCGGCGGCGGAGGCGGGGGGACGTTCACACTCACCTGCTTGGAGTGGCCGCAGCCACTCAGAAACAAAAGCGCGATGAGAACGATCAGAATCATGGCGATGCTGACGAAGTGGAAGTGAACGACACGGCGTGGCTTAGCGGGAAGTGGCGCGCCGGGAAATCGAGTGCGCAAATCTACTTCGGCGGGTGGTGGTGCTGCTCCATATATTCGGCAAATTCCGTTAACTTCTTTGCGGCCGTGCGCAAGGCTTTCGTGGAATGCGTTCGCACCGCGGGGACCACCTCGTCGTTGAGGTATTTGATGAATTCGGGAATCTCTTTTTCCAGACGCTCGGCGGCTTCGTTGATGGTTTGGCTGACACGTGCCGACGCGCCTTCCACCTTGCGGTTGAAGTCGTTCATGATGCTCCTCGTGATGACCGGGCGTGAAAGGATTCACGCTGCTTTGCGGATACCAGGCTCCGTCATTATTTCGCGGCAGTGAGGCTTGGTCAATGGCTTGGGATATGCGGGCGCACGGGCGAAGCATCAACCACGATGGGCACCCTTCGACTTCGCTCAGGGCAGGCTCCGGATCACGAAGGAAGTTTCTTGGTTTCGGGGGCGAGCTGCGCGCATCTATACGATTCTCTTGCAGCAAGGATTCCATCCTTGATAAAGTAAGGATCATGCCCAAGGTAACTTCCAAGCTCCAACTGACCGTTCCTAAGGCAATTGCCGACCAGTACGGCATCAAGCCGGGGGATGAGTTAGCGTGGATTCCCGCGGGAGAGAGCATTCGCGTGGAACTGGTCCGGCGCAAGGCGCGAACGGGACATGAGTTGACCACGGAAGAGCGCCTGGCGCTGTTCGATGCCAATACCAAATGGCTGGACGAACTGCAGGCTGACCAGTTGAAAGAAGCGAAGGCCAAAGGCACGCGTACCACTCGGGAGAACCGCGGTTGGACGCGCGAGGAACTCTATGACGACGATCGGGGGCTCCCGCGTGGCTTCCCTCGTGGACACTAACATTCTCGTGTACCGCTGCGACCCGCGAGATCTGGCCAAGCGCGATGCAGCGCGTGCGATATTGCGCCGAGGGGAAGCAGCGGGGGACTTGCGCATTCCGCACCAATCGCTCGTGGAGTTTGTGAACACCGCGATCCGGTCGCGCGGTGGGCAACCGCCCTTAATGACGCGAGAGGATGCCACGCGCCAGGCTGAACTGTTCATCAGCGAATTCCCGATCATCTATCCGAACGAGCACGTTTTTCGAACGGCGCTGTGGGGCATGGCAACTTATCGGCTCCCTTGGTATGACGCCCATCTCTGGGCCTACGCCGAGCACTATGGCATACCCGAACTCCTCTCTGAAGACTTTGAGCATGGGCGCTGGTACGGTACAGTGCGGGTGCGGAATCCTTTTGTGGAAATGGGATTGGCTTAAGTAGAGCAAGCCAGGCCGCGTCTGTACGGAATTCATTTCATGTCATCGCGCCAACGGCAGCCTTTCTGTGCTCCGATTTCGATCTCTGACTCGACGAAGGCAACTTTTCGCGCGCGCCTTCTGGCCTGGTATGACGCGCACGCGCGCGATTTGCCGTGGCGCCAGAGCTCTGATCCTTATCGGGTGTGGCTGTCGGAGATCATGCTGCAGCAGACGCGGGTCACGGCAGTGATCGCCCACTATCACGAATTCCTGCGACGGTTTCCGACAGTGGAGAAGCTGGCGCGGGGGCGCGAGGCGGGCGTGCTGGCAGCCTGGAGCGGCCTTGGATATTACCGCCGGGCGCGGATGCTGCATGCCGCAGCGAAGGTTGTGGTGCGGAAACGGAACGGGAAGTTTCCCGCGTCCGCCGAGGAATTGAGGAAATTGCCCGGTGTGGGACGCTACACGGCTGCGGCGATTGCCAGCATCGGGTTTGGCGAGGCGGTCGCCGTGGTGGATGGCAACGTCGAGCGGGTGCTGCAGCGCGTATCTGGTGAGCGGCTGGCCGGAGAGGAGTTGTGGCGAGCGGCTGAGGGATTGCTGGATCACGAGCGTCCGGGGGATTTCAATCAGGCGATGATGGAGTTGGGGGCCGTAGTGTGTACGCCGCGGGCGCCGGCGTGCCTGACCTGTCCCGTGGTCGGATTGTGCGCGACGCGCGGAGAATTGCCCGGCGCCGTGAAGGCCGCGCGGCAGAAGAAGCGGGAGATTCATTACGCGCTGGACTTCCGAAGCAGCGATTATCGCAGCGGCGCGGTGTTTCTGGTGCAGCGGCCACAGGACTCTCGGCTGATGGCGGGGATGTGGGAGTTGCCGGAGGTGGAAGGTCCCTCAGGGGCTAAAGCCCGGTCCAATGGGGCGGGCAAGGTCGCAGCGCTGAAAGCGCTGCGCCACCCAAAGGCAAGAGGCCGAGACAGCGCAGGGGCTTGGCTCACACTCAAACATTCGATCACAGTCACGAACTACATTGTGCGGGTTTGGCGCATGTCTGCGCCGCCATCCGATGAAGGAAAGTGGATTCCAGTCGAGAGGCTTACGCGGGTCGCGCTGACCGGACTGGCACGCAAGATTCTGCGAAAGGCGGAAATCATTGCTGGCCATGACCGGCAGGTCTAAACTTTGCGGATGAAGCGATTTCTGTTGGTCGCGGTTTGCTCGGTATGCGCCTTCTCCGGTGGGCCGTTCGCGGTGGCGCAGAACGTCGCCGCGCAAGCTCCGTCCTCCGACGCGACTCCGCAGGCCGTGCTGACTAAGCTAGTACCGCCAGTCTATCCGGCGCTGGCTCGCCAGGCCCGGATTACGGGGGACGTGAAGGTTCAGGTGTTGATCCGCAAAGATGGGAGCGTTGAGTCGGCCGAAGTGGTCAGCGGACATCCGATGCTGAAGCAGGCGGCGTTAGAGAGCGCCCAGAAATCAGAGTTTGAATGCCGTGGGTGTGAAGGGGTTATTTCCTACTCTCTCGCATACACATTTGCGATTGGCAACGAATGCCACAATGCTCCGGACTGCTCGACCATCATAGATCGCCTGCCAGAAATACAACAATCGCTCGACCATATCGTGATCACCGTGGATCCGCTATGTACATGCGATCCCGCTGGGAGCATCACCAAAGTGAAAGTTCGCTCTCTGAAATGCCTTTACCTTTGGAAGTGCGGCTCTCGAACGGAGTACCCGTTGTAAGTGCCCATCCTCGGAGCCCTCTAGATCCAAGGAACGTCTCCCATCATCTAGAATTGATGTAGGCAGACGGATATCCGGAGGACGAACCATGACCGCATTGGCTACCGGCATAAAGGCGCCGGAATTTGAGTTGAAGAGTTTGGATGGGAAACGGTTCTCGCTGGGCGAAGAGCTGGCGCGTGGGCCGGTGGTGCTGGCGTTTTTCAAAGTGTCGTGTCCAACGTGTCAGTATGCCTTGCCGTTTTTCGAGCGGCTGCATAAAGCCTACGCAGACAAGGGCGTCAGCCTGCTGGGGATTTCGCAGAACAATGCCAAAGACACGGCGGCGTT
>JBEKRY010000238.1:0-6626 GCA_049517555.1 Candidatus Sulfotelmatobacter sp. | reverse complement strand
CAAGGAAGACTTTGTGATGCCGGTCGAGGTCGAAATTAAATTCGATAACGGCGAGAAACTCCGCGAACAATGGGATGGAAAGAGTCGCTGGGTACGATTCAGTTACCAGAAAAAGGCGAAAGTCGTGTCGGCGGAACTGGACCCCGACCATAAGGTCCAAATTGACCGCAACGATTTCAACAACAGCTTCGTAGTCGAAGCCAATCCCAGACCGACAAACAAACTCTCAACCTACTGGCTGTTCGCGACGCAGTGGGTCAGCCAGGCTCTGGCCTGGTGGGCGGTTTAAACACGCAGCACTTGCAAATCGACACACGGGGATCGAGGACGGAAACGAATGAGCGAGAAAAAAGGTCTACTGAGCAGTGGCTGGGGAATGGCGATCCACAACAAACGTTATATTTTTTGGTTCTGGCTGCTGAACCTGACCCTGGCCGAGTTTGGCACCGCGGCTTTTCGCCAGAGTGCTCACGCCATCCTCGACCATAGTATGCTCGCCGATCGACTGCTGCATGGCTTCGACCTCGCGGTGATGATCGGCCTGTTCGCGCGCCCCGAGTTTGGCTCGATGGCGGCCATGTCGACCGTAGCTGGATATTTTGCTTTCCTGTTTCTGCTCTTCACTGCCCTATTCCTTCCCGGAGTTTTTCAAGGCTACGCATCGACGTATCGTCTGCCACGCGAGGACTTCTTCCGCGCCTGCGGACGAAATCTGTGGCGCTTCATCCGCCTCATGATCGTTGCCGGCATTGTGATGGGAATTTTCGCAGTCGTGCTGTTCGGCATTAGCGGCGCCTTGGTGAAAAAAGCCGGAGAAAGCACCAACGAGGTTCTGCCGTTCGAAGTACACATGGCCGGCCTGGCCGTGATTTTCCTGGTGATGACGGTGCTGCGCATCTGGTTCGACCTCGCCGAGGCCGACATCGTTTTGAATGATCAGCGCGCGGTTCGCAAATCGATCGGCGCAGGCTTCCGCCATACTTTCCGAGCCTTCTGGCGCCTGCTGACCAGCTACGTTGTAACCACGGTTTTCGCGGCGGTCATATTAGTCGGCGGCCTCTGGATCTGGATGAGGTTGGTTGGTCCCGAGCATTGGTTCGACGCGTTTATCGTCAGCCAGATCATTTTGATTCTGCTGTTGATCCCGCGCTTCTGGCAACGGGGAATCGCAGTTTCATACTGGCAACAGAATATGGTGGTGCCCGTCGTGACGTACCCGTCCCCATTCCTGGACCCGAAGCCAGTCGTTGCGGTAGTGGCAGCACCGCCTTCGCCTGCGCCGGAAGCAGTGTAGCCCAGGAAATTATTTAGGCTTCGCGGGCGCCGGGGTTGGCTCTTGATCCGCGTCCGCTTTTTGTCCGAGATCCAGACCGAACTTCGGGTCGGAGCGCGTTCCGCTCACCTTGAACGGCACTTCGGTTCCGGCTCCGTGCTTATTGAAGAACGGGTCGGCCGCTTTCAGCACAAGCGATTTCCACCCCGTCACCATCTGCGACAACTTGGCGTCGAGCCGAAGCTTGCCGTGGAAATCGAAAGTGTCGCCATCCATACTGTACTGGCCGGCAACATCCGCTTGCGTGCCCGGAACAGCAAATTGCAGCACCGGAAATGTAAACATCCCCGAGTCGAGCCGAAATGTGCCATTCATTTCTGACGGCACGCCGATTTCGGCGTGTTCCTTAGCCGCTCGGGGCTCTCCCCGGCTGCGCAGGCTGAGCGAGTCGATGCGGTCCTGAATCTTCTGGCTCGAAAAGACTCCCGCGGAGATCCGGAAGTTGCCGTCAAGCTTCAAACGATTGGCTACGTCCTCCGGCCCAGGCATCAGGCTCATTTTCGTTTTCATCTCTACCGGCCCGCTAATGACCGGCGGCACGGTCTTCACTGCCAGTTGCAGCAGGTCCTCGATGCGGGCGCGATCCATCACAACATTCAGTTCGATGTCGTGGCCCGGCGGATTCCGCATACGAATCACCTTCCCGTTCGCCGTGAAAGACGAATGCAGAAATCGCGCCTTCACCGGATCGAGGTAGGTGTCACCGTCGGTGCCATCGACAATCGCGTGAAAGTCGGTGTGCAGAGCCACCGGATGTTCGCTGATGTCCAGTCGAAAATCGGGCGTATCGGTCGTGCCGGAAACTTCGATTCTCCCCAGCGTGCCACCATACTTTCCCGTCGATGACAGAATTCCTTGAATTCCCTTCAGCGTACCAAGGTCGGCATGGGTGAATGAGTAGTCGCCAGCCACGGGCGTTTCGCGCGGAGCATCTTCGCGAAAAGGACCAAAGGTTCCGGTCGATTGGATATTTCCGACCGGCTTGGGATTGACCAGAGTCGCTTCGAAGCGCAGCGGCTGGCCCGGGCCAATCTCTTTCATATCGAGATGACCGATGCTAAACACCAGCGGCTCCTTGCCCGGCTTCGATGTATTAATGAGCAGTTCGGTATCTTCGCAAACAAACTTGTCGACGAAGATGCTCGTCTTCTTCATCGTCTTCCTGCCCGACTCATCGCCCATCTCGTTCAGCCGTCTCTGATCCTGTTTCGGAGGCACGTTCAGCACCATGCCCTTCACGTAAACCGCGTCCACGTGCATGGGCGACCGAAACAGACTGAGCACTCCGGTATGAAAGCGAAATTCCTGCACACTGATCAGCGCTTGCACGCCCGGCTCACTGGGATTGGGATCAGTCGGTCCGAAAATATTCAACCCCTTGCCTGAAACATTCAGGCCGTCGCCGAGCCACACGTCCAGCTCCGCCAGTTCGACCTTGGTCTTGAAGCGCGCGGAAAGAGTCTCAATGACCCGGTCGCGGAGGATGGGCTGGGCGTGCGACAGAAAGTAACGGACATAGACGAACCCAGCAATCGCCAGAACGGCCAGGGATCCGGCAATCCAAAGCCAAGGATGCCGGCGGCGTCTAGCGGCAGGAGGTCGAAATGCGGACTTGCCGGATTGATCCGAAGCGGAAGTCACCATCTCATCTATTAGAACCTGAAGCAGGCCAGAGGCGTCAATCGGGGCGTTGCTGTAAGCTCACATGCATTCCCGAAGTGCAAGTACCTCACAACAACACGATCGAGATGCCCAGATTGCGCCGCCCCAGGTCAGCGTCGCTCTTCAATGCAGAATGCGCCTGCAAAAGCCGCCAGGTCGCATCGTCGCTCTTCGACCAGTTCTCTCCGAAAATGCAGCCGCGAATCTGACCACCCTCCGCCAGTTCATGCAAACGCCTCTGCACTGAGATGCGAATATCGCCCCCAGCGCCGCTTGACCCGTAACCGTGAATGATCTTAAGCAGTACGGCGCTTCCGTGCCGTGCCAGCGCGATCTCGCGATCCAGCCGCTGCAGCGCCTCCTGCACCGAAGGCATATCAGACTTGAGGTTTACGGTTTTGATGGGCGTGGCCCTCAGATCGATCACTGCCAAACTGCTGGCCCACATGGGTTCTCGCCGCCTACGACTTCCGGCTCCTGCTGATCGCTTCCCTCGCCTCTTTATCCGCCGTCCGCCGCCGGTCAGTTTCGCGCTTGTCCCAAAGCTGCTTGCCCTTGGCCAAAGCCAGTTCTACCTTGACTCTCCCGTTCTTGAAGTACAGTCGTGTCGGGATCAAGGTCAGTCCCTTTTGCTGGGTCTTGCCGATCAGCTTGCGGATCTCTTCCGCGTGCATCAACAATTTCCGTGTCCGCAAGGGCGCATGGTTGTGAATGTTGCCGTGCTCGTAGGGGCCAATATGGGCATTCAGCAGCCAGACTGCATTATCTTTGACTAAGCCGTATGAATCCTTGAGGTTAGCCAGCCCGCCCCGGACGGATTTGACCTCGGTACCGGTCAAAACCACCCCGGCCTCAAATTTTTCCAGCAAGAAGTAGTTATGTGAAGCGATCCTATTAACAGCAGCATCCCGCTCGCCCGCGGCGGTGGGATCGCGGCGCGGGGATTTTTCCGGGTTGGACTTGGTTTGGTGAGTGGATTGGCGCGCCATGGATTTAACGAGTAGTTATCTTTATCTTAGCGCATCACTTCGGCTTCCGCCTTCGGGGCGTTCGGCTCCCGGAGATCAAAGGTTCGGGTATCAGATCCCGGAAGCCGGACTGCTGGAGCCGGAAGCCGGCTCTATTAGGCCTACGACCAAAGAGTATAACTCCCGTGTGCACAAGCACTTCGGGAGCAAGAAACGGCGATGTTATAATCGCGTCACCGAAGGTTTTTTTGAACATCGAGCGGATTTCCCAGTCCAAAAACCGCTATGCAGCAGCGCAAATGTGGGAAGCTACTTGTCCGGCGAAGGCTGTAACTGAGAGGATCATCTCGTGAGGATTATTGAATGAGACGACTGATGCGCCCGGCCTTCATGCGCCTAGCAATGACCCGCCTGGCACTATTCTTGCTGCTGGTCGCCGCCATAACGCTCCCAGCCATCGCCGACAACGCCAAGAACCTCTACGCCAAGGGCGAGGACGCCGAGGCTCGCCAGAACTACGAGGCGGCCTACGGATTCTTCAAGCAGGCCTATGACCTCAAGCCGAAAGATCTGCGCTATCGGACATCGTTCGAACGGGTTCGTTTTGAGGCTGCCGCCGCGATCGTGCACAACGGCCAGAAGTTGCGCGATGACGGCAAGCTGGAGGAAGCTGTCGCCGCCTTCCAAAAAGCTCTGACCATCGATCCTTCTCTATTCATCGCTAAGCAGGAACTGGCCCGCACCCAGAAGATGATCAACGATATTCACAATCCTCCGCCCCAGGCTGCCGGCCCACCCGCCGGCCTGGAGCGCAGGGTGCACGAAATGGCTGGCCCGGTCGAGTTGGCTGCCATCTCCAATGTCCCCGTCGCCCTGAAGATGCAGAACACCAAATCCGACGTGGTCTACCGCACCATCGGCCAACTGGCGGGGATCAATGTGCTCTTCGACCCCGACTACACTCCCAAACCCATCAACGTTGAACTCAACAGTGTGTCCCTCGAAGATGCACTGGAGATCACCGCCCTGTCGTCGAAGACCTTCTGGCGGCCGGTGACGTCGAATACGATTTTTGTAGCCACCGACAATGCGGCCAAGCGTAAGGAACTGGAACAAAGCGTCCTCAAGACTTTCTATCTGACGAATCTTTCCGCCCCCACCGAACTGCAGGATGTGGTGAATGCAATTCGCGCCGTGCTCGATGTGCAGCGCGTGCAGCAGTTGCTCTCGCAGAATGCGCTGGTGGTGCGCGGAACGCCCGACCAGATCGCCCTGGCCGAAAAACTGGTGGAAGACCTCGACAAGGCCCGCCCGGAAGTCATCATCGACATCGATGTAATGCAGATCAGCCGAGACAAGTCGCGCACCCTGGGCTTTAATCCACCCACCAGCGCCACGATTACACTGCAGAACAACCTCACCGCCTCATCGACCAGCACCACCACAACGGGAACTTCATCCACCACTTCCGGAACCACCGGAATCAGCCTGAACACTCTGGGAGACCTCAACGCCACCAACTTCCAGGTGACGATTCCCTCCGCCAATCTGTCGGCCGTCATGGGTGACACCGATACCAAGCTGATCCAGAGTCCGCAGATTCGCTCGCTCGATAACCAGAAGGCGTCTTTGAAGATCGGCGAACGCCTGCCCGTGGCCACCGGTTCGTTTCAGCCGGGCATCGGCGGCGTAGGCATCAACCCGCTGGTGAACACGCAGTTTCAATACATCGATGTCGGCGTAAATATCGATCTCACCCCGCACGTCCACGCGGACCGCGAAGTCTCGCTGAAAATCACCATGGAAATCTCTTCCGAGATTGGCCAGGCCAGCATCGGCGGCATTACCCAGCCCATCATCGGGCAGAAGAAAGTCGACCTCGGTGAAATCCGCCTGAAGGACGGCGAAACCAGCCTGATCGGCGGCATCATGGACGACTCGCAGACCAAGTCACTCGCTGGCATCCCGGGCTTGGCGCAGATTCCAATCTTGAAGTATCTGTTCGGCCAGGTCTCCCAGGACCACTCCAACGATGAGACCGTCTTCGCCATCACTCCGCACGTCATCCGCGGCTCGGAGGTAAGCGCGATCAACCAGAGCGCCATCGATATCGGCACGTCGGCCGTGATCCAGTTACATCATTCCGGCAAAGTGCTGCCTGCTCCGGCGCAGCCGCCAAGCCCGGCTCCCACAGGCCAGGCGCCCGCACCGAACGGCTCGCCTGCTTCGCCTGCTTCTCCGGGCGCCACGGCCAGCTTCCTGTTTGATCCGCCCACCATTCAGACGACAAAGGGCAACACGTTTGTGGTGAATCTGCTGCTATCCGGCGCCCAGAACGTGCATACCGTGCCGGTGCAGCTGAACTACGATCCGAAGATGCTGCAACTGATCAACGTTTCGAATGGCGGCTTCCTCTCGCAAGATGGCCAGATCGTAAGCCTGGTTCATCGCGAGGATGAAATGATCGGCCAGTCGCAGATTACCGCCTCGCGACCCAGCGGCGCCGGCGGAGTTTCCGGGCAGGGCGCAGTAATCACCATGACTTTCCAGGCGAAAGCCGACGGACAAACCCCGCTGACCATCACCCGAGGCGGAGCCCGCGACCCCGGCCTGCAAGCCATCACAGTCAACGGCGCCCAGGCCTCCGTCACGGTGCAGTAAAC
>JBEKRY010000237.1:0-6640 GCA_049517555.1 Candidatus Sulfotelmatobacter sp. | reverse complement strand
TGCATGAATTTCAGCATCACTTTTTCGAGCTCGCCTTCGGACATTTGTCCGTGGCCGACGATGATGCGCGCGGGCGGGACCAGCGCCTGGATTTTGGCGGCGATTTCCCAGATGGTATCGATGCGGTTGTGGACGAAGTAGACCTGGCCGCCGCGTTCGAGTTCCTGCTCGATGGCGGACTGGATCAGTTTTTCGTCCCAACTGGCGACGACCGTCTGGATCGCCATGCGATCTTTGGGCGGAGTTTCGATCACGCTCATGTCGCGCAGGCCGACGAGCGACATGTGCAGGGTGCGCGGGATGGGCGTGGCCGACATGGTGAGCACGTCCACTTGCTTGCGCATTTGCTTGATGCGCTCTTTGTGGCGGACGCCGAAGCGCTGTTCTTCGTCGACGATGAGCAGGCCGAGGTCGGAAAATTTGATGTCTTTGGAGAGGATGCGGTGGGTGCCGATGAGGACGTCGATTTTTCCGGCTTCGGTTTTTTGCAGGATTTCTTTTTGCTGCCTGGGAGTGCGGAAGCGGCTGATCATTTCAATCGTGACAGGGAATGGAGCGAAGCGTTGTTTGAAAGTTTCGAAGTGCTGGAAGGCGAGGACGGTGGTGGGCGCGAGTACGGCGACTTGTTTGTTGTCGTTGATGGCTTTGAAGGCGGCACGCATGGAGACTTCGGTTTTGCCATAGCCGACGTCGCCGCAGAGGAGGCGGTCCATGGGCTGTGAGGATTCCATGTCCTTGATTACGTCTTTGATGGCTTGGGCTTGATCTTCGGTTTCGTTGAATTCGAAGGCGTCTTCGAACTCGCGGAACCATTCGTTGCCCGGAGGGAAGGCGTGTCCGACGGCGGTTTTGCGCTCGGCGTAAAGCTTGAGAAGTTCGTCGGCCATGTCTTTCATGGCCTTCTTGACGCGGGACTTCGTCTTGGACCAGGCTTGCGTGCCGAGATGACTGAGAACTGGTTTTGCGCCCTCGGAGGAGCGGTACTTCTGAACGAGATCGAGCCGAGTTAGCGGGACGTAGAGGCGGGCGGCGTCGGCGAATTCGAGGAGCATGAATTCGGCGGGGCCATCGCCGTGATTGATTTCTTTAAGGCCCTGATACTGGCCGATGCCGTGCTCGACGTGGACGACGTAGTCTCCGACCTGGAGGTCGCGGAAGTCGGAGAGAAAGGCGGAGACTTTGGATTTTGAGCGCTGCGGACGCGAGGCGACCGCGTCAGATTCGTCGAAGAGATCGCGCGAGCCGAAGACGGCGAGATTGGCGTCGGGCAGGAGAACGCCATCGGGGACGTAGGCCGTGGCCAGGGTGGTGGTGAGGATTTCGCCGGCGAAGTAACTGGTTTCGTCGGCGTAGCTTTCGCCGCCACGGGTACGGCTTCCCAGGCGGAAGGAGACATTGTACTCGGTGAATACGTCGGCCAGGCGCTCGACCTCGCCGGTGTTGGGGACGGCGAAGAGGACGCGTTTGCCATCGGAATTGAGCTTTTGTACTTCTTCGAGCATGGCGGGAACCGCGCCATGGAAGCGAGGCGAGGGCTGGGTTAGAAATGAAACTTCGGAAGGGTCGTCGAGGCTGCGGGTGATGCCCAGGTGCTCGATATTTGCGCCGGGAAGCGCAGAGGTTTTCTGCCACCAATCGTCGGGCGGCAAATAAAGGTCTTCGGGGCGGACGAGATTGCCGACGCCGCTGCGCTCGTGGACATCGGCGACGCGGGTCCAGAAGCGATCGAATTCCTGTTTGAGCTGGTCGGTTTCATCGAGCAAAACGGCGGCGCGGGGAATGAGATCGAAGATGGAGCTGTCGGCTCCGGCGACGGGAGTGTAGAACTCCCAGCCGGGGAAAACGTTGAGACCACCGGCGCGGACGGCGGCTTCGACGATGTGTTCGTTACCCGCGATACGCTTGCCGCTGAGGCGAGTGTGAATTGCGCCGAGAAGATGCTCACTGACTGGAGTTTCGGTGAGCGGAAGAAGAAGAGCTTCGTCGACTGGAGTGGAGGAGCGTTGCGAAGTGGGATCGAACTTGCGGATGGAATCGGGTTCATCGCCGAAGAATTCGACGCGCAGGGGGCGATCGGCTTCGGGGGAGTAGACGTCGAGGATGCCGCCGCGTACGGCGTATTGGCCGGGCATCTCGACTACGTCGGTGGAGGTGTAGCCGACGGTGTTGAGATGAGCGAGGAGAGAATCGAGATCGAAGGACTCGCCGCGGCGGATGGTGCGGGCGAGGCTGGAGTAGTAGTCGCTGGAACGCAAGCGGATGGCTGTGGCTGCGACGGGCGAGACGACGATGGACGCGGAGCCGGTGGCGATCTTCCACAGAGCGGTGGCGCGTTCTTCCTGGAGTTCGGGGTGGGGAGAGAGATTTTGAAACGGAAGCACGTCGCGAGCGGGGAGGGAGACGATGGACTCCGGATCGCAGGCGGCCGTGAGTTCGCAGAAGCCGCGAAGGACGGGCAGAAAATCTTCGACAGCGCGGTTGTCGTTGACGACAAAGATGAGCGGACGTGCGGCGGCGCGCTGAAACAGCACAAGGAGCAAGGCTTTCGCTGTGGGGGTAAGGCCGGAGACACGAATGCGCCCCGTGCCCTCCTTGAGGTGGGAGGCAACACGCGCGAAGGCGGGGAGCTTTTCTACGTCCACGAAGAGTTCGCGGACGAAAGGCAGAAGCATGCAGGATTATTTTAGCAGGAGTGACTTGATCATCGCTGACCACTCACCAGCGCTTCGGGGGAAGACGAGAAGTATGGAAGATGCGCAAAATTTCGACCGCGCCTCGCCGCACGCGATAGGGAATCAGATAGCGGGTCTTGGGTACCAGCAATTCGCGAGTACCGGCGACGCGGCCCGGACGACCGCTGGCCGGCTGTGTAGCCAGGAGCGCCACTGCCTCCACGATACGCCGCACTACTAACCTCGCCGCCGCGAGGTCGTCGCTAGAAATGTAGCTGATTTCTTCCCCGGAGTTCTTTAGCGCAGTCTTGAGCCATCTAATCCTCGTGGCCATCCCACTTGTCCATGAGCGCCTTGACGTCAGCTTCGCTCGCGAAATCTCCCGCGTCAGCCTCTGCCACGGCGGCTCGAATCTCCTGAATCTGCCATTCGTTGATCGAGACGTATTCCCGGATAGCTTCGGCAGCAAGAAAGGACTTGCTCCTTTTCGTAGCAGCAGACAGGCGGTCAAGCCGTTGCTTGACTGCGGATTCCAATCGGATTGTCATCGTTGTGGTCATTGGACTTCCATGTGCTCGAATGTACACATCATAACACAGGATCCCCCGGCTAAGTCCGCAACAGGGGGCGGGTGAGGCAGGTTGGTCCGCCGCTGCCGTTGATGCAGAGTTCGCTGCCAGGGAAAGTGCGGAGGTCGAAGCCGGCGTGGCGGAGGCGGGCGTTGGTCTTGGGATTTTCTTCTATGGCCAGGAGGCGATTATTTCCCAGAGCGAGGACGTTGCAGGCGAGTGTGTCGCGTTCGGAGGGATCGATTTCGATGAATTTGCATCCGCGAGATTTCAGGAGTTCGACGGTTTCGACGGCGAGCCAGGGGAGATCGACGAGGGCGGTGCGCTGGTCGAGGAGGCTGATCAGGGACATGAGATGCAGGCAGGCGGATGGTCCGGGACCGTAGGGGAGTGGAGCGGAGATAACTTCAATGTTGTGGGGCGCGAGTAGATTGCGCAACTGCTGAATGCCGGCGGCGTTGGTGCGGTAGCCGTGGCCAACGAGCAGAGTTTTAGAGTCGAGCCAGAGGATGTCTCCGGCTTCGGTGGTGGCGGGTGAGGTGATGGTGCCGAGGGTGGGGATGTGCAGAGTTTCGCAGAGAGCGGCGTGGTGCGGGCCTTCGGGCAGGCGGTTTGGTTTGCCGGGACGCATGACGAGCAAGCCGTAGTCGGTGGGGAGAGAGGCGTCGTGGGTGTAGACGGCGTCGAGTGAGAGTGCGGGCGTGGGAGGCAGTTCGATGAGTTCGGCGCCGGCGGATTTCAATTCGCGGCAGAGAGCGTCATGTTGGGATTGGGCGGTGGCGAAGTTGGGTGCGTGGTGAAAGCCAAGTTGCTGCCACTTGGCTGCGTGATCGGATTCGTTCCATCCGGCGGTGCGGGGAGAACAGACGAGGACGCGATCGAGCGGGGCGACCATGGAGTGCCCGTTGAAGCGCTCTTTGGTTAGCGGGGCGTTTATCGGCATAAGGTTATGAAGCGGTTGCAGCTTTTAGGAATCTATAGGGGCATTATGGCAAAAGCAACGTGGGAAGGCGCTGTGCTGGCCGAGAGTAATGCGACGGTAGAGGTGGAGGGGAACGAGTATTTTCCTCCGGATACGATTCGTAGGGAGTATTTCAAGGCGAGTGAGGCGCATAGCGTTTGTCCGTGGAAAGGGACAGCGAGTTACTACGATTTGGAAGTGAACGGCAAACGGAATGCGGGAGCGGCTTGGTTCTATCCCGAGCCGAAGGATGCGGCGAAGCAGATAAGGGGGTATGTGGCGTTCTGGAAGGGGGTGAAGGTCGAGAGGTAGCCGGCGGAACCGCCGCGGGAGAGGGCGCTTTACTTTGTGGTAGAATGTAAAGCATGGCGCAGGCGACGATTTCATCCAAAAATCAAATTGTGATTCCGCGAGAGGCGCGAGAGGCGCTTGAGCTAAAGGCCGGCGATAAGGTTTTGGTGGTGGTGCGAGGAAAGAGAGTGCTTGTACTGCAGAAGCCAGTCTCCCACCGGGCGGCCCTTCGGGGAATAGCCCGGAACCTGTATCCGTCTCAACACGTTCGCAAGGAACGCCAGAGTTGGGAGTAGAGCGGCTAAGGATATTCCTCCAGCGCCAGCGCCGGATCGCTCTTGATACCAGCATCCTCATTTATCACATGGAAGCGAATGCGCAGTATCTGGCGCTTGCCGACGCGGTTTTCTCGTGGGTGGAAAAGGCGGGCCATGAGGCCGTGACGTCCACCATTACAATGACGGAACTGCTGGCCCCCGCGTATCGCGAGAACGACGGGTGGAGAGTCGAAGAATTCTACGGCTTGCTTTCCACGTATCCAAACCTGCGGTGGGTTGCGCCAGATTTGGAAACGGCAGACATTGCGGCACGAATGCGCGCGGCTTATCGGCTGCGTACGCCAGACGCGCTGCAGGCCGCAACTGCCTTTCGGGCTACGGCTACGGGCCTCATCACAAACGATCCCGCGTTTGCTCGAGTTCAGGAATTCGAGACGGCGATCCTGGATGAATTTCTTTGAATCGGGCAAGGATGCCTGACGAGCGCCGGCTCTAGAACTCGATATGGGCGCGGAACGAGGGGACGAGGACGGGGCCGCGGTCGCGGTTGTAGCCGGGGTCGTTGACATGCTGCAGGCCGGGGGCGACGTAGATACCGCGCCAGACGTGGGCGGTGTAGTAGGTCTCAAGAATATTTTCGCGGCCGTAATTGAGTGCGCCATCACCGAGAAGGAAGCCGAGGCCGCCATCGGCGAGGTAGGTTTGATGATCCTTAGCGATGGCGTTGGAGACAAAGGCGATGCCGGCGCGGTCTTGTTTGCGATGCCACCATGCGCCGTTTGCGCCTAATCCCTCGGCGAAGGTTTGATCGACTTCCGTGTAGGCGAAAGACTCGGTCTTGCCGTTATCCCATCCGAAGCGGGCGAAGGCGGTGAGATGGGGTGTGAGGTTCTGTTCGAGGTTGATACCGAAGCCGTATTTGCGAGTGATGTGCCAGGGATGGTTGGTGACGTCCGGGACGGCCTCTGGCGTCGGGGCCGAGTGGTCTTCAAACTGAATAATCGCATCGCGATAAATGCCCATGTTGGCGTAGTTGGTGTAGGCGAGTAGGCGGACGACGCCGGCTTTCTTTGGAATCACACCGTGACGTAATTCGTATTCGAAATTCTCGGCGTGGGCTTGCCAGGGACGCCATACGAGGTTAATCCCGTTGGCCACGGTGGGCATGAGGGCTTCGGCGAAGCGGAAACCCCAGTTACGGTCTTCGAAGTCGGCAGTGGCGCCGACGGTGTAGCCGCGGGTGTCGGCGGCGTAGTCCCAGGCACCGTTGTTGTCGGTGGTCCAGTTGATGAATTGCAGGTGGGTATCGGAGCCGACTGAGTTGACGTCGAAGAAATCGGGTAAGCTGAATTTGCCGAAGCGGAGTTCGAGGCGGCGACGCGGGAGTTCGTCGAAGAGTGAGAGATAGCTGCGGGTATTTTCGACTTTATCTTTGCTCAGGGCGAAAACTTTATGAATCATGGCGCGCCCCAAATACGGGGCTTTGCTGAGGAGAGGATTGCGCACGATATCGAGATCGGTATTGCCGGCGAGGCCGAGGCCGGTGCTGAGAGCGGCACCGCCGGCTTCTTCGATGTCGACGAGAAGTTCGGTGGAATTATTGAGGCGCACGCCAGTGTAGAGGGTCATCACGCGGGACGTCGCTTTCTCGTAATTGGGGCTGAGGCTATGGGCGCCGCTGTAGTCGGCGGGGAATGGGGGGTGAGTCTGGAAGATGAAGTTTGCCTGACCGGAGAGCCAGAAGCGAGAGTCCTTGAAATGAGGGAGCATGGCTTCGGTGGATTCGTCTGGCGGCGGAGGATCGGCTGCGTTGGATTGGCCGGACTGTAACGTAGCGTCGGACTTTGGCGGGGAGGGTGCGTCGGGCTG
>JBEKRY010000236.1:0-6693 GCA_049517555.1 Candidatus Sulfotelmatobacter sp. | reverse complement strand
CCACTCCAAAACGCCCGCATCATCGAGCAAATCACCGCCCTGCTCATTGGCATGAACATCCGCTTCAAAGGCCACGCCGGGATCCGCATCACCGGCCTGCCCCCATCGGCATATCGATAGTCCCTCCCCGTCACCGGCGCGAAGTGCTATCCTTCCGCCCATGGAGAACCGATTAATCAGCGACGCCGGCCGAACTTGCGGTGGTTTCGGAATGTTTCTACTCGGTTTCGCCATGGCCTGCATCGGAGGCTTCCTCATCAGCCACCAAGTGAACGTCGTCCGCTCCTACTGGAGTTTCTGGGGAGGCAGCAGCTTCGGCATCACGCTTTTGCCCATGCTGTTCGGCTCGGGATTCTGTTCTGGAACGGCAAGAGCGTCATCGGATGGCTGCTCACCGTTGCGGGAGCCCTGTTCATCCTCGCCGGCATCCCTCGCCAACATGCACATCTATTTTCAGCCCACCGGTCTCTTCAACACCACGGTGATGTTGATCCTGCCGGTGGGCGGATTGGTTTTGATTGCGCGATCGCTCCGGCCGTACAGCTCCAAGCCAAGCGAGTAGCTATTCGCGGGATGATTCTGCGAAAGATGAGCCCGCTGTAAGTGAACCAGCGATGGACCAGTCGCAAGTGAACCAATTATGACCGAGCCCAATTGCCTCTTCTGCCGCATCATCAACAGCGAAATCCCCGCTAAGAAAGTTTACGAGGATGACCACGTCTTCGCCTTCGAAGACATTAACCCGCAAGCCCCCACGCACATTCTCATCATCCCCAAAAAGCATTTTGCCGGATTGAAAGAAGCCGATGCCGCCGACGCCGAACTCATCGGCCGCTGCCACCTCGCCGCCGCCCACATCGCCCGCCAGCGCAACATCGAGCAAGGCTACCGCACCGTCCTCAACGTCGGCCCCGGCGCCGGACAGTCCGTCTTCCACCTCCACGTCCACCTGCTCGGTGGCCGCCCTCTAACCTGGCCCCCGGGATAGACCGCGGCTGCGCATGGATCGGAACATGCGGAAGGTGACTCGCGTAACCTTGTTCCGCGCCAATCAGCACATGCAAAATAGTCGCGGCCGGACCAACAAATGAAAACTCCCCCAAATGTCCTTGATCACCACTTGGATTTATCCAGATGCGCGAATCTCCGACAACGCCCGGCGGGAGTTGCATATGAAGAGTTTGCTTGCAGGCATTGTGTTCGCATTCACTGCGCCGATACTCGTGGCTCAGTCCACGCCCGACTTTCCCCAGCGTGTCTCCCCACAAGTTTCCGAGCATACTCCACTGGGAATCGTTTCCGATTGGACGCACCGTCACGTCCTCTACCCGGATTCTAAAAATGATTCTGCGCAATCGCGGATATTCCGCGCGGCCCAAACAGACCCGCGATGGCTGCAGAATTGGTATCTCCGCCATCCCGAGGCCTGGTGGCCGCAACACCGCCGCGGCGAAGGCAAGGGCCGTCACCGGGATTGGAGCGTGCCCTTGGAGGCCTCTCCGGTTGTGGGTTTCGGCCAAATATTCGACTACACATTCGACATTGCTCCCCAGACCGGGCACGGTAGCCTCAACACGACGGACCTGGGCAACGATCAATTCCTCGCCACCGGCGGCGGACTAACGGTGACTGGCGGCGCGGACGTCGGCACGTATCCCCTGGTTCCCGGCGGCCCAGGCGTAACGACTAGCCCCCTGGGAGCCTTTGATTATGACAATGTCCTCTTCGTTTCGACCGACCCACCCCTTGATGTTGATGGGCTTCTCTTCAACGCACCAGGTTTAGAGATCAATATCTGGGGCAACAGTCCGGGGAATTATTCGTATTATGACTACAGTGGTGGTAACTACGGAACCCAACTGACCGAAAACGGAACCTTCACCCTGAGCGTCGCTCCGGGTGGCGGCCAAACCGCTCCCGCCAAGTTTGCGTTCGACGTGAACGCAGCACCCAGCTGCACCAATGATTTCGTCGCGATCGGCATCCCCGCCAGCCCTGCCGCGGGCGGTCAAGCTAACATCGTCGGATACAACAATCTCTATAGCTACCAAGGCACTACCACGCAAACTCCACTCTGCCCCACCGACGGCCCCACCGTAATGTTCGCCTACGCTTCAGGCACGGGGCAGGTGCCCGCTTCCGTCGAGCTCTCGCAGAACGGAACCAAGCTTGCCTACATCGAGAATCTCCCGACCGGCAGCTCTTACTTCCACGTCTTGACGCTTGGCACCACAGGAACCAACGGTTCGAGCCCGACTGCCGCAGTCGTGCCCGGCAGTGGGAATAACGCGGTCGACCAGACCGTGCTGCTGTCTCCCGACGGCGGCATCACCACTCAAAGCTCCACCAACACCGTGTGGGTGGTTTACACCTCCGGCGACGCCAACGATGTCGCCTACGCCACCACTTACAGCGCGGCCGGCACTGGCTCCGGCTACCTGTATAAGATCGGCAACGTATTCAATGGCGGCGCCCCAACCATCATCTGGAGCATCCCCATCGATGCCATCCCTTCCACTCCGGTCTTCGATTCAGTATCGAATCAGATCTTCTTCACCGACAGCAGCGGTAGTCTCGATTATGTAACGGACCTGGGCTCGTCACCGTCACCCGTGAGTTACACCGCGATCGCCAGCGGCAACACTGCCGAGAATCCCATCGTCCTCGATGGCACCAACCAGATGGTCTACGCCACCTTCAACTCCAACGGCACCAACGCTCTCGTCGTCCAAGCCCCCGCCAGTATGGCCAGCTTCGTCGCAACTCCCATCGGCCCGGCCAACACGATTTACTCCGCTCCCTACGAACCCGACTTTAACAACGCCTGGTACACCGGATCCGGTACGCCTCTCCTGTACATTGCCGGAACCGGCGCTGGAACCATCCCGACTCTCTATAACGTGGGATTCAACGGCAGTGGCGTGATGAACAACACCGCCAACCTGATCATCGCTCCGCTCACGACCGGAACAGCCGACTCGTCGCCGGTGACGGAGTTCTACAACCCATCGCTCGGAACCGACTTTCTTTTCGTAGGCGTCACAAACAATTGCGTCGCCACCACTGGCGGCGGAACAGCCGGCTGTGTGATGAGCTTGAATATCACCGGTGGCTTTCCCGCCGTGAATGCCGGCACCACTGCCCTCGCCGCCCCCGGTGGCACCAGCGGCATCATCGTGGATAACGACAGCACGGCCAACCAGGCGTCAAGCATTTACTACGCGACCAAGACCGGAGCAACCCTGGTCAAAGCCACGCAGGCCGGCCTGAACTAATCCGATTGCATTGCCGATCGCACAAGCTGGAGTAGGTGGATCTGGGTCGGATTCTGAAGGCAACTAGGAAACCTTGCGGTTGAAATGGCAATGGGTGCTAGTGGGGTCAATTTTCCCGCAGCTCAACGCCGACGTCACAAACACTTGTTCGAAGCGGAAGCTGGGTTTTACGTAGGGCTCTTTGGTGCGATCTTTACTGCGCTCTTCCGGAATCAATTCCTTATCATCAGGCTTCGGATTCCCGTTTACCATTCAACACTGCCCCCGGAATCAGCTCGTCCGCCCGGCCGAATTCCTCTTGACTCTTGCCGCGATTATACAGTTCCAAACTCCAAGCGGAAGAGCATTCTTGGCCGTAGCTAAATTTCAAAATACACAACTGGATGTCATCCTGAGCGCGGCGAAGCCGGGCGAGGGACCTTACGTCGGCCGATGCCATTGAATGCTGCGGATGAGAATACCCGCGCTCCATGTAGCGCACGCGTGCCTAGCACCCGGAAGTGATTTGCGGCTTTCGCAAGGTTAGCCCCGGAGCCGCAAGCCTCCTACTGTACCGTCGGCTCCAGATCCTCCGGCGCTCCATGCCGCCGCAACAACTGCGGCAAATTCTGCGAAAATGCCGATCGCGGCAACACCATGTCGCAACCCACTTCGTGCGCCTTCTGCTTCAAGTCTCCCTGCACATGCGACAGGAATCCAATAATCGACGTCCCCTTCTTCAGCTTGCTCTTCAGCTTCGGAATCAGCGTCAGCGGTTTCACGCTGGCCAGATTCAAGTCGAAGATAATCAGCGACGGTTTCTCGTCGCCGTTCTGCTCCATCTTCTCCATCAGATCCTTATCCGACTTCACGAACTCAACCTTCACGTTGAGCTTGCGTGCCGTTTCCTGGATCTTGGCCATGAAAAACAGATCTTCAATAAAGGCAAATATGCGCGAGTTGGAATCTTCGGTGCTCGCCGGCAACGGCTCCGGATCCGGTTGCGGATACTGTGCCTGAAAACCCGGCCTCTGGCGTCCACCGCCCCTGTGCCCGTTGTTACTGTTGCCGCCGGCCATGGCCGCACGGTAGCTGTGATCCATGGGCGCGGTGTAGATGCCGTCTTTGTTTTCCCGGCTGAGCCCCGGTCCGGGCCGCTGCCCACGCTGATTGTTAGGACGGCGTCCCCGCCGCCTTCGTCTTCCTCCTCCACCACCGGAGGGTCTTCCTGGTCCTGCGTTCATAGTCCTCTCAAACTTTTACGAATTGCAAAGTTCTAACCGAAGTACTGAGCGAAGTTCTACAGAATCTCAAAGGCCCGCCAGTCGCGTGTTCCCGCTTCCTGCCGGGCAGAGCTCCGCCCGGCACACAGAATCAAATCGACGCAGTTATGGGTAGCGACTGGACGCACTTGCTAGACACACCTACTGGACTAACGATGAAACGTACCGCAACTTGTGCAATGAACTGCTATTTGCGAATGAAACCGTAAATTCTTAGCTTCGTATCGATTTTCCGTTTATTCGGATCCGTAAGGCGCCGCCTCGGATCGGCTGGCGCAGAAGGCCTACGCGGGAACGCGGCCTAAATGAGAACATCTCCATCGTACTCGTCCTCGCCCATCCGCGCAAGGCCCAACCCACCCACCTTTTGCACAGGAGGACATGAACGCAGGATTCGCTTCGATGTTCGCAGCGAAGCGAATCCGGGTGCCCCATTTCTCGCGTCCTTTGCAAGAAGTGGGAACTGCCTATACCCTCTGCGCCCCACCCAGCCCCGTCAGCACCGCCACAATCCTCTCCGACCACCGGACCACTTCATCCTCGCGCAGCGTCCGCTCGCCAGACTGAAACCGAACCCGCAACAACGCAGAATACTTGCCCGCCGCGATCGACCCCCCGCGAAAAATCTCCACCGGAAGAAACTCGCGCAACTCGGCAATCTTCAGCCCCGTGGCCGCGCCCTGCATCTGCTCGAACGAAATATCATCTCCAAACACAAAAGAAAAATCCCGCTCCACCGCCGGATATTTTCCGAGCGCTGCGAACTTCACCGGCCGCAGCCCGAGCCGGTACAACTGCTCCAAATCGAACTCCGCCAGAAATACATCCTGCCGCAACTTGCGCGCCTCCATCACTTCCGGATGAATCTGTCCAAACTGCGCCACCACCACGCCATTCACCCGGACCCGCGCCGTCCGTCCGGGATGAAAATACTCCGCCGTCTCCCGGTCATAACTCACGTCTCCGCCGAACGCCGCCAGCAGATTCTCCACATCCCCCTTGAATCCGCGAAACGTTTCCGTTGCCACTGCGTGCTCGCCCTTACTCACATCGAGCGCACCACCGACGGACAGCGAACTCCGCACCGCCGCCGCCGTCGCGCCCAGGCAAGCGCGCCGGGGCTCGCGACGAGCTTCACCCTGCGGCCCGTCCGACAACTCATACACGCTGCCCATCTCGAACAGCCGAGCCTCCGCGACATCGCGATTCAAGTTCCACGCCAGCATGTCGAGCATCCCCGGCGCCAGCGAAGTCCGCATCACCGACGCTTCTTCACTCAGCGGATTTTCCAGCTCGAGCACTTTCGCGCCCGCAGCGGAGAGCGAAAACCTCTCCGCGTCGGCATGCGAAATAAACGTCAGCGACAACGCCTCGTTATATCCCAAGGCCAGCGCCCGCCCGCGCCAAGCCGCGTCCATCGCCGCATGCGGCAATTCCACCACCGCGCCACTATAGGCCGGCAGCGTGTTCTCGAATTTGTCATACCCGTGCAGCCGCGCGATTTCTTCAATCACGTCAATCTCACGCTGCACATCCAGCCGCCAGCTGGGAATTTGCACGAGAAACCGCGCATCGTCCTGAACTTCATCGTGCCGTTCCGGACTCACCGAAAAACCTAACCGCGTCAACAGCCGATAAATCTGCTCCCGGCCAACACTCCCCCCCAGAATCCGCCGTACGTCGGCCAAGTGCAGCACCACCGGAGCCTGGTCCATCCGCCTCGACACCACGTCGACCACCTCACCAACCAGTTCCCCGCCCCCCGATTCCAGAATCATTCGGGCCACAAGATCGCAAGACAGTACAGTCGACTCAAAATCCGCCCCGCGCTCAAACCGGTGTGACGCATCGGTATGAATTCCATGCCGCCGCGACATCTTCCGCACGATCCCCGGATCCCACCAGGCAGATTCGATCAACACATTCCTGGTTTTCTCCGTGATCATCGTGTCGTACCCACCCATCACTCCAGCCAGTCCGACCGGTTTTCGCGCATCACAGACAACAAGATCCTCCGAACTCAGCTTGCGCTCCACGCCGTCCAGAGTCTTCAGCGTCTCGCCCGCCCGCGCCTTGCGCACAATAATCTTCCCGCCCTCCAGCAGATCCATATCGAACACATGCGTAGGCTTCCCAATTTCCCACAAAACATAATT
>JBEKRY010000235.1:0-13380 GCA_049517555.1 Candidatus Sulfotelmatobacter sp. | reverse complement strand
CCGCTCTCGCGATATCCGCCGAAACCGCAGGCGGCGTCAAACATATTTGTGCAGTTTACCCAGACCACGCCGGCCTTCAGCTGTGCGGCCACATGCAGAGAGACATTAATGTTCTCGCTCCAAACGCATGACGCCAAGCCATAGACAGTGTTATTGGCCAACTCGACGGCTTCCCTCGGCGTGCGGAACGTCATGGCCGCGAGAACAGGACCAAAGATTTCCTGTTGGGCGACAATCGACGTGGGATGCACATTCGTGAGAATCGTCGGCGGATAATAAAATCCGCGCGCGGGCAACACAACTTGTGGTTGCCAGCAGGTTGCGCCTTCCGCGACGCCCTGCGCCACTAGGCGCTCGATGCGGTCTAGTTGCACTTGCGCAACGATGGCACCGATGTCGATCGCCTTGTCGAGCGGCGGACCGACGCGCAGAGTGCTCATGCGATCGCGAATTTTCGAAAGCAACGTCTCGGCGATGCTCTCTTGCATCAACAACCGCGAGCCCGCGCAGCACACCTGTCCCTGGTTGAACCAGATTCCGTCGACCAGGCCTTCGACCGCGCTGTCGAGGTCGGCATCTTCGAAAATAATGAACGGAGATTTCCCACCCAGTTCGAGCGAGAGGCGTTTGTGGCTTTTCGCCGTCGCGCTGCGGATGGCGCGTCCGACTTCGGTGGATCCCGTGAACGCGATCTTATCGACATCAGGATGCTTGACCAGCGCTTCGCCGGTTGAGCCATCGCCGGTCACGATGTTGACGACTCCCGCTGGCAGCTCGGCTTCCTGACATATTTCGGCGAACAAGAGCGCGGTGAGCGGAGTAAACTCCGCGGGCTTCAGAACCACCGTGTTTCCGGTGGCCAGAGCCGGTGCGATCTTCCACGCCAACATCAGCAGCGGAAAATTCCACGGAATAATCTGGCCCACCACCCCGCACGGTTCGTAGTCAGGAAACTCCTGATTGAGCAACTGCGCCCAGCCGGCATGGTAGTAGAAATGCCGCGCGACCAGCGGAATGTCGATGTCGCGGCTCTCGCGAATGGGTTTGCCATTGTCCATGGTTTCAAGAACGGCGAGAAGGCGCGAATGTTTTTGCACCAGCCGCGCGAGCGAGTAAAGATATCGTGCTCGCGCATGTGGAGTGAGTGCGCGCCACGGTGCGGAGGCGGCGCGCGCGGCTAGAACAGCTGCGTGAACGTCTGCAATTCCGCCTTGCGCAACGTCAGCCAACTTCTCGCCGTTCGAGGGATCGAGAGTGTCGAAATATTCTCCATCCGCGGGCGCATGCCACGCTCCGCCGATGAAGTGGGCAAAGCGCCGGCCGTGGCGCTCCAGCCACGCTTGAGCTTCCCTGCAATCTTCGGGAGCAGGTCCGTACTCCATGCTGACGAATTTCTCGGCAATGCTCATTGAGTCTCGCTTCGTTCGTTGCTCACGACTTTTCCGCCGCGCATATTCGCATCTCGCATTAGGCAATCGGATGACGGTACTCGGCAGAGTAGCGTCCGGTTGCGTAATGCTCAAGTTGCCGCTCGATGTCGCCCAGCAAGCTGCTCGCGCCGAAGCGGAACAGTTCTGCGCGCGTCCACGACAGACCGAGTTCCTCTTTCATCATAGCCAGCCAATCGAGGGATTGCTTGGCGGTGCGAATTCCGCCGGCCGGTTTGAAGCCAACTGCCATTCCAGTTTGCTGCGCGTATTCCCGGATAGCGCGAACCATAACCAGGCTCACGGGCAGCGTGGCATTTGTCGGTTCCTTCCCGGTCGAGGTTTTGATGAAGTCTGCGCCCGCCATCATGGCGACGAGGCTTGCGCGCGCCACGTTGCGAAATGTCAACAGGTCGCCAGTCCCCAGGATCACCTTCATGTGAACCGCGCCGCAGGCCTGCTTGAAGGTCGCAACTTCGTCGTAAAGCGCCTGCCAGTGGGCCCCGAAAACATGAGCGCGCGTGATGACTACATCGATTTCATTTGCTCCTGCTTCCACCGATCGGCGAATTTCCGCGACGCGCTCGGAGAGCGGCGAGAGGCCGGCGGGGAACCCGGTGGAGACTGCCGCGACGGGAATTCCGCTTCCCTCCAGCGCATGCAGCGCGGTTTCGATGAAGGTGTGATACACACAGACTGCGCCAACTTTTATGCCGAGCTCCTCGACGCCGAGTTTCTGCACGAGATCCTGCTGGATCGGCTGTCGCGCTTTCGCGCACAGTCGGCGCACGCGTTCGTCGGTGTCATCCCCGGAAAGTGTGGTCAGGTCCATGCATGAAATCGCGCGCAAGAGCCAGGCCGCCTGCCATTCTTTCTTCACGGTTCGACGGGCCACTTGTGTCTGAGCGCGGCGTTCTACAGCGCTCGTGTTCACTCGAACTTCCTGCAGCCAATTCAGATCGAGGGGAATCCCCGAGTTGGAGAGAAGCGGGTGGCCGGACAGAGTCGCTATTGCGTGCGAAGCGTGCGGACCTCGAGGTGTGGCTTCGTTCCCGGACGTGCGAGCGGCGCTGCGATAATCGCGATCGACCGACATTGAAGCTTTCTCTCTAACCATCGCGCAGAATGTTTGCAATTGTACGGCAGGCCATCTTAACAACGCGAATTTGACTGACCGTGCGCTCTCCGTGTCTGGTTGCTCGCAAGAAAAGCATGCGAACCATCGGCGAGGGTTTACAATGGCGCACGATTCGGCGATTGCGGCGCAGCAGTTCGCCGGCATTTTCTTTATTACCGGACGCCTATGCCTAAAAATAAACTCTCGGTCAGCACGCGGAAAAAGCTCGAGCGAGCCGCAGCCAAGGTGATGAAGCATGCGCACGCTCCGTATTCGAACTTCCATGTGGGCGCGGCGATCCTGCTGACCAACGGCAAAATGTTTTCCGGATGCAACGTGGAAAACGCGTCCTACGGAATGACCAATTGCGCGGAGCGAACCGCAATTTTCTCCGCGGTCGCCGAATTGGGTCCGAAGATTGAAATTCAGGCGGTTGCGGTCGCTAACGATCGCGGCGTCGCGTGTTCGCCGTGTGGGGCGTGCCGCCAGGTGATTTATGAATTTGGCCCGAACGCAATTATTTTCTTTCAAGGTGCAGCCGGGCCTAAACAGGCACATATTACTGAACTTCTTCCGGAAGGGTTTCGCTTACAGTGAGCCCTACTACATCCGTGCCGCCAACCTTCCGCGCGATTGACGTGATTCGCAAGAAGAGGGACGGCGTTGAGCTGTCGCGGGCCGAAATCGAAGGCCTGGTGAACGCCTATACCAAGGGCGAGATTCCCGACTATCAAGTTTCAGCATGGCTAATGGCGGTGGTGCTCAAAGGGATGACGCGCCCCGAGACTGCCGCGCTCACCGATGCAATGCTGCATTCAGGCGATGTGCTCGATCTTTCTTCTTTGCCGCACAGGAAAGTCGACAAGCACTCCACCGGAGGCGTCGGCGATAAAACATCTTTGGTGCTGGCTCCGTTGGCTGCCGCGGCGGGCGTTGTGGTTCCCATGATCAGCGGTCGCGGCCTGGGGCACACAGGCGGAACGCTCGACAAGTTGGAAGCCATCCCCGGCTTCAACGTGAATCTTTCCGTGGCGGAATTCCGCCGGGTTCTTGAAGTTTGCGGCTGCGCCATGATTGGGCAAACGGCGGAGATTGCTCCCGCGGATCGCAAGCTCTACGCCTTGCGCGATGTGACGGGAACGGTGGAGAGTCCATATCTGATCTGTGCCTCGATCATGAGCAAGAAACTGGCGGAGGGCATTGACGCGCTGGTGCTCGACGTAAAGACCGGGTCCGGCGCCTTCATGAAAAGTGAGGCAGACGCGACTTTCCTTGCCGATCTCATGGTGGAAACCGGCGAGCGCATGGGCAAACAGGTTGTCGCCCTGATTACGGATATGGATCAGCCGCTGGGGAACATGATTGGCAATGCGCTGGAAGTTGTGGAGGTCGTGGACGTTTTACGCGGTGGCGGCCCGGAAGATTTGCGGGACCTCTGCCTGGAACTGGCGGGATGGATGCTGCATCTCGGAGGAGTCGCTGAGACAATCGCAGAAGGGAAACAGCAAAGTGCGGAGCTGATTTCGTCGGGCAAGGCGATGGAGAAATTTCGGCGGATGGTGGAACTGCAGGGCGGAGATGCGCGCGTAATAGATGATACAAGGCGCTTGCCTCAAGCGCAGCACAGCGTTCAGGTCGCGAGCGCAAAAGCCGGGTATCTCGCCGCGATGCAGTGCGAGCAGATTGGCACAGCCTGTGTGATTCTCGGAGGCGGTCGCGAGCGCAAGGAAGATTCCGTCGATCCTGCGGTGGGGATTGTGCTGCATAAGAAAGTTGGAGATCGAGTGGCTGCTGGCGAAGCGATCGCAACGATTTACTACAATGCGGAAGCGCAAGCGGCGCGCGCCCGGCAACTGATTGGGGCGAGTTGCACAATTACGGATGCCGCGCCGGCGAAACGACCGCTGATTCACAGAGTCATCGAGCACAGAATTGTCGGGAAGTCCGGGGAGAAAAGCTGATGGGACGATACACGGGAATTCTTGGCTTGTTGACCATGCTCGGGCTCGCTTACGCTTTTTCTACTAACCGCGGCGCTATTCGTAAGAAGACCGTGGCGTGGGGATTGGGTTTGCAAATTGTGTTTGCCGTGTTTGTGCTTCGCGTCGACTACGGCCGGCGCATGTTTCAAGCTGCCGGCGATGCCGCCAGTTGGGTGCTCAATTACGCATTTGTCGGCTCCGAATTTATTTTCGGGGAACTCGGGAAGAAGAACTCCAACATCGGCTTTGTTTTTGCGTTTCAGGTGCTCCCGGTCGTCATTTTCATCTGCGCGCTGTTCGCCATCCTGTACTACTTGGGCATCATGCAGTTCTTTATCCGCATTGCCGCCTGGCTCATGACGCGCATCATGGGTGTCAGCGGCGCAGAGTCGCTCAATGTCGCGGCCAGCATTTTCATGGGCCAGACCGAAGCGCCGGTGACCATTCGCCCCTTCCTGCCCGATCTCACTCACTCCGAGCTGATGACGGTGATGACCAGCGGCATGGCGCATGTTTCGGGTTCCATCATGGCGGCGTATTTCGCCTTTGGCGCCGAGCCGCGCCATGTGCTTAGCGCTGTCATCATGACTGCGCCGGGAACTATTCTGGTTTCGAAGATGCTTGTGCCTGAGACCGAACAGCCCAAGACTGCCGGCCGCGTTGTAATGCCCGAAGAAGACGATTCGAAGGAAAAAGAGAATCTTCTTGGCGCGATCGCCCGCGGTACCGGCGACGGCCTGCACATGGCCCTCAACATCGGAGCTATGTTGATCGCGTTTCTGGCCTTGATCGCTTTGGCGGACGGCATTCTCGGCGGAGTTCACAACGGCCTGACACACGTTGGCATTTCCTGGTTCCCATCCAGTCTGGAAAGCATCTTTGGCGTGCTGTTTGCTCCGGTGGCGTGGGTGATCGGAATCCCCAAGCACGATTGCGTCGCGATCGGAAATTTACTGGGTATGCGAATGGTCCTGAACGAACTGGTCGCATTCAAAGCGCTCGGGCCCATGAAGGCGACGCTCGATCCGCGGTCATTTACCATCGCCACATTCGCGCTCTGCGGCTTTGCGAATCTCAGTTCGATCGGGATTCAGATCGGCGGCATCGGCGCTCTGGCGCCGAACAAACGAGGCGAACTGGCTCGACTCGGCGTCCGCGCTATGCTGGCGGGGACGATGGCTAACTTGATGTCAGCTTCGATTGCCGGAATGCTGCTGTAGGCCTTATGCGTCAGCAGGATCAAACGGAAAACCAATTGCGGTTCGCGATCAGCCGTTTGCGCGCGCGACCAGTAAGATCGCCAGCCCGTAGAAAACGAACATAAGAGCAAGATAAATTTTGGCGTTCCTTCCTGAGCCGGCAAATTCTTTCCACACCAGCACTCCCCACAAAGCTGCGACCATCGGCGATGACTGGCCAATGGCATAGGAAATCGCCTGTCCCGTCAGCTTTCCTGCCGTGAGATTCAGCACCGTCCCCAAGCCCCACACGCATCCTCCGATCAGTCCAAGCAAATGTCCGGAAAGAGGTCCGCGGAAATATCCGCTGAAGCTGACGGGATCGCCCGCCAGAGGCTTCTTCATGAAATAGATGTTCCACACAAAACAAGAGAGCAGCGCTCCTAGCGTGAGGAAAGTGACCGCGCTATAAGGTGTGAGCGAATGCCCGCGAGTCATGGCGTAGGTTGCGAACGGGCTCCAGAGTCCCATGAGAATTCCAGAGACCACGCACAGAATGATGCCCTTGCGTGAAGCCCCTCGCCCCGCCCGGGCTAGGCTGCCGTAGGCCTTGCCATCGAGAATTACCGCAATCAGCGCGCATACCACGCCCAGGGCCAGAAGCGGGCCGCTGCCTTTTGGCTGCAGGATGAAGTTCAGCGCTACGCCGACCACAAGTGCAATTCCGATCGAAACCGGGAAGGCGACCGCGAGTCCGACCAGATCCATCGCAGCCACGAGTAGCAAATTTGCAAGGTTGAAAATGGCTCCGCCGATAAGAGCAGAGACGATGTTGGAAGAGTCCGTGGCGTGAACATTATTCACGAAACTGGAGGAGTCGTGGCCGGTGCTCCCCAAGGTCAGGGCGAGGAGCAGAGAACTCAAAAAAATGCCGAGCGCGTAATCCCAATAAAAAAGCTCGAAAGCTCGAAACGATAGTTCTTGACGCCCTTATAAGTGTTGGCCCAGGATCCCCAGCAGATTGCGCTGGTGATCGTCATCAACAACGCAATCGTGTGACTCGCCGGCGTGAACATCGTGTTCTCCCCTGGAAAGGGTGTAACTCTACTCTTCTTTGTGAAGAGGCACAAGGTGAAGAGGCACAAGGCGACGAGTACAAGGAGAAAAGCAGCAGGCGGGTGGGCGGACTCTTACACGTTCACCTGCGCGTAGGTCGCTCGGCGCAGAAATTCTCCCTGGCCCGGGCGTCCCAGGAATTTGTCGCCATCGACCACAACTTTGCCGCGTGAAAGAACTACATCGGGCATGCCCGTGACCTGGATCCCTTCGAACATGGAGTAGTCGACACGCATGTGGTGGGTTGCGGCGCTGATGGTGTGCTTGCGGTGGGGATCGAAAATGACGAGATCGGCATCGCTGCCGACAGCAATCGTCCCTTTGCGCGGGTACAGTCCAAATAGCTTGGCGGGAGTGGTCGACACTAATTCCACAAACCGGTTCGCGTTGAACCGGCCGCTGGCCACGCCGCCCGAGTAAATCAGGCTCATGCGGTGCTCGACACCGGGGCCTCCGTTGGGAATTTTCGTGAAATCGTCGCGGCCCATTTCTTTTTGCTCCTTAAAACAGAACGGGCAATGGTCGGTCGAGACCACCTGCAGATGATCGTGCTTCAGGCCATTCCAGAGTTTTTCTTGATTCCATTTTTCGCGCAGCGGAGGGGTGAAAACATATTTCGCCGCTTCGAAGCCGGGTGCATCCATGTTCTCCAGCGAGAGGTACAGGTACTGCGGGCAAGTTTCAGCATAGACGGGAAGCCCGCGATCGCGCGCTTCGCGAACTTTTTCGAGCGCGTCATTGCAACTCAAGTGGACGATATAGATGGGCGCCCCCGCCATCTCGGCGAGAGCAATCGCGCGCCCAACAGCTTCGGCCTCTGCAGTGGTGGGGCGAGTCAACGCATGATATTTCGGAGCGCGTTTTCCTTCGGCCAACGCCTGCTGCACGATGACGTCAATCGCGCTCCCATTTTCCGCGTGCATGCATACCATTCCGCCATTCTTCGACGTAGTCTGCAGAGCTTTGAAGATGCTGCCATCGTCGAGCATGAAAACGCCCGGATACGCCATGAAAAGCTTGAAACTGGTCACGCCTTCATGCACCAGATCGTTCATCTCCGAAAGTTGCCCGCCAGAGACGTCGGTGACGATGCAGTGAAACGCGTAGTCGCAAACAGCTTTGCTCGAGGCCTTGGTCATCCACGTGTCGAAGGCCTGGCGCAAGGGCTGGCCTTTGTATTGAATCGCGAAATCGATGAGCGTGGTGGTGCCGCCGAATGCGGCGGCCCGTGTGCCGGTTTCAAAATCGTCGGCGCTGGTGGTGCCGCCGAAGGGCATGTCGAGATGAGTGTGAACATCGATTCCGCCGGGGATAACCAGTTTGCCGGAAGCATCCAGAATCTTCGTGGCGTTCTGCGCGCGGCTCGACGAAGAAAGATCGGTTCCAATGGCGTTAATCTTGCCGTTCGTAATGGCAATGTCCGCCATGTACGTGTCGGTTGCGGTCACCACGGAACCGTTCTTGATGATCGTGTCGAAACCCATCGAGCCCTCCATCGCCCAGGCGTCTCCGCCGGGTGAGAAAAGGATTCTATGCTACACTGCCGCACTTTAGTTGTTCTTAGCCAGTTGCTCTTAATCAGTTCCTCCTAAGCTTTTCCGCGAAAGGGACCGGCTATGCAGTTCGGCATCGCACTGAAGCCCGATATCTCGATCCAACGCATCGTAGGCTTGACGCGGCAGGCCGAAGACGCCGGATTCGAATACGGCTGGATCTTCGATTCTCACGTTTTGTGGAAGGAGCCATACCCGTTGCTCACGCTGATGGCGACGAACACGAAGCGCATGCGGCTGGGGACATGCGTCACCAATCCCGCGACGCGAGATTTGACCGTGACTGCCAGCTTATTCGCAACCCTCAACCTGATTTCGGGGGGACGAATGGAACTCGGCATCGGCCGCGGCGACAGCTCGCGCCGCGTGATGGGAAAGAAGCCGGTGAGCTGGTCGCAGTTGGAAGCGGCAGTCGCGGAATTTCGCGATCTGACATCCGGCAAGGAAGTGCAACATGACGGTCAACCCACCCGGCTCAGTTGGGCGAAGGATTCTCCACGAGTTTGGATTGCCGGATATGGCCCCAAGGTCCTGCACATGGCGGGACGGGTGGCGGACGGAATCATTTTGCAATTCGCCGATCCGGCCTTAATCGAATGGTGTATGGGTTTTGTGAAAGAAGGAGCCCGCGCCGCGGGACGCGATCCGGGCAGCATTGAAGTAATGGCGGCCGCGCCAGTGTGGATTTCAGAGGACTTGAACGTTGCGCGTGAACGCGTGCGCTGGTTCCCGGCGCTGGTGTCGAATCACGTGATGGATCTGATCCGGCAATACAAGCCTGAAGATCTGCCTCCGGCGCTGACCTCATTTGTGCAGGATCGCGGTCACTATGATTATCAGCACCATTGCGAAGTTGGCAGCGACAACGCGGAGTTCGTTTCCGACGAGGTGATCGATCGCTTTTGCCTGATCGGGCCGGCCGAAGCCCATCGTGCGAAATTGCGCGCGCTGGCGGCTGTGGGCGTTACGCAGTTCAATATTTACCTGATGTGCGGAGATGAAGAACAGAATCTAGAAAGCTTTCAACGAGAGGTGCTGCCTGAGTTTCTAAATGGAAGGCAGGCCTAGCATAACGCTAAGCGCCTTTCTGCGGCACAATAGCAACCTTGTCCTGAGCCTTCATCATCGCGTAATAAACCACGAATGAGACCGCGAAGCCAATAAACCACGAATAATCGTACAGCGTCCGCAAGGACGGAACGGCCAGACCAGACAGCGCAGTGCCTGCTCCGAGCGTCAGCGCGATCAGCGCGCGCCAGTTGAATCCGTCCGAATATTCGTAGATCCCGCCCCGAAGATACAGGTCATCGACCTGCAACACCCTCCGGCGGATTACGAAGTAGTCGCAGATCATGATTCCTGCGACCGGCCCGAGGAAGGCGGCGTAGCCGCCGAGCCATCCCATGATGAATGTGCTGTAGCTGGAAAGCAGCTTCCACGGCATCAAGGCGACACCCATGAAACAGGTGATGATTCCGCCCGTGCGAAAGCTGATTCCGCGCGGCCACAAGTTAGAGAAATCATTCGCTGGCGAAACCACGTTCGCGCCGATGTTGACGTTGAGCGTCGCCAGCAAAATTGCAACCAGCGAGATCGCGACTGCTACGGGTGAGTGAAAGCGGCTGAGCAGTTGCACGGGATCCCAGATCGCGGTCCCATAGATGACGACGGTGGCGGAAGTTACAGCGATTCCGACGAAGGAGTACAGCGTCATCGTGGTCGGCAAGGCTAAGGCCTGGCCAATCGCCTGTTCCCGCTGATTGTGCGCGAACCGAGTGAAGTCCGGAATGTTCAACGAAACCGTGGCCCAGAAGCCAACCGTGCCGTTCAGCGCAGGGATCAGAAACTTGAGGAAGTCAGGAAAAGTTGTGAACCGCGAAGGCACCGAGAGCATGGGCCCGAATCCGCCGGCCGCGTGATAGGCCCAACCCAATAGAAGCAATCCAACGCCCAGCAAAATCGGGGCGCTGATGCCTTGCAGGACGCGGATGTATTCGATTCCCTTGAGGACAACCGCGAGGTTGATCAGCCAGAAAATAAAAAAGCACACGCTGGGGCCGTAAGGAAAGTTTTTCCAACTGGGAACCAGCGTTGCGAGCAAAGTGCTGATGGCCTCGCCACCGATCCAGGTCTGAATGCCGAACCATCCGCAGGCGACCAGGGCGCGCAGCACGGCCGCGACATTCGCGCCCAGCACTCCGAACGAGGCGCGAGCCAGCACAGGGAAAGGAATTCCGTACTTCGCGCCGGGATGCGAATTCAGCAGCATCGGCGCGAGCACGATCACGTTCCCTAGAAAGACGGTTGCGATCGCCTGCTTCCAGTTCATCCCGCCTTTAATCAAACTCGCAGCCAGCATGTAGGTGAGGATGTTCACCGACATCGAAATCCACAATGCCGCGAAGTTGTACGTACCCCAGTGCCGGCGCTCGGGGCTCGCCGGCGCGAGATCCTCGTTGTAGAGCGGGCTGGATTCGATGCGAGCGCGGAGTTGAGTGGGGTCCGAGATTGTCATGAGTCTCAGTCGGCCGCGGCGGATGATCCGCTCTGCGTCGTGATCGGACCGTAACTGTCGGGTCGACGGTCACGGAAGAACTGCCACACTTTGCGAACCTCGGCGATCATGTCGAGATCGAGATCTGCGACCACGACTTCATCTTTGTCGCGGCTGGCCTGGGCGATAATCTTGCCTCGTGGCGTGCAGAAATAACTTTTGCCGTAAAATTCGCCGATGCTCCACGGCTTCTCGGTTCCTACGCGATTGATGGCTCCCACAAAGTAGCCGTTGGCTACGGCGTGAGCGGGCTGTTCGAGTTCCCACAAATATTCTGACAGCCCGGCTACGGTGGCCGACGGATTGAACACGATCTCAGCGCCATTGAGCCCTAGAATGCGGGCTCCCTCGGGAAAGTGGCGGTCGTAGCAGATGTACACACCGACCCGTGCGTACTTGGTTTCGAAGACTGGATAGCCTAGATCGCCGGGGGTGAAATAGAACTTCTCCCAGAATCCGGGATGGCAGTGCGGGATGTGATGTTTCCGGTACTTGCCGAGATAGCGGCCGTCGGCGTCAATCACCGCGGCGGTGTTGAAGTACACGCCCGGCATCTGCTCTTCGTAAACCGGAACCACGATCACCATGTGATGCTTCTTCGCAATCTTCTGCATGAGACGCGTGGTTGGTCCGTCGGGAACGCGTTCCGTCAGTTCGTACCACCGCGGGTTCTGCTCCGCGCAAAAATAAGGGCCATAGAAAAGTTCTTGCAGGCAGAGAATTTGCGTTTTTTTGCGCGCCGCCTGCTCGATCAGTTTCAGGTGCTTGTCAATCATCGCCTTCCTGATCTGGGCGAGAGGGCGCTCGGTCGAGAGCGCGTTGCTGGCTTGAATCAGAGCGCAGCGGACATTGCGGGGCATGGGGTCCTCCCAGAGTTGTTGAGGAGGGCAATATAACAGAGTGGAGACGGGCGCGCCCTTCGACTTTGGTCACAGCGCGCTCTCGCCCACCTTGTAACGCGATAGCTCTGGTGGACGCGCTCCAGGCATGGCACGCCGGACGAGGGTGTTCGGCGCGCTTCACGACTCGAGCTTCATTGACACAGTGCGGCTCAGGTCAATAGACTCGGCGTGCTTCTTAACCGCGATACGTCCATGGAAAAACGTCCTCGAATCGCAGTGGTCGGCAGCGCGAACATTGACCTGACGACCTTCACGGACCAATTTCCCAAGCCGGGCGAAACTATTTTCGGTCAGAAGTTCGACCTCGGCTTCGGGGGGAAGGGCGCGAATCAGGCCGTGGCAGCGCGCATCTGCGGCGCGGATGTCTTTATGGTCGCGCGTGTGGGCAGCGATCTTTTCGGTCCCGCAACCATCGAAAATTTCCGCAAGCAGGGAATCGACACTACTCATGTTAAGCAGGTCGAGGGGCTTTCGAGCGGTGTCGCGCCCATCTTTGTTGAGCCCAGCGGGCAGAACCGCATTCTGGTGGTAAAGGGAGCCAACGACGCGCTCAAGCCCGCTGATGTCGACGATGCCGCCGCGACCTTGAAGTCCGCCGACTGCATCGTGCTGCAGTTCGAGATTCCGGTGCAGACTGTTTATTACACGATCGAATTTGCCCGCAAGCACGGAATTCGCTGCATCCTCAATCCAGCTCCGGCGCAGCCCGTCGACCTGAGTGCGCTGAAGGGACTCGACTACTTTGTGCCAAACGAAAGCGAAGCCGAGACCATCACTGGTTGCCCGGTGAAGAACGTTCAAGACGCGAAGCGGTGTGCCGAGCAACTGGTAGGCAGCGGCATCCAACGCGTGATCATCACGTTGGGAGCGAACGGATGTTTTGTCGCAGGCCGCGACGTGAGCGCACACATGCCGCCGTTCGCGGTCCACAGCATTGACAGCACCGGCGCCGGAGATGCTTTTATCGGCAGCTTCGCCGTATTTCTCGCCGAAGGAGTGCCCGAAGCGGAAGCCCTTCGTCGCGCGAATCTCTACGCAGCCTTATCCACGACCGGGGTGGGAACTCAGAAATCTTTCTATGACCGCCCGCGCTTTGACGCCGAATGGGCAAAACGATCCTGACAGCCTCGCCTTCGGCTTGAGCTGTTGCAGTATTCATGCTCTTCCATCGCCCACTCTCAACAATCAACACCGCGAACCAGTTTTTTCGCATCAGGCGATGCGAAAGAATCATCGTCACGCTTCCCGTCGGCGGCGAAAATTCTTGACTAACCGGTGACCGGCAATTTATAAGCCGAGTCTAGTCCCCGGGAGCCTCCCAACTTCGCGCGAAGAGGGAGGACCTTTTTCTTTATACGCGGTGGAACCAACGAAAGGGGTTGAAACCATGGCGAACCAGAGGGCGCGCTTCGCAGGGTTAGTCTGTTCACTGGTAGTTCTGTCGGGCTCGCTTCTGCACGGGCAGGCGACCGGCAGTTTCTCGGGAACAGTTTCGGACAACTCCGGCGCGCTGGTTTCTGGCGCCAAGGTTACCGTCACCGCGCAAGCCAC
>JBEKRY010000234.1:0-6829 GCA_049517555.1 Candidatus Sulfotelmatobacter sp. | reverse complement strand
GATCGTCGTGCCAGCGGGGCCGGGGATGCAAACTGTTATCGCTCCTGTAGAGACCGGCGAACAGTGCCTCTCCGCACCGCGAACACCGGCAGAGAGTGAGCATGGCAAAGGAACAAGTCGGACAGATGTCAGCGGCGCCGGCGATCAACCTTCCCCCACCGGGCATTCGTTCCGTGCCGCAGGAACAGGCAGGGTTCAGGCAGGCAGATGCTGTCGCGGGTCCCCGAACCAGCAAATGGAGCTTATGCGGGACCAACGGCAGGTCACCAGAGCGCTCGCGGGCACGCGCCGACACCTGTAGCAAACCGGCTGTTGCGCGGACGGCCTCTTCGGTCCGGTCGCCCCAGAGTGCTTCTGCCAATGCTGGCAAGATCAAAAGCGTCTTCTGGCGGTTACTCCACAGTACATCTTCAAGCTTATGAACAATCGGTGCCTGACTGAGGCCGTCAAAGAGCACCACGGCAGGTCGAGTCTCCGACTGCTGCTGCGAAACAGCCTCATCAGAAATTAGTCCTCGGAGAATCCGGCGCGCAGTTCCACTGAGTTCCGCGTCAACGACCAACGCGGTACCGTCGTCCAGAACTGAACCATCGAGCGCATGTGCCTGAATGGTCGAAGGTGTGACCCAGTCTCCGGGCGGAGACGGAGGTCGAAGCGTGCGGCGTGCCACCTTTCCATCAATCCATTGCACGTCCGATTCCGACCGGCCGAAAAGATCGGCGGCAAAAGACTGAACACCATCACCGAGCGTTGCCGATGTGGCCATTTGCAATACCGATGTCGGCGAAACACCACATCTCAGAAAGACTCTGCGGAGGAGCAGGCTGATCTCAGCGGCCAGAGTGCCCCCGTACAAATGGGCTTCATCCACGATCACGGATTGCAGTGCCTCACCAAAAAACACATCGTCCTGCGGGCGACACAGCATGTACTCCAGCATCGAGTAGTTGGTAACGAGAATATCCGGGACGTTCGAGCGCGCTTCCTGCCTCGTACGCCTTCTTCCGGGATGGAACTTCGGATACCCATGGCGGTTAGCCGTTGCAGGATCTTCCGGTGTCTCACCGGTGAAATGGAACAAGGAAACGGCGCTTTGACCCTTGAGCCATTTATCCAGCCGCGAAACCTGATCGTTGACCAGCGCATTCATTGGATAGAGGATGATCGCCCGCACGCCGCCGGCACCTGCAGGACGCGCAGCGCGAAATAATCCATTCAGGAGGGGCAAGAGAAAAGCTTCGGTTTTTCCGGCGCCGGTACCGGCGGTCAAGACAATGGCTGGACGCCTTCCGTCGTGATTGAGTCTTGTTGCCTCTGCCCGAATGGCTCGTTCCTGGTGTAAGTAGAGTTGACGGTCCACCGGGAACGCCGACGTCGAAGCTAACTGTTGGAGCAACCCTTTGTCGATCACCCCTTCGGCGGCTAAACTCCGCAAGTCGCGCCCGGATGATTCCGCGGCAAAGATTCCTTCGACCCAAATCGAGATGACCAGTCCTCCTTCTGACTCGGGTCCATTCCAGAGTGACCGCATGGCCGATGCCAACCGCTCATCGCGGAGGTACAAGTCAGACTCCGCAAATTCGACTATTCGCTCGCGCAGTCTTCTTTGGGCAAGCAAGGCATCAAGCTGGAAGTTCAGATTCATCTAAATTAATCCCCGTGACATGCCCTCATCGAGCAGACGAACACACACGAATTGTCTTGCGGAGTAGTCTCCCAGCGCTATTCGAAGAGAAAGGGTTCTCTCGCGACGCAATGACTCGGCGTTGACTAGGGCGGAAGCGAATCCCCGATCAAGGCCGATTCTCGATGAAAACTCATCCAGTGACATCTCCTGGTCCGTACCCATAAGCTGCTTCCTCAGAATCTTTACAAGAACAGCACGCTCTTCGGGTCTGGCATCCTGATAGGCATCTGGCAGGGCGGATATCACCAGAGAAGAGAAGATTCCGGGATCAATTCGGGCGAGGCCGTCGGCATTCTGCCAGCCCTCTCTTGTGCGCTCAAACGCCTCCACGATTTCCAGTGGATCTTCCGGCAACACTCCTAATGCCCCGAGCGCCTGTATAGCCTCCCCGGGAGTCGGTTTCCAGAAGTGCAAGAAGGCGCGAATAACCTGTGCCCACCGCTCTCGGTGCTCCTCACTGAAGCAGACGCGCGCGTCGGGCTGGTGTTCGTTGGTCCAGGCCAGGAATGTACCTGCCGGGTCCGATTCCACCTTCGTGTGCACGACCGAGCGGAGGTTCGGCAGAAGAATCGGAACGCGAAACCATCGGAGCCATGCCGCCGTTACGCTCCAGCAGCCGGTCCGTTCGATTACCCCCTTGAAGGCGTCCCACGAATGATCACGGCCCAGGGAGATCGCGCCCAGCCAAAGACCCTTAAACGCGAGGGCAATAGCGGCGTGGCCCTCCTCAATTTCCGCGACGATCCGCCCGTCGTCCACGCGCCAACAGTCGCGCGAGATTGGACTTGGCGGATACGCGTTAGTCGGCCAGATCCACAGCTCATGGTTTTCTCCAATCTCGATGTCGCGAAGGAGTTCGATCGTGACAGCGGATACCGTCTGGTCGGCGCTCCGGATCAGCCCCGTATCGACAACTCCCCGAACAACCTTGAACCCCCTCCACCATTCGCCACGATTGTTGACTGCGAGCCGCAAATCCTCGCCGAGTCCGAAAAGCGAGTGAATCAGCATCTGACCACGCCTCGAAGGACGATCCAAGATACGATCACCTTCGAGGATTGCCCAATCGCGCTCGTCGAACGTTTCGCCCTTCCATACGGATGGGGGCCGAGTGAAGAGACGCTCCCGGAACTTGTGAACAGGGAGAATCTCGACGCCGTGCAATGGTGCCCACTCTCCCAAATGATCAAAGGCTGCACCGGTGACAGGACCGATCTCAACCGAGGCGCGGAAGGAACGTAATCTCGGCCCATCTCTGACGATCAGCTTGGCAGAGGGCGCCGCCCCCGAACCCGTCGGCTCAAGCGTGACGGTACCAGATGCGCGACCGGAAACGTCTGACGCCAGAGGGCACGGTTGAGTCCCGATGATCGCCTCGACCGGTCGAAGGTGCGGCGGTACTCCAAGAACGGTGAAGCTCTTCTCCTCGCCCCATTTGCCCCCATCGCACATAATCCGCGTTCCAGTGGCGTCACCTTCTCTGCGGTCGGCTGACGGCTCTGCGCGCTGCCAAGCTATCTGTTCGTCTGAATAGAAACACAGATCGGCCGGCATCCCTTGCCGATAAGCACTTAACAGCCAGTCTCCGCCCAGCACAAGGCTGAATTCGGACGCCGAAGGCTCAAGGCGGGCGTGCGCCTGGTGCAAAACGGCGAACGGCACGGCCCCTCGGGGGAGGTCGTCCCACGGTTCGAACCTCCTGCCATCCGATAGGCGATAGAAGGCGAGGTCGCTCTTGGGCCTGAAGTCGATCTCGATTTTGTCCGGGAGAACGGAAACGCGTCTCTGCAAGACGTCGATACGGACGGTTTGAAGTCTTGCTGAAACGATCAAAGTGCTCCCAACGCCAGCCATTTTATACGAGTCGTCCACGCGCCTGATCGGCATGCGCTGCCCATCGCTCACCACAAGGGTGTATGCCATATCGTCAAGCCAGGGTGGCGGCTCGGGGGAGAAGGAGATCTCGAAATATGGCTCGTCCTTCCAAAGAAGCCGCGGGGGAGAGAATAGCGAACTGACCGAGCCGGGGATGCCCTCCAATTCAGCATTCTCAGTAGCGCGTACAATCTCCCGTCGCTGAATTGCATTTGTGAGCAGTTCCTCTGCGAACGCCGGACCCGCCCAGGGATTTGAAACCAGCAGTTTCCGGACCTCACGTTCGGCGCGCGCACCGATCCTGTAGTCGCCCAGCGCTTCCCAAAGAGCTGCGAACGACGGCGAAAAAAGGTTGGAAGATCTGTCCTGAAGATCTTCGACAGCCACAGGGACACCGTAGCCACTCAGCCAATAAGGAAGCCTCTTGAAGCCGGCTTTGGTCATCCCGAACTGAAGATAGACCGTTCGCAGCCACCCCTGCTCACCTTCCTGTCCGAAGGCGTGGCGAATGTGAAGCCGCCGACACACCATCTCCGTAGCTTCTCGCAACCAGGGCCTAGCATTGCCGTTATTGAAGAAGAACTCCGCTGCGAGTGGCTGATTCAGCGACTGCCGGATCTGGCGCCACATCTCTCCCTCCGACGACTCCGTTCTCACAATCTCGGCTGAATACGCCAGAAACAAGAGGGCCAGCGCGATCCAGGCAGGGAGTTGCTCGTTCTCATAGACGACGGATCGGGTGCGCAGCCATTTCAGGTCAACAGTGCCTTGCAGGCCCCACGTGTGAAGGATTGCGCGCTCGCCGGGCGATCCGAATACCTCGACCATTGACCACGAAGCTCCACCTCGAAGCTGCCTTGCACGCATTGCCATGCGGGAAAAAGCTCGCAGGCAAAAATCAGGCGATGTTGCCTCAACCTCCTCGAACGCTCCGAAGTCGTCCACGTCCCCTTCCGGTGGCGGCTCATAAGGCTGTGAATCGGCTCCGAAGACAGTTGCCGAGTCAAGCACCGTTCGGGCTACCTCCGCGCCGGGCGCCGACCCGATTAGTCCGTACAAGGCGCGACCGTGTTTGATGATAAGCGGGCTGTTGCCGAGAAGTATTGTCAAATGCGCATCGGAGATCCCCGCATTTACCGCCAGCACTTGCAGCAGGCGGCTATCCATCACGGGTCCGCGTTGTTGTAACAAGGCAACTACCTTTGCCTCGTTTGAGTCCTCGTTGTCGATCTCGAAACCATCTCCCTTTGAAATCTCTTCACCGATAACTCGACACCACGTTTGCGCCTGCGCAATTCTCAACAGCATGGCGGGGGAGAACTCCGAACCTTCCATGCGTTGATCGCGCAGAATTTGAATTCTGGCAACTTCGGCCGAAACCGGGCTGATCACAGACAAGATTCGTCTCAACCGGCTGAGGGCGGAATTCCTGGTGGTTGGCAAATAGAATCCGGAAGGGAAGATCGGGTCCCACAGGCAATAGGGAGAGGTCCGGAGATGATGGCCAATGGTTGCCGGAGCGATTATCGGGATCTCAGCGCAGACTCTGTCCAGGTTTCCGACGCCGTAGTGCGAGACATCGGCGCGCGCAACTCGTTCGATTTGGCGCATCGCCTCCAAGTCGGCCATGCTGCCTATAAACCGTTCGGTTCCGATGCGTTCAATATCAAAGCCAGGAGAAATACCGACGATCTCGGTCGCCGAAAGGAGTCCTTCGATCCGGATATGAAGATCGCTGGGAAACTCCGCCCACAGCGCAGCCTCGGCGACATCTGCAGCGCACGGCGTGGCCTTTCGAACGATTTCAAGGGCGTTGGTCAGGAAATTAAAACCAGCAGCCGGCTGAATGGGCCTCAGCTTCTTTTCGATCTGTCGAACGCGTTCGCGGGTAAGACTACTTGCAGCCCCGACCTCTTCAAGGGTTGCCCCGAAGCCTCCGTCCCAGCCTTTCCGCACGCAGAGGACCTTCTTGTATTCAGGCTTTACGCCAGCGAGAATGAACCGGTCAATTTCATCGGCGAGCGAACTGCTGGCTTCTTGAACGATTGCGGAGACCACGGGCGCAGCGGCTGGCGCCATCGCCGTCAGAAACTCGCCAGCCAGAATGTCGAGCTCGTTTGTGAAGGCGGCTCTGATCTGACCGGCCGCGGGGGGTAGCCACTTCGGAATGACCGTGTACAATGGCACTCCCGCGCGCTCCAACGCCTGGTCGAGCTGCTGCAAGGCCGACTTTGTCCCGAGCCGGTTTTGCAAAGCAACGGAACTGGCAGCGCACACCTCCCAAACCAAGGTGTAACCGGATCGCGACACGATTGGCGCCAACTCTGGCTCGATATCGATCAGGCCGAGCAGCAGGCGGAGATCCAGTGTTCGCTTCCAAAGCGATTGCAGGCCGCGACCGGATATTCCCAGTTCGCTAAGCCGTTCCCGAATCTCCGAAACCGACCTCTGCCCCATATTCGGAATCGACAGAAGATCTTCGGTTGTCTGCTCAAGGAGGTCGCCGGCTGTCGAAATGCCGCCGCCACGAAGACAGTTTATTGATCGAACAGAAAGACCCAGACTGGCGACTGGAATCAGCCGTCGTCGGGTATCCTCGTCCACGTTGAGGTCTGCCAGTCGACCAAAGTAACCGGTGACTAAGAATCCGATGCCTGCGGACTCGACGCGGGCCACAGTGCCGTCATCGAGGCTGGAGACTTCCCGGCCGTTAAGGCAGTTCGTCGATTCCCACGCCCCATCTCGCTGATCCTTGGAGGTCACGATGAGGCGACTGGAAATCAATGCCGGCATTGCGTCGAGTCCTTCCTGTTTCTACCAGAAGTAGCATCTATCGCACTACGTCCGCCCGCAAGTCTGCAATTCATGGCAATAATTTCTTTCTGTTTCGCTTCGATGACCTCAGGCAATTGCGAGCATAATCACCGGGTCGGGCGCATGAGTGCGGGGAAGAATGGTACGGCTTAAATACGCCACTTTAAAAGTGGGGCTGTCCTCTGGTCTGGATTTTCGGCGGTCGTACAGCCTTGTTGTCGAAATATTCGCATGGCCGAGCCACTCCTGAACCTGCGCAATTTCCGCCTTGTGGTCGAGGCCGTTTCGTTGCCGCTGTCGCGCGGAGAGCGTGGGCGCCGATCTCGAACCTGCATGGCGAGCCGCTTGTTGGCCTCGTCCACGAAGACTTCCGGCGATGCCACACGTGTGTGTAGTAAGGGCGCGGGTCCGGCTGCGGACGATAGAGGGCAGTGTCTTTCACATCATGAGCAC
>JBEKRY010000233.1:0-6866 GCA_049517555.1 Candidatus Sulfotelmatobacter sp. | reverse complement strand
CTGCTGTTATACTTCATAGTGCTGATGCGTTTGACCCAGAACGCGCAAACAGCGCCCGACCGCGCTGGCACGTTCGTGGTGATGGGTGTGGTGGCTGTGCTTAGCTTCCATATCCTGGTCAATGTTGGCATGGTGGTTGGCTTTATGCCGGTCACCGGAATACCCCTGCCGTTGATGAGTTATGGTGGGTCTTCCGTGTTGTTCATGTTCCTGGCGCTGGGGATGGTCATGAATGTTCGGATGCGCCGCTTCGTAAACTAGCTCTCATGAGTGGTTTACGGGGAATACTGAACGGGGAAGAACGGCAGGAAAAAGCAGTTTTGCTGTGCTCGCAGGCGCAGCCCAAAAAATATCGATCTTCAAAATTTCGATCTCTAAACATATCGTTCGCCCTCGCGTAAAGGGGGCATTTCACCGGCTAGTCGAGCAGTAGAAGGCCGGGCAGGATTGAAGCTGAGCAGCTGGGCAGGGAACGGCCCCCCGACCCAATTTGGGTCTGAGAGTGCGGTCACAAACCCCGGCAAGGATTAGCGAGATAAGTGCAAAAGATTCCCAAGCTTGTGCAGCGGACTCGGCCCGAAGAGAGAGAAGAACTCTCTAGCCTAGCCTGTCCCCATGTTCGGGGCGCATCGCGATGCTCGTCATCCAATCCTCCCGCACCCTTCCTGACTCCGCCCCGGTGAACCCCGTCCGACCTGAATAAGCCGGCGGGACCGGAGTGTTTCGATGAACAAAGAATTATTTGTCTCTTCCACCCCCCACGAAACCAAAGTGGGCATGGTGGAAGACGATCTACTCGCGGAAGTTTATCTCGAACGCGAGAACGAATACACCCTAGCCGGCTCCATCTACAAAGGCCGTGTTACCCGCGTGCTGCCCGGCATGCAGTCGGCTTTCGTTGACATTGGCCTGGAACGCGACGCCTTCCTCTACGTTTCCGATTTCATGGAACTGGAAGAGCACGACGACGACTTAACTGACGTCGTCCCAGCCACCCGCAACGTCCCGGACTTGCGGCCGCAGCTGGCGAATACCGACACCGCCGCCGCGTCGGATGATGCAGCGAGCGCCGAATCCGAGTTGGTGCCCATCACCGACGAGGGAACCTTCGAAGCCGAAACCCTCAGCGAGGGGCAGTCGGCTCCGGTTGCAGGAGCCGAGTTCGGGAACGCAGCCGATTCGCAGAATCGTGATCGCGGAGGCTTCCGTGGCCGCCGCCGCCGCCGTGGCGGACGCCGTGATGGCCGAGGGGATGGCCGCGACCGCGGACCGGAACGAGGTTCGGATCGAGGTCCGGACAGAGGTCCGGAGAGAACTCCGGAGCGCACCTTCAATTCAGACCGCGCCCCTGAGCCCCGCTTCAGTCGCCCGGTTGAGCCAACTGCTTTCCGGCCCACGGATTCCGGCAGAAGCCAGCCCTCGGGTCCGCCGCCCGGCTACCAGCCCATCATCTTGCCCGGAGAGTCCATCTCCAAGTACCAGCGTTACGCGCAACAACCGCCCGCTCAGTCACTCCCTGCGCAGGCGCCGCCAGTTCGGCAGGCTGTCGCTGAAGCCGAGCCTGATGCCCCTGCGGAGCGTACCTCGCCCGTGGCCGCCACATTCCCTGAGGACGAACCGATCTTCGCCGCGAGCGAATCGGTAGCCGAGCCGCTTCATGATGCGCACGAGCTTGATGCGCACGAGCAAGAGGAGCACGACGATGCTCGCGGAAACCGGGAAGAAGAAAACCAAGAGCAAGTCGAACCCCTGGAGTCGGCCTCGACCACGACGGACTGGAATCGTGAATTCCGCCGTGCCGATGCACATGCTGAATTAAGTCCCGAGGCGCCTGCAGAAGTAACTCCCGAAGCAAACGATGTGCCTGCTCTCGGCTGGCCGGGCGAGGGCATCGTGGCCATTGAAGAGGAGGCGCAGCGGGAATCGATGGAGGAATTTCCGCGGGGATCCTCCAATGCATCTCCGACGGAGCCCGAGCACGAGGAAGCACACGACAGCCACGTGACCGCCGCCGACCAGTCGGCGCATTCGCGTCACGACGCTCCGGTCTTCGCCGCTCCCGGCACCATGGAAGAAGAAACCATCGACGAAGAAGAAGCGGATGCCGTTCGTTACGAATCTTCTTCGGATGAAGGTTACGACGAATTCGAGGAAGAAACCCAGGCCGGTCCCGGACATTTGAATGGCGAGGCCAGGGAGGTTGTCGCCGAAATTCATCAGGCGTCCCTCACCGACTCTGGCGTAGCGCATCCCGCGGAAGGCGCTCACGTCGAAGGCGAGGATGACAGCGAAGAACTGGAACTCGAAGAAGCCCAGGCAGAAGCCGAAGCCATGCTCGACGCGGAAGCGCGCGGCACCGGCGCAGTCGAAGCCCGCGTGGAAGTTCGCGCTCCAGCAGCGACTGCCGGTTATACGCAGCGCTCGCCGCGCCCACGTCCCGGCCAGGACAGAGACCGTGGTCCTCGCGACCGCCAGCGCCGTGGCGGCGGTGGAGATCGAGGGGGTAACCGCGGACGTTTCCGTCGCCGCGAGAATGCACCCGTTCCCTTGATCAGCGACTTGCTCAAGGAAGGCCAGGAAATTCTGGTTCAGATCGCCAAGGAACCCATCGGCAAGAAAGGCGCGCGCATCACCAGCCACATCGCGCTACCGGGGCGGTTTCTGGTGTACATGCCCACGGTGAACCACACCGGCGTGTCCCGCAAAATTTCTTCCGAGGAAGAGCGCCAGCGCCTGAAGCGGATCATCCTCAGCGAGCGCGAAAATGGCCATGGGGGCTTCATCGTCCGCACCGCCGCGCAGAGTGCCAGCGAAGAAGAACTCCGCGCCGACATCCGCTTCCTGAAGGGTCTTTGGCACGACATCAAGACCCGCGCCGAAAGTTCCAAACCACCTGCTCTGATTTACCACGATCTCAACGTAGTCGAGCGCGTGCTGCGCGACCAGGTCACCTCCGACTTCAGCGTCATCTGGGTCGACACCGAGCCCGAGTACGAACGCGTGCTGCGCTTCTTCAACCGCTTTCAGCCTCAGATGGTGAAACGCGTCAAGCTCTACACCAAAGAGACGCCGCTGTTCGAACAATTCGGGCTGAAGGACGAGATGGATAAGGCGCTCAAGTCAAAAGTCTGGCTCAAGAGCGGCGGCTACATCGTCATCAACCAGACCGAAGCGCTGGTCGCGATCGACATCAACACCGGCAAATACGTCGGCAAGACGGCGCGTCTCGAAGACACCATCGTTAAGACCAACGTCGATGCCATCAAAGAGATCGTTCGCCAGATTCGCCTGCGCGATCTGGGCGGCATCATCATCATCGACTTCATCGACATGGACGAGCGCCGCAACCGCCAGCGTGTGATGCAGGCTCTCGAAGAAGAACTGCGTCACGACCGCGCCCCCTCAAAAACGCTGCAGTTTAACGACTTCGGCCTGGTTGCCATCACCCGCAAGCGCGTCAAGCAGTCGCTGGAACGCACCATCGGCGCGCCTTGTCCCTATTGTGAGTCGACCGGATACGTGAAGTCGGTCACCACGGTATGCAACGAAATCTACGTCGAGATGCGGAAGATTGCCAAGCACCTGGAACACGAGGACGTAATGCTGCGCGTGCATCCCGATGTAGCCAAGGAATTGAAGGGCAACGGCGGCCGCCTGCTGAACGAAATGGAAGAACTTACGAAACGCACGATCATCGTGAAAAGCGACCCGGCCGTGCACCAGCAGCAGTTCGACATCAACTGAAGCTATCAGCCGTCAGCTTTCAGCAAGAATTAAGGACGGGCGAAAATCGCCCGTCCTTAATTGTTTTATTCTTCGTAACGTCGGCAGAGAAATGTCAGGGCCTGCGTCCCGCTCCTCGGGATGAATATGGAAAGGTGAGTGAGCCTAGCTAACGTTGGCCAGCGTCTTCACCGCGACGTCCGCATGGTTGCGCAGCTTCTGTGCGGACTCGTGAATGGCTTTCGCGGCTGCGCCGGCGCCGCTCTGCTGGGCCGTCTTCCCGATGCCGCCCGCATCCTCGACCGAGGTGCTGGCCATATCGAGCAGCACGACCACGGAGTCGGCGTGCAGCTTCCACAGGGACGACATTTTCTGGCTGCGCTTCAGTTCTTCCAGTTCAGTGCTGATGCGGGCGGATACTGACACCATGCGGATCAGAGTCCGAGCCACATCGGCGCGCAGGCTCTTTTCTTCCAGGAACGAAGCGCTGTACGCGTCGGCTTCCGCCGTGGTGAGCGTCAGGTTGAAGAAGCGCATGGGCACAACCTGGCGATATTTCGGATCGGCGACCCGCACGAACACCCTAATCGATTCCTCGACGCGCCGAAGCTTGCTTTCCTCCGCCGAGAGCTGCTGCGCCGTGACCGCAGGCGGCTGGAACACCGGTGCTGCCGCAGGAGCTTTCGCGGCCGCCGCTGCCTTGGCCGCTTTCGGTGCTGCTGCCGCATTGCCCGCGGGGCGCGAGCTTTGCCCCGCTGGACTCAGCAGCGACCGCCGGATCGGCGGACGCCGGTCCAACTCTTTCTTCAGCTTCGAAACCCGGCGGAATTTCTCAAACGCACTGCCGTAGTCGGCGTCCAGCAGCTGCTTTCCTTGAATCGCCGCCACGTGGTCCACTGTGACCTCCACGCCGTCGACTGTGGTCAGAATCGTTCCGCCCATTTCTTCGAGTGCTTGTCCGAATGTCTTGATCTCGCCCAGCGCCTTGGCAAACAACTCGTCAAACTTCTTGCCGAAAGTTGCGTTGTAGGCCGAAACCGTGGCCAGAACGCCGGGATGATAAAACGAGGCATCGAGCCATTGTTTCAGCTCCCGCACGCGGCCAATGATTCCGGAATCAATGAGCGTGTTGAAGTCCCGGAAGCGCCCGATCTCGTCGCGCAACGGATCGAAACGCCGCAGCAACTGCACGTGCTCCTCGGGCAGGGAAGGCACGTCGGAGTCGGCCAGAATTTCGATCAAAGCAATCTCGAATGGTGATAGCGGCAATGCGCCATCAAGCCCGTAGCCGGTCTGCTCCCACTGCCCCGGCACGCGCGGATGGCGATACAAGAAGGTCGCGATGAGATCGGTCTTGTCGCGGTTGACGTCGCTAGGCTCGCGGCGCCGCACGAAATAGCGCAGCAGGGCTTCGGCCACTTCGGAATCGGTGTCAGGAGTCAGCGCCTGTCGGACCATAGCAGGCGTAATCGCCATATCCAGCAGGTGCAGCCAGCGATACATCCGCGACAGCGTGGTCGGAAGTTCGCGCTCGGAATGGCGCAGCGCGTCCTCGTCGAGGCCGCTCGGAATGGGGACGTCCCCGGCGAGCGCATCCCGCATGAGCTTCTGGTAGAAGCCCTGGACGGTCGCCAGAATGGCTAATTCAAAGCGAAGATCTTCGGCCAAACGTGCCCCCGAGAGCAAGAGTTCCCTTCTGAATCTCTACTAATGTTTCCAGTAAAAACGAAAAGTTACTACCGGTGCAAGTTACTACCGGAGCGATACTCTCACGGAGAGAAACTGTTCGCCGGAGGTACATGGACTTCTGCGCGGGAAAGTTGCGGGATAGGAGAGGGGATCAAAAGACAACAGTCTTGTTGCCATAAACCAGTACGCGGTTTTCGACGTGCCAGCGCACCGCGCGGGAAAGCACGACCTTTTCCAGGTCGCGACCTTTGCGGATGAGGTCCTCGACGGTGTCGCGATGCGAAACCCGAACCACATCCTGCTCGATGATGGGACCGTCGTCGAGCACCTCGGTGACGTAATGGCTGGTCGCGCCAATCAGCTTTACGCCGCGTTCGAACGCTTGATGATAGGGTCGAGCGCCCACAAATGCTGGCAGAAAAGAGTGATGAATATTGATAATCCGCTGCGGATAGCGGTTGACGAAGGCGTTCGACAGAATCTGCATGTAGCGCGCCAGCACCATAAAGTCAGGCTGCTGCTCGTCAATCAGCGACTGAACCTTCGCCTCTGCCTGATTCTTATTATCTTTTGTGACAGGGACGATCGCGTAAGGAATCTTGTAGAAGTCGGCAATTGCCTGGTTGTCAGCGTGATTGGAAATGATCAGTGGAATGTCGCAGGCCAATTCACCACTCTTGTGACGATAAAGCAGATCGACCAGGCAGTGATCGTACTTCGAAACCAGAATGATCATGCGCTGCCGCTGCGATGACTGCGCCAGCCGCCACTTCATATTGAAAGCTTCAGCGATGGGGGAAAACTGCCGGCCGAAATCTGCGAGATCTTTCTGAGAAAGATCGATGTCGAAATCCTTGGGATCGAATTCGACCCGCATAAGGAATAGTCCCGACTCTTCGTCGGCGTGCTCGTTGGCGTGCAGGATGTTGCCGTTGTGCCGGAAGACGAAGTCGGCAATGGTCGCGACCTCGCCTTTGCGGTCAGGGCAGGAGATGAGCAGAATGGCGGAGTTCTTCATGAATTCTTTAGCATGTCGTCAGCCGACGAGCGCATCATACGCGCCAAAAGCCTCACGAACCTGCCGCTCGTCGGATTCGCCCAAGTTTTGCGACTCTTTGGATCAGAAATATGTCAAAGGCGATGACAATTACAGCCGTCACCAGGGGCGTAAGAAACAGATTGATTTCGGGCGCGATCGGATACAGTTGGCGACGCCAACCGATGAGACCGTACGCCACCCAAACGACCATGAAATTAAGGACGGCGGCCACAATCCATACACCCCAGCCCACTGGCTGTGGCTCTGCCCGTAGCATGGAACGGCGAATGCGCAGCCGGTTGATACCTTCGACTATGAGTTCTACGGAGCACCATATAAGGAGAACAGTCGAGGCTGAAAATGCTAGCCCCATATAGGGCAGCTGAAAGGGATGCGGAAACAGCACGTACACGTC
>JBEKRY010000232.1:0-6908 GCA_049517555.1 Candidatus Sulfotelmatobacter sp. | reverse complement strand
GAGTGTAACGGGTGTTACGACAGGCGATTGTCCGTAGCTGAAGATCAGGCAACCCACAGCGATGAAACTGCTCTCAATTTTGTTCTTCATAGGAGCCGTTGCCTTCCTGATATTGACGGTCGCGCAGGTGCTTACACGCGGTTGGGGTTCCCTGGACGTGACCGTGCTTGATGTCTACTTTGTTGTTTTGCCCCGTCACTTGCTGCTGATTGCGGGAGTCTTGCTCATTGCGGGGCTCGTTTCGGCCTTTGCGCCGCATCCCTGAAACGGGTTTTGAGTGTAATCGGGATTTTTCAACAGCTATGCATTAAGGGCTAACGCGTGGCCATGGCTGTCGAAACCAGGTAGTGGCTGAGTTTGATTCCTTGCCATTGCGTCGTCCCGAACTGCGGCGTACTTCAGCCGCGGGAGGAATCTCCCAAGGCACGATTTTCGGGGAGATCCCTCTCTCCACCGCAGACAAGCTTTGATCTGTTCTGAATGTCCTCGCCCTCTTCCCACGACCACGCGCCCCCCGCTGCAAACTAAGCCGCTCCCCAATCCGTGGACCATCACGGACTGCTCACCCTGTAGTCCTGCCCTGTAGCCTACGAGCGTTTCTACGATGTGACCCTGGTAACGGGCGAATCCCACGCCCGCGCCGAAGAGCCTGTTCCTTGAGGCGCATAAAGCCGATAACTCCTACTCTCCGCTCTCGGCGATTGGCACAAGACCCGGGGACGTACTCGGGGATGTGCCCGGGAATGTACGCGGAGATGTACCCCGAAATGGAGGCTCTCCAGACCATCACCATGACCAAGGCCATGATCAAGGTAACCACCAAAAACCTTCGCCACTGCCTCGTCGTCCTGGCGCTCCTGGGCAGCACGCTCGCCAGTGCACAATCGCGGCCCGAGAAAAAGCGCTGGTCGAAGCACGCGGTCCTGCTCGCCGTAGTTCAGTTAGCGGCGACCGGGGCGGATGCCTACTTCACCAACCGCAACATGCAGCGCAATCACGGCGAGGAACTCGATCCGATCGAACGGCCCTTTGTCCACAATCCCGCCACCCTGACGGCGCTCTTCGCGACCGAGGCCGCTGGAACCATCTACAGCTCTTACTGGCTGCGCCAGCGTGATCACGGGAAAATGGCCGACGCAGGCGCGGCCAGCCTAATCGCTTCGCATGCCTACGGTGCGGCGTTCAGCTCCTTCGACTTCAACCTCTGGAAAGGATCGTCCAACGGGCCATCCACAAAGGTAATTAGCCACGCGGAGGACCGACGCCAATAATTGAAGGAACATGGCTAAGTTCCTCATTGCAGACCGGGTGTCATCCTACAAAGTGTTCGCGGTATTCGCACTTCTGTTCCTGAATGTCGGGGCTGCTTTTTCCGCGGACAAGCTCATTGCACTTACTTTTGACGACGGCCCGCGACCCTATGTTTTGTTTGGCAGCAAAGGCGATCACCCCAAGCCGAGCTTGGTGAGCGTGCTCGACGACAACGGCGTCAAGGCCACATTCTTTGTCGTAGGCTGGCGACTCACGCCGAAGACTTGGGGAGAGCGGCGTTACGAAGAGAATGTCGGTATCACCTGCATCGATGCAGCCGAGCGATTAGTGCGTCGCGGCCACGAATTAGAGGACCACACCTATAGCCATATCGAACTGCGCGGCGCCGAGCGGAAACGGGGAGAGCCCTGGGTGATCGGCGACGTGAATCGGGGCGCGGAAGCGATCAAGGCGGTCACCGGCAGCCAACCGCACTACCTCCGTCCTCCCGACTGGATGATTTCCGAGGATGCCCGCCACGACCTCGAACGGCAGGGCTATCACCTGCTAACCATTTCGCGGCAGAACCCCATCGCCCTGCGCGACGTCAACTCACTCGACTATTTGTGGGCCAGAGATTCAGTTGAGAACCCAAGGCCTTCCCTGGCGGAAGCAGTCTTGAAGCAGGTGGAACAGCGGGAAAAGCAGGGAGTGTACACCCACATTCTCGCCTTCCACGAGTTGTCGACAACAGCGGCAGTCATGCCCGAATTGATCGCGAACCTTAAAGCGCGGGGCTACCGCTTCGTGACGCTGAGTGAGTACATGCAGCTGGTGGGTGCAAAACCGTAGTCGGCCACAGGAGACGGCAACCACGCCTCCCCGCTGTCACCAAGAGAAAACGAGAAAGCGGCGCCAGGGAAGCTCCGTGAAAGCCATTTCACTCATCGAGGTTGGCGGGCCTGGCCGACCGGGGTCAGTAAGTGTAATCGCGATATCACAACAGTAAAGGCGCATGACCGGCACGTGTGAGATTGGCTATTATCTCGACTCGCGAGCGCTTGCACGGTCGGAATCGCTTACCGTGATGGGGGCCGCAAGGCCCCCATCACGTGGTTCTTCCGACGAACGAGAGCACGCCCGGAAGACAACCGCCGAAATAATACACCATTTCAACCTGTCGCCAGAGCTGATCTTTCCCGCCAGCTCTGCCTCATCTGTTACGGCGACGCCTTCAAGTTCCAAGCGTTGTGGCACTCCTCGTCAGGCTGCCCGCAAAACACAGATTGAAAAAAATGACAAGGGCAGCGAGTGTTAGCTCGCTGCCCTTGGCTTATACCGGTCCCTGGCATTTCGCCAGAATCGAATCAGTCTTACTGGTTAAGCGGGTTGAAAGCCAGGATGCCCGCTTCAGTGTTGGAGCAAACGCCCGCCGGGTCGACGCGAACCACTGCATCTTCCTCAGCGCAGAAGCCGCGAATACCAGTCTGGTTGATCGAGAGCGGAACTGCCTTGATCGTGTAGCCGACATTGGTGCCGCCCACAACCGTGCCTGCGCCAGTGGTGAAGGTGTAACCGCTCTTGCCGCCGCCAGCCGGGTTGCCGTCATTGGCGAGCACGGAGTCGATCAAGCAAGCAGTGGTCGAGCTGGGAACGCAAGCCGCGCCCAAAGCGCCGCCCAGGTTGACCAGAGCCGGAGCATATCCAACCGTCGGATACGCGGTCTGATAGGTTACTTCGCCCGTGGTCACGGTACGAATCGAAGCGACCGCAGACGACTCATTGGCCGCAATGCGAGCGCGCAGCAAGTTAGGAATCGCGATAGCTGCGATGATCAGGATGATGGCCACAACGATCAGCAGCTCGATCAGTGAAAAACCCTTCTGTTGTTTCCGCATCTCTCTTCTCCCCCCAAAGCGTTTTTAATTTGAATTTAGTCTGGTCACGAATGATCCAGCTGCCGTTAGATATTGCAGTTGCCATGCCAAGCCGCAGATTACCCTGGTTACCGCCGATGTCCTTTATTATCAATATCTAATTCGCGGCTTCCCTTGGCTTTCGACTGCGGCGGAGCCAAATGTTGTCAATCAGCGGCGGTTCGATTGTCAATTTTTGTCAGGGAACGTTAAGGTCTCTTATGGTCCAGCGGGATCGACTACGTGTGTCGGATGACTCCTTTTGGGCGAAGGCCGCGACCATCAGGCTTCCGTGCGCGACTGCATCGCCATGGCGACCAGTGCGCCAATCAAAATCGCCGGGAAGAGTTGACCCATGGCGGCCTCGGCGATGGTGAGAGATCGCGCAATTGGAGAGAACGCAGCGACTTCGCCGCCGAGTGTGGTGAGGTTACAAAAGCTGAAGTAGGTCAGCTTCGAAGTGAGTTGGTCGAAATCTGCCGGCGCCGTGACGAAATGAAAAGAACCGGGCCGGAATTGTTCGACGATCTGGAAAGCCGAAGCCCAAGCCATTCCCACCAGCAAATACGCAGAAATTCCTCCCTGGATACGGCTCCACGTAACCGGGCCGCCGCGAAACATCACAACCAGCACGATGCGCACGTAAACCAGTAACGTGATGGTCGCTAAAACGCTGCCCAGTTCACGCAGCGGCGGCGTGGGATGGAAACGCCCCCCGGCCAGCACAATTGCCGTGACCGCTACGATTGCGCTGACAGCAATTGCATCGATGCGACTCTGCTTAACCGTAAAAGCCGCAAACAGCATGAGGACCATGATCACGCAATCGAGAGCCGCACGCCACGGCACGCCCGCTTCCCGAAAAGGGGTGACCACGAAAACCAGCAAGACCAGGGAAATCGTGACTAACGTCAGGCCGAGATCTCCCGACCAGAATTCCCCTAACTTTATTCCCAGCCCTTTCGGAAAGCGCGGATTTCTTGACTCTGCATCTACGGTTTGCATTAAAAGATGCCTCCGATAACGTCGCGTATTTAACTGGCGTGTATGGAACTAAAAAGAAAATCAATGCAAGTCTCGCCGAGTATAACCTCTGTCACTTCCCGCAATCTTACGGAAAGTTCCCGCCTGTCACTGAAAAAAAAGCCCAGGAGGAACCTGGACGGTGGTGAAAGGAAGCAAGTCAGCCTACTGTTTCTTCACCGGAAGCGGATTCCACTTGCCGGTGAGCGTAACGTTCAGGCGCTTTACACCTTTTCACCTCAGCATTGCACCCCACAGTTTTGTCATTCCAAAGACAGCCGGAGCGAACGCGAGGGCACCTGAGGAATCTGCTTTTGCTCGTCATCCAACATCGCTATTCCATTGAACGAAGAATCTCGCGTGGACCGCCAGTGTCGCCACCACCAAACCGTGCCGCCGCCCGAACCGAATATCTGCCCCTGTCAAGCAAATTTTTCTTCCGTTCCCCTAAAGCGTTCTCCTCAAAGCAAATTCTCCCTCGTGCCACTCGCAAACAATCCCTCGCAACCTGTTAAACTAGATGTATCGAGAGTTTTACGAATCTGTGTTTGGCTGCACACCATCTCGCGTCGCCGCAATCGAAAATCAGCCCTGTAACTCCTTATTCCGCAATATTTTATCTGCAAGTCCTTTGATCTCAAGATTTTGCCGTCCGACAACCGCATCAAAACTCGGCAACTCAAAGGAAACACAGGCTTTACCAGAAGCGCGTAAAAAAATAGTTGCAGCGATCTTCCTGCTCGCCCTCGCCCTTCTGGCCGTCATTCATCCAGCCACCGCGCAAGTCCTGAAAGTCGTAGTCAATGACACCATTCAGCCCATCAGCGCGGAATATATTTCCCGCGCCATCGACGAAGCCGGCAGGCGCAGCGACAAAGCTGTATTGATCGAGATCAATACACCCGGCGGCCTCGTCAGTTCCACGCAGGGCATCATCGAGAAGATCACCGCCTCCTCGGTTCCGGTCATCGTATACGTCACGCCCACCGGCGGACACGCCGGCTCCGCAGGAATCTTCATTCTCGAATCAGCAGACATTGCAGCCATGGCCCCGGGAACAGCCGCCGGCGCGGCGCATCCGGTAACACTCATCGGTCCAGTCCAGGTCAAGCCGGACGACGAGATGAACCGCAAGATCGAAAATGACGCCGCCGCCATCATGCGCTCCGTCGCCTCCAAGCGCGGACGCAACATCGAAGCCGCCGAAAGCGCCGTGCGCGAATCTAAATCCTTCACCGACCAGGAAGCCCTCGCCGGACGTCTGATCGACTACGTGGCTACGAGCCCTGAAGATCTCTTCCGCCAGATGCAGGGCAAGGCTTTCCAACGTTTCGACGGCCAAAGCGCCACACTGAACCTGGCCGGCCAGCCAATTGTCCCTTTCGGCATGACGCTCAAGGAACATATCCTCGACGAACTGATGGACCCCAACGTCGCCTTCCTGCTCCTCGCCATCGGAGCGCTCGCGCTCTATGTTGAATTCAACCATCCGGGAGCGGTCATCCCGGGGACGGTGGGCGTGGTCTTCATCCTGGTCGCGGCGTTCGCGCTTAACTTTCTTCCCACGCGCTTCGCCGCGCTGGGATTGATCCTCGGAGCCTTCGCGCTATTCGCCCTTGAAGCGAAGTTCACCTCGCACGGAGTGCTCACCGTCGGCGGAATCACGCTGCTCACTCTGGGCGGCCTTCTACTGGTCGATTCGCCCATCCCAGAAATGCGCGTGCACCTCGCAACCGCGCTGGCCGTCAGCATTCCGCTTGGCCTGATCACCGCCTTCCTCATGACCATCGCTCTCAAGGCACGCCGCAATAAAGTGGTCACCGGCGCGCAAGGCCTGGTCGGCGAAACCGGAGTCGCACAAACCGCACTCTCGCCCCAAGGCAAAGTCTTCGTCCACGGCGAAATATGGAACGCGGTCGCTTCCTCCGCATTGCCTCAGGGACAACTCGTAGTAGTCCGCAAAATCGACAGCCTGACCCTCCAAGTCGATCCACTAGGCGCCGCTCCCCCTGAACCCAGCCCCGAGCCAGCGATTGTCTAGATGAATGCAGGTGCAGTTTTGAGAAGAGGTTCGTATCAGGGCGTCGCTTCAGCGATGCCGATAAACGCATGTGAAGAGAAGCGGCTTTAGCCGCTGGCGCTAAATCGGCCCGATCAGCCCCGGGCGGGACCGGACACAGCCAGAACATCCACATCAAGACCAGCCGAATGCAGCCCTTCAACCGTCGTGGCAGGAAGTTTTCCGGCCGCTGGCACAATGCCGACCGCTCGATTCTTACCCAACTGCTTCGCCTGATGCAGCCCGCGATCGGCCAGCGTGAGCACTTCCTCGTAGCTGATGGCCCGTGGATTGTCAGGAAACCAGGGAAACGCGGCCCAGCCCAGCGAGCAGGTGCGGTACAGACTTGCTCCGGATTCCGCCGATCCGTCTCCCGAGCCTTTTCCAGAACGTCCCAAGCTGAACGGCGTATCGGCAACCGCCGACAGAACGCGCTGCGCCAGCCATTCGGCTTCGCTGCGATTGGTGTAGCGCGACACGATCAGAAACTCCTCGCCGCCCCAGCGCACGAGAATATCGGAGTGGCGAATCGACGAACTGAGACGGCGCGCCATCTCCACCAGCACTTTGTCGCCGACATCGTGCCCGTAGCGGTCATTCACTTCCTTGAAGTTGTCGGCATCGATCAGGTAAAAGACCAGATCGCGCGCGTGCGGATC
>JBEKRY010000231.1:0-6981 GCA_049517555.1 Candidatus Sulfotelmatobacter sp. | reverse complement strand
CCAGGTTGTCATCCTGAGCGGAGGGGGAAGTGCGCGAAGCGCACTTCCCGCGAAGTCGAAGGATCCCTTGTGGATGATGGCCGCCGGATGCTCATCAAGGGGTTCGCTCGGAAACGAGCGGGGCTGCGGGAAGGGATTCGCGTGGGGATCTGTACCGCGGAGAAGATATAGGGATCCTTCGACTACGCATTACGATTCGCGTTCGCGAATCGTAATGCTTCGCTCAGGATGACAAGTCCTGGCAGGTCAGGCACGGCTGACGAAGTTCGCCACCCACTCGCCGGCTTCCCGCGTTCCTAGCGGGCCGCCGATGTCTTGCGTGGTCTTTTTTTGGCGGACGGCTTCGAGGACTGCGGCTTCGATCTTTTCCGCTTCTTTCGGTAGGCCCAAGTGCGCAAGCATCATCGCGGCAGTCAGGATCGCGCCGAACGGGTTCGCCATGTTCTTGCCTGCAATCGGCGGAGCGGAGCCGTGGACCGGTTCGAACATTGACGTTTTGCCGGGATGAATGTTGCCACTGGCGGCCATTCCCAGGCCGCCCTGCAGTCCGGCTGCTAGGTCGGTGATGATGTCGCCGAACATATTATTGGTTACGATCACGTCGAACTGGCGCGGGTCGCGCACCATCTGCATGCAGAGCGCGTCCACGTACATGTGCTGTGCCGTGATTTGTGGATATTCGCCACTGACTTCCTTGAACACGCGCTGCCAGAGGCCTCCGGCGTGGGTCATAGCGTTCGATTTGTCGCACATCAGCACTTTGTTGCGGGGTGAGCCGTCGAGTTTGGTGTGACGTTCGCAATACTGGAAGGCGTAGCGGATGATGCGCTCGACGCCTTTGCGCGTGTTGATGTCCTCCTGTGTCGCGATCTCGTCGGGCGTGCCTTGCTTGAAGACGCCGCCGGCATCGGTGTAAACGCCCTCGGTGTTTTCGCGAACGACGACGAAGTCGATATCTTTCGGCTCGACTCTTTTCAGTGGACACAACGCCGCATCGAGCAGGCAGACTGGCCGAACATTCGCGTAGAGATCCATCTTGAAGCGCATGCCGAGCAGGATCTCTTTGGCATGAATGTTGGTTTTGACTCTTGGGTCGCCGAACGCGCCGACTAGGATCGCGTCGAAGTCACGGGCGAGCATGGCGAAGCCGTCGGGGGGAACTGTGATGCCGTCACGCAGGTAACGATCGGCGCCCCAGTCGAAATCGCTCAACTCAACTGGGGCGCCGGAGGCTTGGATGACCTTTACGGCCTGGGGGATGACTTCCTGGCCGATGCCGTCTCCGGGGATGACGGCGATGCGTTTCTTTTTGGGTTCCTTTGTATCCGTTTGTGAGTCCACGGCAGGAAAGTTAACACAATCGCTATAATCGAACTAGCTCATCGAACGACAGCTTATGGGGCAGACGGCACTTCAAATTCATGGCGAGGGATTAGGCTCGGTGGGCGCCGGCGAATATCGCGGGGCGACGACGGCGGCGCGCTTCGGCGATCCGCACGCGGAGTTCGCGGCTTTGCGTCGCGGTTGTGGCGTTTATGATCTCGGTTACCGGGTCAAGATCTCGCTTACAGGCAGCGATCGCGTGCGCTGGTTGAATGGGATGGTTACTAACAATATCCGCGACCTCGCTGTGGATCGGGGTGTGTACGCTTTCTTGCTGAATCCGCAAGGGCACATACTCGCAGACCTTTATGCTTACAATCGCGGTGAATGGATCACGGTTGACACTGACTGCGGGCAAGCGGAAAAGATTCTGGCAACGTTTGACCACTACATCATCATGGATGACGTTGAGGTCGGAAACCTCGGTGAGCAACTTACGGCGCTGGGGATTGCTGGGCCGAAATCTCGCGATGTTCTGGCGGCGGCTGGATTCGAGATTCCCGAGCTGCAAGCTTTGCAGATGCAATCCGTGGTGTGGCAAGGTACGGAGTGCGCGCTGGTGCGGGGCGAAGACGCGGAGCACATTTCGCATGAGATCTGGATCGCGCCGGGGGCCGTTCGGCAACTGTGGGACGCTTTTCTGGCGGCCGGGGCTGATCCTGTAGGTTCTGAGGCGCTGGAGATGCAGCGCATCGTGTCCGGCATTCCGCGGTATGGCGTGGACATCCGCGAGCGCGACTTGCCGCAGGAGACGGAACAGGCCCGCGCGTTGAACTTCAACAAGGGATGCTACGTCGGGCAGGAGATTGTCGAACGGATTCGGTCGCGGGGAGCGGTGCATCGGAAGTTCACCGGATTTGTCGCCGACGGCGCGGGGCAGATCGCCTCGGGCAGCAAGATTGTCGCTGGGGAAAAAGAAGTCGGAGAGATTACCAGCGCCGCTTCCCTTCTGTTGGCGAACGGAGAGAAAACGGTGGCGCTGGGATACATCCGGCGTGAAGTGGGCGTGCCGGGACGTGCGGTGACCATCGGCTCGGCACAGGCAACCGTGGTTCCGTTGCCGGTGAGAGATGACATGTTGTTGCCGGACGCGAACTCGAATCAGTCACTGAGCCTGGAAAACCACCCGGCATGATGAGAAGATTTTTTGATGAGGAAAGGATGTATGGCTGAAAAGAAACACGAACAATCTGGCTTCAAGGTAACGGACCGCAGGCTGTTCACTTCCGAGGGCGAGTTGCGCGGCGGGGTGACCGAGGAAACGCATCAGGAAGCGGCGGCGAAATCGGAGGCGCCGAAAGTGACGCCAGCCGAGGCGAAGGAGGCTCGTGCTGCGGAAAAGCCTACAGCCCCTCTGGCAGCAGAGGGCGCGGCGCCAAGCGGGGAAATTGACCGGGAAATGCCTCCGCCGCCCACCAGCGCGGAGCAGGATGCGCAGGCAGCCGCTTACAAGCAGTCTTCGAAGGATCTCGACGCCCAGGTCGAACTCAGCGGGCATTCCGCCAAGGATTTCGAGATTACGTTTGAGCGTTTTCTGGCCTCACTTTACATGACGGCCATGATGCAGCTCGGATTAATGCGACAACAGGCCGAACAGCCGCGAGTCGACCTGATTGGGGCACGGCAGACGATCGACACGCTGAGCCTGATCGGGGAAAAAACCAAGAACAACCTCACTTCGGTGGAAGAGGGTTTCCTGCAGAACAGTCTGTATGAGCTGCGCATGGCGTATGTCGAAGTGACCAACGCGCTGGCGCGGCCGCCGCAGCCGGGTCCCGCGACTGGCACAATCTCTGGAACAGGGACATCAACGGGAAGCCGAGCTGGAATCCGAGAAAGATGAAAGCGACCTTGACCGTGCTGGGCAGTGGGACGTCAATGGGCGTGCCCACGCTGGGATGCGACTGCGCCGTGTGTCACTCGAGAGATCCGCACGACCGGCGGACGCGGCCGTCCATCATGCTCGATTATGACGGCAAAGTCGTGCTCATCGATACCACTCCGGATTTTTACACGCAAGCCGTACGCGAGAATATTACGCGGGTCGACGCCGTGCTCTACACCCATACGCACGCCGACCATATTCTGGGCATCGATGACCTGCGTCCCTTCAGCTACCGGCACAAGCCAGAGAAGTTGCCGCTTTATGCGCGGCCCGATGCGGCGGCCTTCCTGCGTCGCATGTTCAGCTACATTTTCGAGGACAACTATAAATTCGGCGGGCTGCCGCAGCTGGAACTGCGCCCGATTGATGGACCGGTGGATGTGTTGGGAGTGCGCTTCGATCCGGTCGTGCTGATTCATGGCGAAACCCAGATCTACGGATACCGGTTTGGCTCGGCCGCGTATTTGACCGATCACAGCGAAATTCCGGAGTCGTCGCTGCATCAGCTGCAAGGGTTGGACATTCTTTTCCTGGACGCTCTGCGGCACAAGCCGCATCCCACGCATTCGACGGTAAAGAATTCGCTGGCGATCGTTGAGCGGCTGAAACCGAAGCGGGCATTCTTCACCCATATCTGCCATGATCTGGCGCACGAGGCCACGAACAGCACTTTGCCCCGGCATGTGCGGCTTTCGCATGACGGGATGAAGCTGGAGTTTGAGATCAGTGGCTCGTGATCATCGCTCAGTGGGCACTGGCCAGATTCGCGCGCGGAATTCAAGTCAGCTAACCACTGTCCCCATGCAGATTTTTGACAAACTCGAAGACGTGCCGGCGGATTACGGCCCCACGCTGGTCAGCGTCGGGAATTTTGATGGAGTGCACCGCGCGCATGCGCATGTACTGCGGGAAATCGTTGCGCGGGCCCGCACTACCGGAGCTAAGGCCGTAGCAGTTACGTTTGAGCCACATCCAACGCGCATCCTGCGGCCGGAGCTGGGACTAAAGTTACTTACTCCTACTCCTGAGAAACTGCGCTGGCTGGAAAGCACTGGAATCGACGCCGTGCTGCTGTTGCCTTTTGGGCGTGATCTGTCGCTCATGACGCCGCGGCAGTTTGCGGAGCGCATCCTGAAGAAGCAGCTGCACGCGCGCGAAGTGCATGAAGGATTTAATTTCCGTTTCGGCCATAAGGCGGCGGGCGACATTGACTTGCTGGCAGATTTCGGACGCGAGATGGGGTTTGAGGTGAAGGTTTATCCCGAGATGACTTTGCGCGGCGAAGCGGTGTCGAGCAGCCAGATTCGCAAGCTTCTGATCGCCGGGCGCGTGAGCCGGGCGCGGCACTTGCTGGCGCGTCCGTTTTGCATTCTTGGAACGCCGGGACGCGGGCGCGGCTACGGATCGAAGTACACGGTGCCCACTATCAATCTGGCGCGCTACGAAGAGTTGGTGCCGAAGGACGGCGTCTATATCACGTGGACGCGCGTGGGAACAGAGCGCTTCGATTCGGTCACGAATGTGGGCAACCGGCCGACTTTTGGGGCGGAATTGTTTGCCATTGAGACGCACTTGCTCAATTTCCATCCCATCGAGTTGACGCCCGAGACTGAGGTTGAGATCTGTTTTCTGCAACGTTTGCGGGATGAAATCAAGTTTCCGTCAGTCGAGGCTCTGCGGGAGCAGATTGCGCGCGACGTGAAGAAGGCGCGGCGCTATTTTCATTTGCTGCAGAGGGCTGGCGCTACAAGCTGAGGGCCCTATCCTGCTGTGCTTCGCCCTAGTGAGGCAGATACCCGGATTCAGTCGGGAGCTTTCCGTCGACCATGACGACGCGAATACTGCTGTCGACGGAATGCATTTCGACCAGACCGACAGCGCCGGGCTCAGCCTGCACTGCTTTGAGAACGTCGGCGTCGGTATCGACGAACACGATCGAGTCTTTGTGGGCGGTGAGAAAGCCCTTCCACTCGGCGGCGGACATTTTATTCAGCCGCTGCAAGGTTTCGGTTTCGCCTTCTGAGTCTTTGTGGAGCACCAGCACGATGTTCTTTCCGTCGGGCCACTTCTTGATATCCCCTCGAATAATTCTCACCAGGTGAGCGGAAGTGACGTTTTCGACAGCATTTTCTTTGTTAACGACGACGGCCATGTGGTGCGCGAAACATGGCGTAAGGCACGAAGCAAGAAACGCGAGAACACAGATCGCGGAGCGGATTTTCATAAAGCTGACCTCAAACTAGCTGACTCGAACTAATTGCCCGGATGCTAGAAGCGTAGCGAAGAATCGCCACTTGGTATGTCAAAACCGTGTCAAGCGAAGCACCGAGGTAACCGGGAGTAACTACCAGCTGGCGACGGCGAAACGGCCAATCCAAGGTCTATCCGCTCCGCCGTCGCTGGTGCTCCTGCTCCGGTCGGGATGACAAAGCTTATTTGGGAATACGCGTCATTCGATTGGCTCGACTACGACCGTATCCTCTCGTGCCCTGGCTCCTCGACCGGGCAGCTGCACGATGACGATCGCCGACAGAACCAAAACGATTCCCAGCATCTGGACGGGACGCACACCTTCTCCCAGGAACGCGGCGGCCAGCAGGATGGAGAATACCGGCTCCAGACAACTGGCGATGATGGCGCGGGTGGGCTCGAGATGTTGCAGACCGAGGAAGTAGAGAGAGAACGATCCCAGCACCGAAATCATGGAGAAGATGAATAGAAATCCCCACTGCGCGGGCGTGTAGTGTGCGGCGACAACTTTCCACGGCGGATTCCAGAACAACCAGAACACGGCGGCGGACATCAGGGTCCACACCAGGACGCGCCAGCGGTCGTAACGAGCCAGAAGGCCATGTCCGCCAACGTTGTAGAACGCGAAAGAGAACGAGGCGATCAGCGCGGCGATAAGACCCCAGCGGTCGAGATGCAGCGGCTGCGCGGATTCTGCGCCAACAATGCCTATGGTCAACGCGATGCCGGCCAAAGCTACTCCCACGGCGGCGACTTTCTGCGCGGAGAGCTTTTGCTGGCCGCGGGCAACGACATACAACAGAACCCATACCGGCGCCGTGTATTGAACGATGATGGCGATGGCTACGCTCGTCCTCTGAATGGCGAGGTAGTAGAAATAGTTCGACGCGGCCACGCCGAGCATACCGAGAACGAGGCATTGGATGAGATCCGAAGTCGGGAGCTTGATGCGCTGCCAGCCGCGCCACCCCACCAACAGTGGAAGCAGCACCAGTAGTGAAAAAGAGGTCCGCGTTTGCGACAAGATCAGCGGGTCGATGGGATGCTGAGCCTGTCCGCTTAAATGCAGTTTGCCAGTAAAGACGGCGCGGCCGAGCGCCGCCGACACTCCCCAAAGAAACGCGGCAGCAGCGATAAAGAAATATCCGCGGAGGGGATGAGAAGCGTTTCGGGGAGAATCAGCGGAATTGGAAGTTGCGGAGTTCAGGATTCAGTCACCGCATCCGAGGATGAGGCCGGCGCGAGTAACTGGTCAAGACGCACGGGATCAAAGCCGACAATTACCTCCTGCAGTTCGCCGGAAAAAATAACTAGAGTCGGAGTTTCTCCACTGCCGTGCTGTTCTGTCAGGGCGCGGCGAGCGTCGGGGTCAGCGACGATGTCGCGCTCTTCGAAGGCGATCTCCTTGGCTTCGAGAAATACCTTCATCAGTTCGCAGGAGAGACAACCGGGTTGGGTAAAAA
>JBEKRY010000230.1:0-7063 GCA_049517555.1 Candidatus Sulfotelmatobacter sp. | reverse complement strand
TCGTGCAGCGCCTGCATCAGCGTCTCGACGAGGTCGTGAACGGCGTCCAGCTGGGCATCACCATGGTCAGCCTGACCCTGGGCTGGATCGGCGAACCCATGGTCGCCCGCCTGGTCGAGAGCATGGAGTTCGTGCACCGCGTGCCGCACGCCGCCGTTTACGCCCATACCATCGCCATCGCCATCGCCTTCAGCGTGATCACCTACTTGCACGTGATTCTGGGCGAACTGGTGCCGAAAACCCTAGCCCTGCAGCGCTCCGAGCAGGTCGCGCTCGCCGTCGCCGCTCCCATGGAGGCCTTCCTCACCCTCACCCGCCCCCTGCTCTTCTTCATGCGCCGTTCCGGCGGCCTCGTGCTGCGCCTCTTCGGTGCCCAGGACACACGGCGTCGCGGCGCCATCCACTCGCCCGACGAACTCAAGCTCATCGTGACCGCCAGCCGCCAGTTCGGCCAGATCCCCGAGTTTCAGGAGGAGATGATCCACAGCGCCATCGAACTCGACAGCATCACCGTCCGCGAAGTCATGGTCGCCCGCCCCGACATTTTTTCCCTGCCTTCCAGTCTCATGCTCGATGAAGCCCTTGCCCGCGTGGTCGAAGGCCAGCACTCGCGCATCCCGGTCTACGATCCGCAGCGCGGCCCCGAGCACATTGTCGGCGTGCTCTACTACAAAGACCTCATGCGCTGGATGCGCCTGCGCCTGAGCAATCTCGGCCAGTCGACTTCGACCCGCATTTCCCGCATGCAAATCAGCCAGATCATGCACGACGTGCTGGTGGTCCCCGAGACGAAGGTTCTAGCCGAACTGCTAGCCGAATTCAAAGACCGCCGCCGCCATCTCGCGGTCGTGGTCGACGAATTCGGATCAACGGCCGGAGTGATCACCGTCGAAGACATCCTCGAACAGCTGGTCGGCAACATCGAGGACGAATTCGATGTCTCCCCCAGCGAGCCCGCGCTCGAAGATGAATCGGTCCTGCTGCTCGAAGGCTCGGTCAACATCCGCGACCTCGAAACCGAACACGCCCTGATCCTGCCACGCGACGCCGGCTTCGAAACCCTGGCGGGATTTATCCTGGCCCGCCTGCAAAAGATTCCGAACTTGCGCGACAGTTTCGAATACGAAGGCCGCCGCTACACAGTCGAAGAGCTGGAAGGTCACCGCATCGCCCGAGTCAGAATCGAAAAAACAGCGAAGGTCGAGGGCGAAGCCGAAGCCGCGAAAGGGGCAGGGAATTAAAATGCCGACCATGTCGACATCCTCAAGAGCCTGTCATCCTGAGCGAAGCGCGACGGCGAGCAACGCGAGTCGCCGCGCGCAGTCGAAGGACCCCTGCGCTGCTGGCATTGCCGCGAGTCCTATCGAGGAGTTCTCCCAGTGCTGTTGGCAATCCGTGGTGTGCAAAGAACTCCCTGTCGCGGCGCAGGAGACCGCTGAAATGCAAGAGATCCTTCGACTCCGCGCGCTCATTCGAGCGCGCTCCGCTCAGGATGACAACGCCATGAATTGAGATTGGCAAACGACGGACGACCCACGACGAACGACGAACGACCAACGACCAACGACGAACCTATGCTCCCCCGCCTCCTCCAACGCGTCCTCTACACCCTGCCAGTAATCTGGCTGGTCGTAAGCCTCGTCTTTCTGCTGATCCACCTAGTCCCCGGAGACCCCATCGCGCAAATGCTCGGCGAAGGCGCTCCGGCCGCCGACATCGCCGCCACCCGCCACGCCTACGGCCTCGACGCCCCGCTCGGCGACCAATACTGGCATTACTGGAAAGGCGTCCTGCACGGCGACCTAGGCCGCTCCATCCGCTACAACCAGGCCGTCACCAAACTGCTGGCCCAGCGCTACCCCTACACAGTCGGATTGACGTTCGCATCCTTGCTGATCGCAATCGCTCTTTCGCTCCCTGCGGGAGTCTATTCCGCACAGCATCCGAATCGCTGGCAGGACCGCGCGATTTCCGTCGTCAGTCTCTTCGGCCTGTCATTTCCCAATATCGCTCTCGGTCCGATCCTCATCATTCTCTTTGCGATCAAGCTGGGCTGGCTGCCGGTTTCCGGCTCCGGCGGCATCGAGTATGTCGTTCTGCCCGCGATCACCATGGGCGGATCCATGGCCGCCATCCTCACCCGCATGGTGCGCACCTCGATGCTCGAAGAGTTGAACCAGGACTACATCCGCACCGCCCGCGCCAAAGGCCTGCCCGAGCGCACGGTCGTCTACCGCCACGCCCTGCGCAACGCCATGATCCCCGTGTTAACAGTGCTGGGCCTGCAGTTCGGCGCATTACTCGCCGGCGCGATAGTGACCGAAAAGATTTTCTCCTGGCCCGGCCTCGGCCGCCTCACCGTCGACGCCATCTCGGCCCGCGACTATTTCCTGGTCCAGGGCTGCATCCTGGCGATCGGATTGACGTATGTAGCAGTGAACTTCCTGACGGATGTGCTGTACTCCGTGGCTAACCCGAGGATTCGGCAGTAACCGGGCAATCCCAATTTAGTCACACTCAACAGGAATCATTGCCTCCATACAAAAAAGTTGTCATCCCGAGCGTAGCATTGGGATTGGCGAAGCCAATTCCAATGCGCAGTCGAGGGACCTGCTTTTTTCTTGGTCATGAACGATCACTGTTACAGCGTCTACATCATCGCCAGTAAATCGCGCGTGATTTACATTGGAATGACAAACAACCTCCGGCGCCGGGTATTTGAACACAAGAACGGATTGGTCGAGGGATTCACCCAGAGTTATCGCTGCCACCGCTTGGTCTATTACGAATCATTCGACGATTTGACCAAAGCAATCGATCGCTAGAAGCAACTTAAGCGCTGGAGCAGAGCGAAGAAAGTCTGGCTGATCGATCGCCGAAACCCACCTGGGAGGACTTGGCAGCCGAGTGGTTCACGCGTCACATGTATCAGCCGGAAAAGCAGGTCCCTCCACTCGCCAGTTGACTGCTTCGCAGATCGACTGACTCGGTCGGGATGACACACGCTTTAGCGCCCGCATGTCCTTTGCCTTTAACTCCTACGCGACGATTCTCTCTGGCGGATTGGGAATTCATCCCGGCACGCCCTCGGTCCTGTTGACAAGCGTTAAGCTACAGGCTACAGTCTAAGAAGTGAAGATCCGCAGCTTCGTCCATAAGGGCCTGAAACGGCTCTATGCGGAAGACAGCGCGAAGGGCGTTCCGCCCGACTCAGCGGACAAACTCCGCAAGATGTTGGCCTTTCTCGACGACATGCAGGAACCAGAGGAGTTGCGTGCGCTTGCCGCGTGGAAGGCGCACACGCTGACCGGCGATCGCAAGGGTACATGGAGCCTTAGCGTCACCCGCAACCGCCGCTTGACGTTCGGCATCGACACGGCCGAGCGGGAAATCTGCGACGTTGATCTGGAAGATTATCACTAGCACCGAAGGAGCAAACGATGCCTATGAAGAACCCACCTCATCCCGGAGATTTCATTCGGACGGAGATTATTCAGCCTGCGGGACTGTCGGTAACTGCGGCGGCTGCAGCACTGAAAGTTTCCCGCCCAGCACTGTCTAGCCTGCTGAACGGCAAGGCCGATCTCTCCGGGGACATGGCGCTCCGTATCGAAAAAGCGTTTGGAGTGAAGATGGACACGCTCATGCGAATGCAGTCTTCCTACGACATCGCCCGCACCCGGCTTCGCGAGGGCCAAATCCGGGTTCGCCGCATTCCCCAGGCCCAAGTTATCCACGCCTGAATCCGGCAGCGCAAACGCCAGCCGTATAGGATTGGGAGCATGTCCACTATCGCCATTTCGTTCCGCCATAAGGTTGCGGGCAATGCCCGCCACAATCCGTTGGCGGCCGCGGGCGTGGTGCTGGTCGTCATCTTCGTGATCTTCGCACTGTTTGCGCCCTGGATCGCGCCCCAGGATCCCGCCGCGATCAATCTGCCCGCCCGCCTCGACCCGCCACACTTCGGCCTGTCAACTTCCGCACACTGGTTCGGGACCGACGAACTGGGCCGTGACATTCTCTCTCGCGTCATCTATGGCGCGCGCATCTCCATGCTGGTCGGCACCTGCGTCGTTCTGGCCTCGCTTACCCTGGGACTCATCATCGGCTCCATCGCCGGATACTACGGAGGCGCCATCGACCGCTTCGTCAACGTCGTGCTGATGAACGCGTTTCTTTCGTTCCCCGGAATTCTGCTGGCGATCGCGTTCATCGCCTTTCGCGGCCCCGGCATCTTCAATCTCGTGCTCGCGCTCTCGCTCGGGGGATGGGTGGGCTACGCGCGTCTGGTCCGCGGGCAAGTCCTCGCCGCTCGCGAACGCGAATTCGTCGAAGCCGCCCGCGCTCTCGGCGCTTCCGATTTACGAATTATTGCCCGCCACATTCTGCCCAACATCATTCAGCCAGTCGTTGTGCAGGCCGCGATTGGTATGGCCGGAGCTATCCTCGCCGAAGCCACCATGAGTTTTCTCGGACTCGGCGTCCCTCCCCCGACTGCGACTTGGGGAGCCATGCTCAATGACGGCCGCGCCCACCTGTTCGACGCGCCCCATCTGGTGTTATTTCCCGCGCTCGCCGTGATGCTGGCCGTGCTCAGCTTCAACTTCATCGGCGACGCACTGCGCGACTATCTCGACCCGCGCTCCCGCATCGAAGCCGGTCTATAGTACACATCCGCCTGTCATCCGCCTGTCATCCCGACCGAGTCAGTTGATCCGCGAAGCGGGTCAACTGGCGAGTGGAGGAACCTGCTTTCTCTGTCGGCTAGGTGTCCAGCCGCCGTAAGCTGCTGAAATGGCGGCAGATTCGATTGTTGACATACATCGCATATTGCAATATAACTATTACGAACTGGAATACGGCTCGGGAGCGACCGGTGAAGCTGGGCGAGAAAATTCGTTACCTGCGCGAAGTCGAAGGCTCGCTGCGCGGCCTGGGCCGTCCTATGACGCAACTGGAACTCGTGCGCGCCATCCGCGAAGAAGCGGAGAAAGGCAAAGGCAAAAGCAAAGCCCGCGCCAAAGGCCCGGGAAAGGCGACTTCCATCAGCCAGTCCTATTTATCGCAGATTGAAAACGGAGCGCGTCCGCACATGACCCAGTCTTCGCGCGCGCTGCTGGCAAAGTTTTTCAAAGTTCATCCCGGCTTTCTGGTGGATGACCCCGACGGCTACCACGCCGAGCTGACTTCGGACCTGCGCACCACCGAAGGCCAGCTCGATGTGTGGCTGCTGCAAGGTTCGGAAAAGTTCGCGAACGATCCCGCGGTCAGCAACGTGCTGATCAAGGCCGCTCGCGAGAAAGACACGCGCCGGTGTTTCCTGCTGCTGGGCGCGATTCTCGACACGCCGGGACTGGCCGACCGCCTGTTGGAGGCGCTGCGGCCCGAACTCGCCGCCGGTAACGGGAACCAGCATCGCGGAAACGCGAATGGGAATGGGGAAGGGAGGCGAATCCGATGATCGCAGCAACGACCGCAACGATGACTGCAGCCAAAATCGACTGGTCGGATTTCTATCTGATCTGCTTTGCGATCGGATTCTGCTTCAGTTTTTTTTCGTTCGTGTTCGGCGGATCGCGTTTCGGACGCCTGCACTTGCCGCATTTTCACGGACACGCCGGCCACCTGCCCGCGGTGCCTGGTTCTATGGGGCATGGGCCGGTAGGTCACGCTCCGGTCGCGGGTCACGCACCGTCGCTTCCACAAGGAGCGGCGCCGTCCTGCGCTCCGGGTACGAATCCTGCAGCCCGCGGCGGCAGCGTTTCTCCGTTTAACTTCGTCACGGTCACAGCTTTCCTGGCGTGGTTTGGCGGCACCGGATATTTGCTCACGCGCTTCTCTTCCGTGTGGGTCGGCCTGGGCCTGCTTTTCTCGGTGATCAGCGGACTCGCCGGCGGTGGAATCATTTTTCTGTTCCTCAGCCGCGTGCTCATGTCGGACGAGGAGAACATGGATCCCGCCGACTATGAAATGACCGGAGTGCTGGGCCGGGTCTGCGTTCCGATCCGCCAAGGTGGAACCGGCGAAGTCATTTACTCGCAGGTAGGAACGCGCCGCGTCTGTGGCGCGCGCAGCGAGGACGGCAGCGCCATCGCCAAGGGTACCGAAGTCGTGGTTACGCGCTACGAAAAAGGAATCGCATACGTTCGCCTGTGGAGCGAAATGTCGGGGGAAGACGAGACGACTGCTGGCAACTCGATGAAGCGTTAACTGATAAACCTTCGCGCTCGGGAGCTTCTATGAATCGAAACTACAAACCGCTGACCTGGCTGATGTGGCTGGCCCTCCCCATTACCGCCTTCAAGTACTGGCGAAACTGGGATCGCCTGCCGCTGCGCATGGCGGTTCACTTCGACGCCAACTGGCAGCCCAACGGCTATACCTCCCGCGAAGGCGCGCTGATGCTGGGCCTGGGTATCATGGCGGTCATGCTGCTGTTTTTCACCATCGGAGCGCTGGTCGCGAACGCTCTGAAGCCGTCGGCGGCGTGGCCGCTGCTGCTGGCTTTTTATGTCGGCCTTGGCTTTTTGTGGTACGCCAACAACTCGATTGTCGAGTTCAACCTCAACGCGCCGGCCCACTCCGAGTCAGCGGGCCCACACTCCCCGGCGGCCAGTGACTCAAGTGCAACGAAGTTTCTACATTCGTAAACCGCATTCGTAATAGGAGGCGTTATGGGATTGGGATTGTCGTCAATGGTCACGATCTGGATTTTTGTCGGGCTGGGAGTGATGGTCATCCTGTTCCTCATGAGCGGAATGGCCAGGCTTTATCGCAAAGCGGGGCCGCACGAGGCACTCATCGTGTACGGTCTGGGCGGAACGCGGGTAGTGCAGGGACACGGAACGCTCGTTTTCCCGATGGTGCAAGTTTGCAAGGATCTTTCGCTCGAACTGATGTCGTTCGACGTGGCTCCGCAGCAAGACCTGTACACCAAGCAAGGCGTCGCCGTGACGGTGGAAGCGGTGGCGCAGATCAAGGTGAAGTCCGATCGTGAGTCGGTGCTCACCGCAGCCGAACAGTTCTTGACCAAGTCAGACCAGGAGCGCGAAGGCCTGATCCG
>JBEKRY010000229.1:0-7072 GCA_049517555.1 Candidatus Sulfotelmatobacter sp. | reverse complement strand
ATGCAGGAGGTGCAGACGCGCATGCGCTTACCCTGGCCCGCGACCTTGGCGTGCACCGGACGCAGATTGATGTTCCACCGCCGCTTGGTGACGTTGTGGGCGTGGCTGATGCGGTTTCCCGCTTGCGGCTTCTTGCCGCAGATATCACATTGTTGTGCCATGACGACTCCCGAAGTATTCAGATCTTGTGGGGCAAACCTAGATTTTACCGTAACTTGGGCGGATTCGGCAAACGGGGCTTGAGTCGGCTAGCCCTGTGGATTTCCGGGTTCGTCCGCCGCGACCCGGCACTGCCATGCCGGGCTTTCACATTTCGCTGCCACGCGGCTTGGAAGCCTTCGCACGCCGCTGCTGTGCGATACTTACTCCATGCAGTCCCCACTCCAGGCCGCCTCTGCGGCCACCGATCCTAAGTCGGTGAAGGTGAACCTCACTACCGGCACGGGGGTCGACATCGAATGGAACGACGGCCACGTCTCGCACTATAACTTCGTTTATCTCCGCGACGCCTGCCCTTGTGCCATGTGCAATGAAGAACGCGACAAGTCTGGTCGCCGGGCTGGCGATCCCGTGGCCGCTGCGCCGGGTGCGCTGCCCATGTTCAAGGCCACTGCCAAGCCCCTGTCTGCGGAAGGCGTCGGCAAGTACGCGATCAAGTTCATGTGGAACGATAACCACGACCTCGGGCTGTACTCGTGGAAATTCCTGCGCGAAATCTGTCCGTGCGCCGACTGCAAAGCAGTGCGGTCAGCGGGTTAGCGAAAGCGTGCGTTTGTTCGACTAAGTATGTTCGACTAAGTATCTGTTCGATCAGACATGAGTTCGACCAAACCAATCTCCGCCGTGCAATCGGTCGTAGACGAACTCCTGGCGGACCTCCATGCCAGGAGTGGCTGCGAGAAAATCGGCCTTACCCGCGAATCCTTCGCCGTGATCCTGTGCGAGGTCGGCTCGAAACACGCCGCGGCTTCGACTTCAGAACCTGAAATCCGCGCATTCTTTCTGAGCCTGCGCGTCGACGAACTCGCCCTCGCCCGCGCCTGCGCCGCCGGCATCAATTCTGCGTGGGAAATCTTTCTCACGCGCTTCCGCGAAAAGCTCTATCTCTCGGCTCTGCGCATCGCGCGCGAGGACTCCGCCGCCCGCGAACTGGCCGACACTCTCTACGCCGATCTCTACGGCACCAGCACGCGCGAAGGCCAACGAGTCTCGAAACTGGCTTCCTATAGCGGCCGCGGATCGCTCGAGGGCTGGCTGCGCACCGTGCTCTCCCAGGAGTACGTCAATCGCTATCGCCGGACCAAGCGGCTCGTGAGCCTCGATGAGGAATCCGAAGAAGGCGTCCAGTTCCGTGCTCCCGAGCCCGAACCGGTCCCCGCCGCCGATCCCCGACTGGCGCAGGCCACCGACGAAGCCCTCGCCTTTCTCTCGGGCGAAGACCGCACGGTTTTGAGCGCATATTACCTCGATGGCCGCACTCTGGCCGAGATTGCCCGCATGCTGGGCGTGCACGAATCAACCATCAGCCGCAAGCTCGATAAGCTGGCTAAGTCCTTGCGCAAGCAGATTGTGGCGGCTCTGGGGCGCCGTGGAATGTCGCGCCGCCAGGCCGAAGAAGCCTTGGAAGTAGATGTCCGCGACCTGCATCTGGATATTCGCCGCAGCCTGACGCAAGAATCGTCCCCGCCAGCGTTCTCTGAGAAGAGAGTGGAAGCTAGAGTACCCGAGGGCGAAGGCTAAGGGAGACGCTTCTCCAAGAATCGGGAAGCAAGAAGCAGACCGAACGAGCTAGAAGCCAGGAGCTAGAAGCTAGAAGCTGTCATGCAAAATGTCCCCAAAATCGTACGCGAACGGTTGAAGATCGCAACGCCCGCCGTCAATCATCCCGGCGCCGACGCGCTTACGGCTTTCGCCGAGCATTCGCTACCCGGAATCGAACGGGACCTCGTTCTCGAACACCTCGCCCGCTGCGCCGATTGCCGGGAGGTCGTGGCGCTGGCTTTGCCTGCGACTGAACCGGTCCAGACGGTTGTCAGCCCATCCAGCCACCCTTCCAGTGGATGGCTGACCTGGCCCGCCCTGCGTTGGGCATTCGTGACCGCCGGCATCATCGCTATCGCCTCGTTTGGGATCCTGCAATACCAGAAGAGCACGCACCAGACCATGACGGCTGACCGGGCGTCCGCGCCGCAGACTGCGACCGCAGAGGCTAAGAATCAGCTGCTCGCCGCGCCGGTCGCCCCGGCACCTGCGGAGAAGCGCGACAAGATCCAGGCGCCCCCCGCTTTGGGCGATTCTGTTAGCGGCACAAATTTGATGGTCATGCAGAGCGCCGGCCCCAACAACGACTCAAACACAAGCCCGAAGAAGACCGGGGCGCACGCCGAGGTGGCTGGTCGCACTCGTGTCATAGGGAGCATCCTTGGCGATCAGAAAACGTTTGGTCCCCGTGCAGCGAATCAATTCCAGCAGCAGAACATCGCGCAGAATCAAGCTCCCTCCCCCGCACCCCCAGTGGCGTTCGGGAAAGAGCAGGCCAGCGCTAGATCCTCCGCAGACGTGACGGCCCCCTCAACCACCCCGACGGTCGAAGCATCCGGAGCAGCCCCCCAAGTCGCCTCAGCTCAGAGTCTGAATCAGACCCTGGACTCCACGCTCGCGCAGAACCAGCCCACGGTACAGCCTCCCTCCGGTGAAGCCTACGCTTTTGAAAAGATGAGCCGGGCCAAGCTGCCGGTACCACCTGGCCAGATCGGCGGCTATGTGGTTGATCCCTCTGGAGCTGTGGTGGCCAACGCACGAATTACACTCATTCCGTCCAAGGCGGGACAGAATGCCACCGCAGTGACCAATTCCCAAGGCTTATGGCTCATTGCGGGCGTTCCTACAGGGACCTATAAGGCGCAGGCGGAAGCGCCGGGTTTCAGAACGGCCATGGTTAGCGTGAACTACGATGCCAACCAGCCCGCGATGTACAGTTTCACCTTGAACGTCGGCAGCGTCGCAGAAACGGTTGAGGTCGCTGCGCAAAACGGACAGATTCAAAACGGGCAGGTTCCCACCGATACCGCGGCTATCGTCGCTGACCGCGAGATTCGCCAGATTCCAATCAATAGCCGTAGCTCCAGCGAGTTGGCAACACTGTCGCCCGGGCCGCTCTGGACTATAAGCTCCACCGGCACGCTGCGGCGTTCGGCCGACCAAGGCAAGACCTGGGAGGATGTGAATGTAAACGCGAATCCCGCTGCCCTCACCACCGCGGGCGTGGAGGTCGCTGCCAATGCCCCCCGGGCGAAGGCGAAATCAAGAGACAAGGATAGTAACGGGCAACCTGTATTCCGGACTGTCGCCGCCGCAGGCGCGCATGTATGGGCGGGCGGTTCCGGCGGCGCCCTCTATCATTCAGCGGACGCCGGCAGTCACTGGACCCGCGTCGATCCGACCGCAGCCGGAACTTCGCTAACTGGCGACATCACCAGCCTGGAATTTCCCGACCCACAGCACGGAAAGCTCTCGACTACTACCGCTGAAGTCTGGGCCACCAGCGACGGCGGCCAAACCTGGTCGAAGCAATAAGTGTTCAACATGGAGCCCCGGACGCCCTCGTCCGCGGGGGGGAGCTTCTCTACTGCCGGCGGACGAAAGCATCCGCCACTCCACCATTCATTTGAGTTACTTCGGTCAGCTCCAAAATTAGCTCTGCTCTCACTGAGTTACCAAAGTGACGTTTACACAACATGAGGGGGATCTTAATATCCATCTCGTGGTTTGGCAGTTCTGGGGGAGGGCTGCCGAGGCGTCCTGGACTTGAAAAAGTCGAGGGCGCTTTTCTTATTTCCGCTCGCTGATTGCACATCGCGACCGCGCCGACGATTGCCCACTACGAAGGATTACACACTACGAAGCGCTGGATTTAGGATGACTCGATCCGCGGCAGGCTGAGCAGTACCCGCCCATTTCCAGCCGCGAAACCAGCACCCGGAATCTGCAATCTTTTTCCACCTGTTCTTTCAGCTTCTCAAAACTGTCGCTCACAAACTCAGCGATCTTGCCGCAGCGCAGGCAGGCCATGTGGATGTGGTCGCGCTCCAGTTTGCGCTCGTAGTAGTGGCCTTCGCCGTTGACGTGCATCAGGTCGAGTTCGTCGATCAGCCCCTGCCGCTTGAGCAGCCGCAGGGTGCGGTAGACCGTGCTGCGGTCGACGCTGGCATCGATCTTCTGCGCCTTGCGCAGGATTTGACTGGCGTCCAGATGCTTCTTGGCGGTTTCCATCACGCTCAGGATGGCGCGTCGCTGCTGCGTCATGCGCAGCCCGCGTTCGGCGAAGTTGGCCTGGAGCCGGCCCGGCATTTCGGTCTGAGGTAGCGGCACGGTTGCGTCTCCTATCGTGGCAAGTTGTCGCAACGGCTCTGCGACGAAATCTCGCGCCCGCGCTTGACGGAATCGTCAGGCATCGGCGAACATGAATGTATCGCAGATGCGAATGAGTTGCAACTGGCAGATGCGAATTGTTTGCAACTAGATCGATAGTTTGATGGTCCGATCCTGATCACCCCCTTATGATCCTGCCCACCTACAAACGAGAACGGCTCCTCTTCTCTGTAGATGCGACTGGTTTGCAACTGAGAACTCCCCGTCCGCTGTGGAACCCGTTCGCAGGGACGCTACGGGCATTTCAAATGTCCCGACTGCTGTTCTTGTATTCCTGTTTGCTGGGGACAGCTTTCGCGGGCGTGGGCGGCAGCATTTCAGGCACGGTAAAGGACCCGTCAGGGGCTGCCATCCCTCAGGCGTGCGTGGTTTTGGTGAACAGCAGTACCGGCGTTCGGCAGTCTACCAACGCTGATGCTCACGGCGCCTACACTTTCCCCGTAGTCCCCGTCGGCGGCTACGTATTTGAGGTCGACCAACCCGGCTTTCGCCCCTACCGCCGCACCGGAATCGTGGTCGACGTCAACAGCGCCTTATTGCTCGATATCGTACTGGAAGTCGGCAAGCGTACCGACGCCGTCACGGTCAGCGACAGCGCAGTCCACCTGGAAACCTACAGCAGTCAAGTGGGCGAGGTCATTAACGGGGAACAGATGGGTGCCATGCCCCTGAACGGCCGCAGCTATACCGACCTGCTCTCGATGCAGCCTGGAGTTGTTCCCTCGACATCGATTAGTTCCGAATCCGTGCAGGATGTTGGCGCGAGCGCACTCTCGCCTTCCGGTGATCTGAATCCCGGCACGATTTCCATCCACGGCCAGCGCGAATTCGCCAATGCCTTTATCGTGAATGGCAGCGACTCCGAAGAAGACGTCAATATGGGGACGGCGATCATCCCTAACCTCGACTCCATTGCCGAGTTCCGCATTCTCACCAGCAATTTTGACGCAGAGTACGGAGAATTCAGCGGCGGCCAGATCAACGTGATTACCAAATCCGGCAGCAACGCCTTTCACGGCGATCTTTTCGAATTCCTGCGCAACACTGACCTCGATGCCCGCAATTATTTCTCGCCGACGCGCGGCACGTTCCAGCAAAACCAGTTCGGTGGAACTGTCGGGGGCCCGATCCGGCGCAACAAGATATTCTTCTTCGGCGACTATCAGGGCACCCGCCAGCGTCAGGGCGTAGACACCGGGCTGGTCCCAGTGCCTTCCGCGCAGGACAGGGCGGGAAACCTCACTGACTTAGCGTCCGCCTTCTACACGACTCAAATCGTCAACGGGCAATCGGTTGTGGTTCCCACGACCGTCAGCGGTCCAGCCTGGGCGGATACGCTTACCCAGAGTTTGGGTTATCAGAGTCTGGGCTATAAGGTTTACGCGGGCGAACCGTATTATTTTCCGGGCTGCGCGAGCGCAAATTATTCCCCCGGGAACACGACGGCTTGCGTTCTGCCCACGCTGCAAATCCCCACCAGCGCCTGGTCCGGACCCGCGCAGCATTTATTGCAGTACATTCCGGCCCCGAATGCTTCGGCCGATCAGTTTGCGACCTCGGCCTACAATCAGGCTCTGCGGGACGACAAAGGCGCCCTGCGCCTCGATGCCAACACCGGTTGGGGCCTGATCTCCGCCTACTATTTTCTCGACGACTATTCGCTCGACAATCCTTATCCCGTTGCCCAGGGCGGAGCCAGCGTGCCCGGCTTCAATGCGTTGAACCACGGCCGAGCCCAGCTGTTCAGCCTGGGAGAAACGAAAACGTTGAACTCGACCGCGGTCAACGAACTCCATTTCAGCTATATGCGCGCCTACAACGACCTCGGCCAGCCGCAAGGTGGACTGGGTGTCAGCCTCGTGTCGCAAGGTTTCGTCACGGCCTCGGGCGCGCCATCAATCGTGCCGCTCGACCCGAAAGGCGAGGGCGTCGAGAGCCTCGTCTTTAATAATTTTTCCACCGGCACGAATACCAACGAGCTGAAGCAGGCCAACAATACTTTTCAGTGGATCGACAATTTCTCCAAGGTCCTGGGACGCCACACCTTCAAAGCCGGCGCCGGCTTTCATTACGATCAGGTCAACGTGAATCCCATCGCTCAGTTCAACGGTAGCTTCCTGTTTACCGGAAGCGAGACCGGCGTGGATTTTGCTGACTTTCTGCTCGGAGTTCCCAGCCAGTACAACCAGAGCCAGCTGAATCCCTTCTACGGTCGCAACAAATATGTCGGCCTTTTCGCGCAGGACAGCTGGCATGTGCGATCAAATCTCACCGTGAACTACGGGGCGCGCTGGGATCGCATCGAACCGTGGTACGAAAAGTACAACCAGATATCGACTACCGAGCCCGGCAAGCAGTCGGTCGTCTTCCCTGGCGCGCCGCCAGGAATCTTGTATCCCACGGATCCGGGAGTGCGGCGTACGCTCGCGCCTCCCGGAGACGAATTCTCGCCGCGCATCGGTCTGGCCTACTCGCCCGATGTATCGACCGACACTTTCTTCGGAAAAATATTAGGGGGGCCGTCGAAAACCAGCCTGCGTGCCGGTTTTGGCCTGTATTACACCTCCATCGAAGCCCTCACGCTGGGAGTGCTCGCGGCCAACGCGCCTTACGGCACTACCTATAGCAGTCCAGCTCCGCC
>JBEKRY010000228.1:0-7082 GCA_049517555.1 Candidatus Sulfotelmatobacter sp. | reverse complement strand
ATCATGTCGAACTCGTGCTTATGGACTTCGTATTTCCCAGTCGCGCCGTCAGAATCTGGTGATGCCGATTTTAACGGCCCTTTCGTTAAATACGTTCCATCTGCGTTGAGTCTCAGCGTCCACTGCCCCGGCTGGAAATGAACTGTGCCAAATGGCCTGCCATTCTTGATGGCGGTCAGGGATGAGTAGTTCCACATGCCGATCAGTTCCGGGGGAGTCTCACTCAACGCAACGGAGGCACCTACGGCTACGAAGCAGACACAAACAAGAACGGCTACAAATCTGCGCTTTTCTTGGCTCATGCGGGCATTTTAGAGACTATTAACGGCTGGTCAAGGCATAATCGCACTTTCCTCTTGCATTTGTTCTGTCTTATCCGACAATAAAGTGAAGCGCGCTAAACGTACGCAGCACGCGCGACGAAAAATGACGGAAAATTCACAGCTTATTAACCATGCCTTCCACAGGAAAACTTATCCTTAGCCGTTGGCCATCCCATCCCAGAAACGGCAGAATCGCGGCGACGCTTCCCCCAGACCCATTCGCCGTCCGCGTTCTCGTCCGGCTGACATATCGGCGGAACTCATCATGAGCAGCGCGATCAAGTCTCCCGACCCCGAACCGGCCCATCACTACCTCGTGCGCCGCACCGTGGAAGCCTGCAACATGGCCAAGGAAGCCGCCGGCGCCGCCGCCGAAGGCATTGCCACCGGCTCGAGCACCCTGCTCAACTCCCTGCGGCAGCGCGAACGCGAACTCGACACGCTCGACATGGAAATCGATAGCGGAGTCACCACGGCCATCACCGAAGTCGGACCCGCCGAGGCCCGCGAACTCCTCGCCTGCATGAAGTTCATGATCGGCTTGGAGCGCATCGGCGACCTCCTGCTCAGCTTCGCCAACAGCGCCCTCTCGGTCAGCGGACGCATCGACTCCGAAGACACCCGCGACCTCACCCAGATGGCGACCATTCTCGAAAAAATGCTGACTGATTGCGGCGAAGCATTCTCCGCCCGCGAAATCGCCAAAGCCATCGACGTCCTCCGCGCCGATGCCGAAATGGACCGCTTGCGCAACCTGATCTTCCTGCGCCACATCGAGAATCCCGAAAACGTCCACCGCCAGGCCAGCCTGCAAGTCATCTTCATGACCCAGTCGCTCGAACGCGCCGGCGATCACGCCAAAAACCTCGCCGAAGAAGTCTGCCACTTCGTCAGCGGACACACCGTCCGCCACGTCCTCATCGCCTACGACAAGCCCGTCGAACAAATGTTCATCGACTACCTCCGCCGCCGCGACCACAAAAGCTAAGACAGAAATCTTTTTGTGGAAGGGCACGGCTTCAGCCGTGCCGCCAGTGGCCCATTCGGAAGCGGGCTTTAGCCCCTGAGGAAGGTTTTTTGGGTGGCGCAGCGCTTCCAGCGCTGCAATCGAGCTTTTCTCCCGATGAGGGCTTTAGCCCCCGACGTCTAACCTCACTCCAACGCCTCGAACCGCGCCGACTCCGCCCCTAACTCCGCCAACGCCTCCTCCAGCGTACGCACCACCTGCAGCGAGGGACGCGTCTTCGCGCCCATGAGCTGAAACATGCGTGCCAAGCCAAATCCCACCGTGCTCGAAGCGACAATAATGCGGGGCCGTCGGCTCGCATCCGGCATGGCGGGTTCGTAGCTCGCCAACTCGCGGACCCGCAGCGAGGATATGGGAAACTCTGTCACCCCGGAAAGGTCCCAAATGCCGGCCCGGGCATCGGTCGCAATGGAGTGCTTCCGCACCGCCGCGTAAGCCCTGGTCATCACTTCATCCGTGAGCGGCCCCTCGATCCGGAGCAGCAGGATTTTGTTGACTGCGTCGAACTCAAATCGGTAGCCCATTCCCAAGGACGTCTCCCGGGCGCTCGTTCGTACTCAATTGTAATCGGCCTGGCCCGCCCTACTTCTCCGACTCGCGCAGCAGCACCACATCCGACTCCCGGTGCCCACGAATCACGGCCAGCTGCTTGCCATCCCACGAATAATCGAAATCACGAATGAACTCCGACTTAAAATCAGTCAGCAGCTTCCCCGGCGACCCATCAAGATTCTGCAGCCAGAGATTGTCGACGTTGCCGTCGCGCACCGGATAAATAATGCCTTTGCCATCGCGCGTAAACAAAATCGGGCCATCGCCAAACATGACGGCGTATTCGGCGCGCGGCCGTTCAAAATCCAGAAACCGGATCGGCTGGCTGAAATCCGGGGACGACAATCCCAACCTCTCATTTGTTCCCGTGGCGGAGTGTTGCGTGATAATCGCCACCAGCTTCCCATCGGGCGAGACCGCGATCCGCCCGAACGACGCGTAGTCAGGAAACTGTTGCGATGCTCCTCCCGCGATCGCTACTCTGTCGAACTTTGCGTCGGCGTCTTCGTAGAAGACAGTCTTGGAGTCAGCCGAGCAAGTCGGAGCGTAGTCAAACTTCCCGCTGCTGAGCTCCTTCGCGTTTCCGCCATCCGCATCCGCCCGATAAATATGCCCCTCGATTTTGGTCGACGCCAATGCCATGAAGACGAGGTGCCCATCCGGACAGGAATGCGCGAACCCAGGAAAACGGATCTCCGAAAAGAAGGGCGTCTTTGCGCCCGACTCAGGATTGAGCAGCGTGACGCCAGTATTAGCGACAGACATCAGCAGCTGACCATCGCGGGTCCAGCTGACTTCGTAACTCGGCGAACCCTCCATCGTGAGCTGCCGGGCCTGCGCGCTGCTGGCGCCGGCAGGCATCACGTAAGCAGTGTTGTGCATTAGTCGCTCCACCGCCGCCACCGTGTGACCGTCAGCGGACAAGCTGAGATCGACATAAGAGTTGGTATCGCGCGTCACCGCGGAAACTTTGCCCGACGGATACGCAACATGGAAAATCTGAATCTGGTTGGAGAAAAGAGGCACGCCTAAAGCCAGCAACCCGCTGCCATCGGGCAGCCAGACCTGCTTCGAAAAGAAAAGGTCCTTCGAAATCAGGAAGTCGTTGCGTTTTCCGCTCTCCACATCGAACGCAGCCATCCCGCCCAGCGCATCTCCCGGCTGCGAAAGCGCCATCACGATCGTCTTCCCATCCGGAGACCACGCCGCATTGAGTTGCGCCTCATTCAATGGTCCAGTGGCGATAGTCTTTTCCTCGCTGCCTTCCGCCGATCGAATAATGATGCGGTACTCGCCGACCTTCGGATTGTTGGCCAGGAGATACACGAACCTCTTGCCATCCGGCGAGAGCGAAATGTTGGAATCGATATCGGTGACCAACTTCTGCGGCGTTCCGCCCAGCACCGGAGCCCGGTATAGGAATTTCAGCGATTGACTACCCGGCTCTGTGCGCAGGAAGTACAAGTAATTGCCATCTGGCGAAAAGCGCAGGCCCTGATATCCAAACGGTCCCGGGGCCACGACCTGAGTAGTGCTGTTCGTGGGAATGTTCTGCAGCAACAAGCTCTGGTGGCCGCCGTCATCCATGACGTGCAACAGATATTTCCCATCCGGTGAAATAGCAACCAGCGTCGCTTTGCCGGTCAAGGTCGCTTTGCTGACCGCAAAATTCTGAAACGGCACTGGCTTGCTGCGCGATAGTAACGCGTAGATTCCATAAGCCGCAGCCGCGACCAGCAGAATCGCAATCACGCTCCCAATGCCGAGTCCCAGCTTGTGCTGCTTCGCGACGGTAACAACTGCGGAACTGCCGGAACCATGCGTTGGCTGAGCCTTCGAAGGATGGTCAGACGCCGAAGTGCCACTCTCCGTTTCCACACCCGCGGCCGGCGTCTGCCGGCTGGAATCCGTATCCCGCTTCAGCCGCTGCAGATCGGTGCGAATATCCGAAGCATGCTGGTAGCGCAGCTCACGATCTTTCTCCAGCGCCTTGTTGATAACGTCTTCCAGCTTCGGCGGCAGATCGGGATTCAGCCGCATCGCCGCTGCGGGCGCACGATTCAGAATCGCCTCGAAAATCGTGGCGGAACTTTCCCCGCGAAACGGCAGCGTCCCCGTCGCCATTTCGTACAGCACCGCCCCAAACGAAAACAGATCAGTGCGCGGATCCAGCTCTTTCCCTTTTGCCTGCTCCGGCGACATGTAGGAAATGGTCCCCACTGCCATTCCCGGAGTCGTCAGATGCGCTTCTTCAATCACGCCCGTCACAGTGTTCTCTGAAGCAATCTGGCTTGAAGAACTCGCAGCAGGTGCAACCTTCGCCAGCCCGAAATCCAAAATCTTGGCGTGCCCGCGCTCGGTAACGAAAATGTTTGCCGGCTTAATGTCGCGATGAACAATACCCTTGGCGTGCGCCGCATCGAGCGCATCGGCAATCTCAATGGCCAGCAGCAGAAGCTGCCCGTTCTCCATCGGACGCCCCGCAATGCGATGCTTCAGCGTCACGCCATCCAGAAACTCCATGGCAATGAACGCCTGCCCGTCCTCTTCGCCAATGTCGTGGATCGTGCAGATGTTGGGGTGGTTCAGCGCCGACGCCGCCTGCGCCTCGCGCTGAAATCGGCTCAGCGCCTGGGGGTCGCGCGCCACATCGTCGGGAAGGAATTTCAGCGCCACGAAGCGCCGCAGCCGCGTGTCTTCGGCCTTATAAACCACACCCATCCCGCCACCACCCAGTTTCTCGACAACCCGGTAGTGCGAAATGGTTCGCCCGATCATTCGTGGCAAATCTTACGTGGCCGAATCCACCAAGTCAACGAATCGCGCAGAGAGATGAATCATGGCGATGAATGGCCGGAATGAATCGTGGGGATGAATGGCGGGAAGGGAACGATGGTCGCGCACCTGGAAGAACGTTCGTATCAGGGCATCGCTTCAGCGATGCCAACAGCGGCCCTGGGACGAGCGGCTTTAGCCGCTGGAGCTCACCACGGCTCGCCGGTTGACGGGACCAACCCCAGTACCAAGGTCACACTTAGACATCATTCAAAGACCACTCGTCCAAACTCCAGGGTGTAGGATGGCCTATGAAGCGAATCAGTACCTACCTTCCGTCTTTCGCCATGCTTATCTGCGCCATGCTAATCCTGCAGGCGTGCAGTTCATTGGATCCCCTGTGCGGAAGCGCCCGCCCCGCCCCTGACATCGCGTCTCTCTCGCCCAGCTCCGTGACTTTCGCTCAAGTCCAGCAAGGCCTCGTCATGACCGTGAATGGCACTCACTTCGTTGCGTCCTCGGTCGTTCAGATTAACGGGACGACGCTCACCACCACGGTCCTGAGCAGCACGCAGTTGCAGGTCGCCCTCTCCGATGCCGTGATCACCACCACTGGAACTGCCTCCGTGACCGTCAACACCCCCGGAGGAAACTCATCCTCTATAGGCTGCACCAGCGGCGGAACCAGCCACGCTCTGACCCTCACCATCACTTAACAGCCTGCGGAAAACCTCAGGACACATCACGAGCGGGAAGGGCACGAGTTCCACTCGCGCCGTTAAGCCATTGAAGCCGTTAAGCCATTGAAAATGAACCGGAGCTTTAGCGCCTGAGGTCCGCCTTTGGCTCTGTCGGGGACTTTTCCTGCAATCTCTTAAACAAGTGATCCGACATCGTCTCACGAGAGCACCGGGCTTGCAGACTCCCACGTGTTAGCCGCGCTGACTGTTGTGAACAGTCTTTACATTCATTGAAGCCCCAGAGCTAGAACCAGTCGCTGCGGTAGGCGATCCACCAGGCGGCGTAGAGGATGGGAATGGTGGCGGCGCAGGCCCACCAGAATGGCAGCAGGACGTCGGCCACCAAACCGAGCAGCGCGAAGACCATCCAGAAGATCTTTTTCTGCATGGGAGAGATTGTACGCGTCGCGGCAGCTGGATCATGCGCGGTCGCATGAGGCGCGGCAAAGGGCAGGCGGCTGCTGAGTATCCGGCGACGGAGTGGGGCATCTCCGGCACCTCTCTGATCTGAATACTCATGTGTTACAATAGTATTGTGTTGCGATACTATCGACCTTATGATTGCGAGTTTCCGGGATAAGGAGACTGAACGACTGTGGCTTTCGGGCAGGAGTCGGCGGCTTCCAGCCGATTTGCAGAGAAGAGCGTTCAAGAAACTCGCCATCTTGAATGCCGCCGTGACGCTGGACAACTTAAAAGTGCCACCCGGGAATCAACTGGAGGCGCTTCGAGGGAACCGCTCAGGGCAGCATAGCATTCGGGTGAACGATCAATATCGAGTGTGCTTCGTATGGCACGGAGGAAATGCTTTTGAAGTAGAGATCGTGGATTATCACTAGGTCGATTATCACTAAGTCGATTATCACGAATCAGTGAGGGCCATTGTGACCAAGCGGAGAAGGATTTTTGCGATTCACCCGGGAGAGATTCTCAAGACCGAGTTCATGGAGCCGATGGGCCTGAGCGCTTATGCGCTGGCGAAAGCGCTCAATTTTCCGGGCATCTATGAAGTGGTCCGCGGAGACCGGGCAATCAGTGCCGATACCGCCATTCGCCTGGGGAAGTATTTCGGTCTTCCGGCACAGTTCTGGATGAATCTGCAAAACGACTACGACCTGAGAATTGCCGAACGCAGCGGAATTGGCAAAGGGATCAAGCCGCGTAATATCGGCGATCGTGCTGAACTGACCGCCGCTCGTTAGCCTTTCTGGAGGGCAGAGTCAAAATCTCCATCTCTTCGCCTTCGCTCAGGGCAGGCTTTGTCGCGAAGGCGGGACAAGGATGGGCACGCCGGCACGGGTCGATGAGTGTAAGGGCGATGTTACAACTACTACCCATCATCCCTGCTCCAACGTAACTTTGTGAACCGCGGGGGCAGACCTAAAATGGCAGCATGCTGGTCAGATCTTGGCCTCGGCTTCTCGCGCGCATCGCAGCATTCCTGCTGGCGGCAGTCGCTGTCATAGGAGCGCTTGCCTGGTTCTTTGCACTGCCCTTAGAGGCCCGCTACTTCGCTCGGCAACTTCCAGTATTGAGGCAGACCCCTACCCCGATTCGGGATTCATCGGTCACAGAATCCACGGGCCGAAGGATTGCTTTTTGCGGCAGTGTGTTCGAGATTCCCTGGAGTGATCTGAACGATGCAAAAACGAAGACAGGAGGAAA
>JBEKRY010000227.1:0-7095 GCA_049517555.1 Candidatus Sulfotelmatobacter sp. | reverse complement strand
GCATCGATCAGGTAAAAGACCAGATCGCGCGCGTGCGGATCGCGACCATCAGTATGGGACCGCAGCGCCTGGCTCACATCCGAATCAATGGCTGCCGAGAAATACCGGCGATTGCGCAGGCCCGTCATGGGATCGGTGAGCGAAGCCTCCTGCAGCACCGTGTTGGTACGCTGCAACTCCCGGTTCAGACGGCGATGCTGGATGAACAGCAGAAGCGCCATCAGAAACATGGTCGCCAGCGTCGTGAAGACTCGAAAACTCGAGACGTCCGATGTCAGCCCGCGATCGAGCAACCCGTAGAGCGCAATGATGGGCAACGAGAGCACGGCGATCATGGCCAGATTCGTCATCCACGCGCTATACGATTCGTCACCCGCGGTTTCAGGGGTCGGCGACAGTCCCGGTCCCAGGAGCGAGACCGCGGTGAACACAGCAAAGGAAGCGCAGTACGGAATGTCATACCAGCTGCCGGTGAAATATACGTCGCGCTCGATGGCGCGGTTGAGAACGTAGAAGGCGACACCATTGAACACGAACGCGGCGCAAAAACACCCGTAGAACGTCTTCCACCGGCCCGAACTCTCCCGCCAGAAGGCCAGCAGAACGCAGGCAATCAGAATGGTTTCTGCGCCGGCAAGCAAGTCGAAGTTGCGGTTGTAGGCTCCCTCATTGGGCGAGACGTACTGCCAGCACATCACGAACGATACATAGAGGTAGAGCCACCACAGCAGCAGCAGAAGGAAGTCCAACAGGCCCAGGCGCGAAGTGCGCTCCGGAGGCTGCCGGTGCGGCCGCAGCAGCAGACCCGCAATCATGGGCGCGCCGGCGAGAAACAACAACGCGTCCGCGGGATACATCGACGGCACTTTCTTCTGCAGCACCAGATCGAAAACGACCCACACCATCTGATCGCAAAACCACATTCCCCATCCCGCGGCCTGCAGCATCCAGAACCAGCGCATGCGGCCTTTGCTGTCCATGCCATTCCTGGCAAACGCGGCAAAAACGATCAGCATCAGCAATCCGCACACGATGTCGCTGACTGCGGTCGCAGCGAGGCCGCGCGGCAGGAGCGCGCAACTCAGTGTCAGCGCAACCGTGAGTACCAGCGACGCCACCAGCAACGATTTCGATGGATTACGACTCTTCATTCTCGATTGACCAGTAACGATTGACCACTAACGAATTATCGATTGCCCAAGGGCTTCCACTTTCGCGCGCAGGTTTAGCCCTTGGCCCCGGTGGAATACGCTACGCGGTAGATCTGGGCATGAATTTCCTTGCGCAGGTCGTCCCAGATATTGTCCGGCATTTCTAGAAACACCTTTACTACTTCCGGATCAAACTGCCGGCCCGACCACTTTGCAATTTCCTCACGAGCCGCCTGCAGCGTCTGCGCCGGCCGGTAAATTCGGTCGGAGGTGATGGCATCCAGAGTGTCAGCGACCGAGAAGATGCGGGCTCCAAGGGGAATTTGCTCACCCTTCAGGCCGCGGGGATATCCTGTCCCATCGAACTTTTCCTGATGCGAGTACACGATCTCAGCGGCCTCGGCGAGAAACGGAATCTTCTTCACGATCTGGTAGCCGTGGTAGGCATGTTCCCGCATGATGTCGAATTCGTGGGGCTCAAGTTTTCCCGGCTTGTTCAGAATCTTGTCGGGAATGGCCATCTTCCCGATGTCGTGCAGGAAAGCTCCGCGAGCGATCGTGTTGATCTGATCGCGCGGCAGGCCCATGGCGCGGGCAATGGCGATGGTAAACGCGGTGACTCGTTTGGAGTGGCCTTCGGTCTCGCGATCCTTCAAGTCCAACGCGTCGCCCAGGGCTTCCAGCGTGATGTCGTAGGAACGCTCCAGGCTGCTCATGGCGGCCTGCAGTTGATCGGTACGGGCCTTGACCAGAGATTCCAGATTGGTCTGGTAGGTCCGGTTCTCTACCTTGAGCCGCCGGTTTTCCAGGGCGCGGCTGACGGTGTTGAGCAGTTGCTCGCGCTCGAAAGGCTTGAGCAGGTAGTCGTATGCCCCGTTTCGAATGGCGGCGAGCGCTACCGAAATATCGTGCACGGCGGTAACCATCACCACCGGCATGTCCGGATACCTTTCCTTAGTTCGTTCCAGCAGGCCAATGCCATCGAGGTCCGCCATCATCAGGTCGGAGAGCATCAACTCAAACTCTTCCCCTGAAGTCAGGACGGCGAGGGCTTCCATGCCGGAAGCCGCCTGTTTGCAGGCATATCCGGCAGTACCAAGCATGGAGGCGACGATTTCGCGAATCGGCTCTTCGTCGTCAACAACAAGAATGCGGTCTGGCATGGGGATACACGAAAGTCTATCGGCGATTGTAACTCAGCGGCGAGATGCCGAAAGTAATCATTCAGGTCCGGAAACTCGACCGGGAAAGTGCTGGGCCGTGATATTCAAAAGGAGGACGACGTACGTCCGCAGGTATGTCCGTACTTTCGTCCGCATTTTTGTCGGCACTGTACTGTAATGAGCGCATCCTTCTGGTCTCTCTGGAATTCGGCGGCAAAGCTGGGGCCAACTCAATTTGGACTGGCCAAGTTCGGACTAGCCAAGTTCGGACTAGCTAAGTTCGACCTGTCCCAATTTGGGCTGGCTCAGTTCGGACTACCTAAGCTCACTGTGGCGGAATTGGCTCTGCTGATTCTGCTGGGGGCTTCCCTGCTTGCACTGCGCGCCTTCCGCGAGACCTATCTTAAAGTTTGGATTCTGGGTTGGACGGCCCTGGTGGCGTCGCAACTGGCCGAGCACTGCTTTGCGGCGAAAATACCGGCGCCGTTTGATGCGATCGCGGTGCAGGCAACGTTTGTGCTCGCCGTGGGCTTGCTGGCCGGAGCCGTACTACTCTACACGCGCATCGCAGACCTGATCGTTCCCTTGATGGTGATCACGCCCGTGCTGGTGGGCTTCGCCGGAGTTCGAATTCTGTTCTGGCCTGATTCCCTGCCCTTGCGCGTGGCCGTGGAAGTTGGCTACCGGCTCATCCTGTTGACGGCGTCGATTGCTCTGCTCCGCGCCCGCCGCGGACGGTGGGAACCATCGGCGTGGCTGCTCGCATTCTGTTTGCCCGGGCTTCAACTTTCCTGGCCGCCTTTTACCGATCCAATTCCGGCGGCGGCAGTCCTGGCCAACGAAATTGCGCTCGGCCTGAGCATGCTGCTCGTGGTGTTTGACGAATCCCGAGCGCGCACTCGAAGGCTGCGTGCGATGCAGGCCATCACCAGCAGCCTGGCTAGCGCCCAGCAATACGGCAACGTCGTGCAGTCGACCATTGAAGAATTGCAGCGCTTGATGCGGGTTAAGGCAACCTGGTTTCGTCTGGTCGAAAGCGGGCATCTGATCGCCACTCACGCCGTCGGGCTGTCGTCTGATTTCCTGCGGGATGCCGGCTTCGCCGAGTTCAATAGCGACATGCAGCAACTGTTGGCGCAGCCCGGCCCACAGGTCACTACGCGGAATGCAGCCGGTCCCGAGCCTGCGGAGTGCCTGAAGACCGAAAAGATTCGGCAGGTGGTAATGATCCCGGTCACGGGCAATAAATCCGCGATCGGGTTGCTGCTGCTGGGCGACTCCGGGAGCCGTGGCTGGACCGCCGAAGAACTGGATTTTCTGCAGGCCTGCGCCAAGCAGCTTGCTGTAGCAGTCGAAAACTTCCGCTTGCTCGAGCAGGTGCTGCGCTCGCAGCGGCAGTGGATCAACACCTTTGATTCCATTCACGACATCATCCTGGCGCACGACGCCGACTTCCGCATCATCAAGGCGAATCAGGTTCTGCTCGAACATCTGGGCAAGGCCGCGGCGGATGTAGTCGGCAGCGCGTGCGAGTCGACCTTACCGCATACCTTTGGCCAGTGGGCGGGATGCCCTTACTGCGCGATGGGCGGTGACGAGGAATTCACCGAGGGCGCCGACCCTTGTTTTGGCGGCTTCTCGGTGGTTTCAACTTCTTCCTACACCGAGCAGGGCAGCCCGCAAAAAGGCACGATTCACGTCGTCCGCGACATTACCGACCGCCGCTCCGCGGAAGAGAAATATCGGTTGCTCTTCGAGCAGGTGCAGGAAGGCGTTTACGTCGCCAATCCTGAAGGCCAGCTGATCGATTGCAACGACGCCTTCGTCCACATGCTCGGTTACAGCCAGCGCGAAGAGTTGCTGGTGCTGAACCTGAATTCGGAAATCTGCGTCGACCCCCGGCAGCGCGAGGCTTTCCGCCGCGAAATTGAAGACCACAATTATGTGCGCAATTTCGACGTGACTTTGCGCCGAAAGGATGGGTCGCTGCTGCTGGCGGTGGAGAGCAGCTTCGCTACGCGCGGCGCGACCGGCAACGTTGAACGCTATCAGGGATTTGTTCTCGACATGACGGAGAAGCGGCGCGCCGAAGACGAAATGCGGCGCCGCAACCGCGAATTGAACGCGCTGAATGCGATGGCGGTGGTGGCCGCACAATCGTTCGATCTTGATGAGATTCTGAACCTTACTCTGCGCCAGGTCGTCACACTGTTTGGCGCGGAGAGTGGGACGGTGTACCTTTCGGATTCAGACGCGACCACGTATCGCCGGCGCGCCGCCTGGGGCCCGCGCAGCCGCGACCAGGTGCGCGCATCCGAAGTTCTCTTTACCGAAGGCTTCGGAGATCTGGTGATGCGCTCGCGCACCGAAGTGGTCACCGCGGAATATCTTCCGCACCTGCCGCCGAAGGTAGCGGAATTCATGCGCTCCGATGCGGACCGTTCCTGGATCTGGGTGCTGTTCTGGGGCAAGGACGCGCCCGCGGGCATCATGGGCCTGTGCAGCAATCTGGGATACGAATATTCCAGCAACGACGAAAATCTGCTGGTTGCCATCAGCCGGCAACTCGCCACGACCATTGAAAAAGTGCGGCTCTACGAAGAGACCTGCCGCGCCTACGAAGATTTGCGCAAGACTCAGGAACAGCTGTTGCAAAGCGAAAAGATGTCAGCCGTGGGGCAGTTGATTGCCGGTGTTGCCCATGAGCTCAACAATCCGCTGACGGCGATTCTCGGCTACGCGCAGCTTCTGGAAACTGAAGGGCTCAACACTCGCGCCCAGGATTACGTCAGCAAGCTGTTCAAGCAGGCGCAACGGACGCATCGTGTGGTGCAGAACCTTCTCTCGTTCGCGCGTCAGCGTAAGCCGCAACGCGACGAAGTTGACATTCGCAAGATACTCGACGAGACGCTGGCCCTGCGCGACTACGACCTGAAGATTAACAATATTAAGGTCGAGCGCGACGTGACTTCCGAACCCGCCCTGGTCGTCGCCGACCCGCATCAGATCGAGCAAGTGTTTTTGAACGTCATCAACAACGCGGTTGACGCCATTCTTGAAACCGGGCACGCCGGCAAGCTCAAGATTCGCGTCACCACCGAGGGCGGACACGTTTGCACACAGTTCACTGACGATGGCGCGGGAATCAAAGATCCCAAGCGCATCTTCGATCCCTTTTACACGACTAAGAGCGTGGGCAAAGGCACCGGGCTCGGGCTCAGCATCTGCTACGGCATCGTGAAGGAACATGGCGGCGACATCACCGCCAACAATGCTCCGGAGGGCGGCGCTTGCATCGAAGTCCGGCTGCCCGCGGCAGAAACGGCTCATGCCGCATCGGAAGAGTTGAAGCCAGCCGCTCGTCTGCACGAAGGCGCGTTAGACGGCCGCGTGCTGCTGGTGGAGGAAGAAGAAGCCGTACTCGAATTTGAGCGCGACGTGCTTGCCGGTGCGGGCGCGACCGTTGTAACCGCGAAGACCAGCCAGGATGTGAAGACTCGCCTGCTCTCGGAACATTTTGACGCCATCATTATGAATGGCAGGATGGCCGGCCAGTGGAGCGTCCAGGAATCCTGCCAGTGGCTGAAAGAGAATTGCTCGACCATGGAAGGCCACGTCCTGTTCACCTTCTCCAACGGAGGGGAACTCAGCGACGAACGCGTCTTCCTGCAGGCCAACCACATCCCTCACCTGGTAAAACCCTTCGAAGTGGCTGAACTGATTGCCCAGGCCCGGCGGCTGTTGCAAAAGGCGCAGGCTGCCACGGCCGGCTTAAACTAGAAGCTCCCACCTTGTCGCCTCTTTAGAAGAGGAAGTGAAACCTTATTGCGAAATCTCGTAGGCCACTCCGTAACGGTTAGTTCCGCCAGCGGATGTGACACCGTACACGTTCCGTGAAGAGTCCAGGATCACACCTTGAGGGAGGTAGCCGTCGTTAGTGTTTGCGAAACTGTGTAACACGGTTTCCTTCCAGCGTCCTTTCGCGTCCGGACTGAATTCGTAAACAATTCCGTATTGAAAAAGGCCGCCCGAAAGGGTTGTTCCATAGATGTTCCCCGCGTTATCAATAGCTAATCCACCCGATGGGTAACCGCCGTCGCTGGAACCCGAAAAGGTGTGGATCGAGGAATATTTCCAGTATCCGGTAGTCGGTGTTAGCTTGAAAAGTTCCCCAACGCCATTAGCCCCTCCGTATTGGGTATTGCAGTAAAGATTCCCGGCTGCATCCATGACCAATCCGCCGGGAGTCGGCGACTCACCGTAGTTGGTGCTGGGAGGGAAATCATAAAGCGAGACAAAGCTCCAAACGCCACCCGATTGCTGAAGCTTGTATACCGAACCCCAGCCGTAAGCCCCACCAGATTGGGTTGTGCCATATAGGTTACCAGCGGCATCTATGGTCATCGGACCGACCGGGCCGTAGGCCTTACCCGATCCAAACTGATAAATCAGGCTTTCGGCCCACGTGCCGTCGCCGTTGGGTGAGAACTCGAAGATCACGCCATTATTATTCAAGTCTCCGCCCGCCTGCGTCGACCCGTAAAGATTCCCAGCAGCGTCGCGCACCAAGCCGGGATTTGGCTGAGCACCATCATTCGATCCGCCAACAAATTCGTGGAACATACTTCCTGTCCACGATCCCTCGGTATCGGTGACCTGGAATAATTCTCCACCGAAGTACTGGCCATTGTCGTAGCCCCAGAAGATGCCCGTTCCATAAATGTTGCCCGTGTTGTCCAGCACTAACGGACCGGCCGCGCCGACATAGCTGTCGACCGAGT
>JBEKRY010000226.1:0-7155 GCA_049517555.1 Candidatus Sulfotelmatobacter sp. | reverse complement strand
CGCATCGAGGATGCGCGCCCACGGATTCGGGGAGAGAGTTGTGCTGGGAACTGACATATATGAAATATTCACCGCGGCGCTCCGGCGGCTGGTGGAGAGCGCCTGTTTAAAACTGCCGTTTTACGAAGTAGCCCGACTGACCAAGTTGATTGCGGAATGCGTTCGATTCTCAGTGCGCGGCTGCCGAAGCAAAAAGAAATTCGAAAGCAGGATCAGATCGGCATACTAGCACAAAATATTTTGTTGTGTGGAAAACTTCGGGCTGGAATTTTTCCGCGAATGATTATTCAGTACCCGCACGAAGAGTTTGTCAAGTGGCGCGATGGTAACTGCCGCGGAGACGGTGCAGGACGCGGGAGTGCGAAGATTTTGTTGATGTCATCCTGAGTAGCAGCGAAGCTGGCACGAGGGACCTTACGTCGGACGATACGTGGGACGATGCCCGCGTGCCGTCGACGGGAGTGCCCGCGCTCCATACAGCGGTGGCGTTCCTCGCACCGGCACGACTCATGTATGGGTTTCGTAAGGTCCCGCCAGAGCGCGCCACGCGCTCCGGCGGGATGACATGGCCGATCCATAATGGCCGATCCATAGGTGTTCGACCTCAGTTAGATTCAGTAGCTTCCCAGGGAGCGGCGTTTGGAGGTAAGGCGGGGAGTGATTTATACTCAAGGTTTGCCATAACACTGTCGAACGAATCAGGAGCAAGTACTTTTCATGCCCAAGCGTACATTCCAACCCAACCGGCGCAAGCGATCGAAAGTTCACGGATTTCGCAAGCGCATGAAGACCCAGGGCGGCAAGAAGGTAATTTCCCGCCGGCGCGCCAAGGGGCGCAAACGGGTCTCGGTAAAACCAGGATTCCGCGAATAGTCCAGTGGCGCGGGCGGGAGCGTCCGCGCACCCGCTGACGTGCCGGTGATCTGCACATTGATCCGCGAATCAGTGATCCGCCAATCGAGAATCGGCACGGGCGCCTTTCCCCGCAGCGCGCGGCTGTTGCGGCACGCCGACTTCGAGCGCGTGTATAAACTGGGGCGACGGCATTTTTCGGCGAGCATGACGGTATTTTATTGGCCGCGGCCGGAAGCGGGTGTGACGGCTGGGAAGAATCCCGCAGCGACGTCGCCTGCGATTTCTGGACTGCGCATTGGATTCACCGTAGGCCGCGCCCTAGGCGGCGCGGTCGAGCGCAACCGGATGAAGCGGCGATTGCGCCAGGCGGTGCGGCTGACGTGGCCGGCCGCGGGCGCGAATGCGGATGTGGTGATCAATCCAAAGAAGGCATTGCTGACAGTGGATTTCGCTGCGGTGGTGAACGAAGTCAACCGCGCTTTCGTAGTGATAGAACAGAAGCTTGCGGGCAAGGCCGCGCCACCCAAAATCTAGAATGCGCCAGGTTGCCAAATTCGTTGTGTTGCAGATGTTGCGGGGGTACAAGTGGGCGATCTCGCCGATGATTCCGCCGTCTTGCCGATTCGTTCCTACGTGCTCGGAATATGCGATGGAAGCAGTGGAACGGTATGGGGCGGTGCGCGGGGGGCTGATGGCTTTGGGGCGGCTGTTGCGCTGTCATCCGCTGTCGCGCGGGGGATATGATCCGGTCCTCCCTCAGGGGCTAAAGCCCGCTCTTGGCACGGGCGATTTATCGCAGTGCTGCGCCATCCAAAATCATTCGCGCACGCAAAATTTGAGCCAATCAGAATGCGAATCCAGCAGCTTGAACGGCGCGGCGCTGACTCGCAGCGCGATCTAAGGAAACGGTAAACTTTGGCGGAAATTCAAAACCCACAACACGAACCCGGCAGCGAGAAGCGGCTGATGCTGGTTTTTCTGCTGGCGTTCATTGTGATGCTGGCATTGCAGCCGCTCATGAAGAAGTATTTTCCGCCAGCGGCTCCGCCGCCGCAGGGCCAGACCGCGCCACCGCAGGGCTCGCAGCCGCAGCCTGGGTCGAGTTCGGCGGCTGCAATTTCTCCCGTCGCTACTTCCGCCCGCGCTTCTTCCGGAGGGTCCTCTGGAACATCTGCCAATGTTGTAACCAGGCAGGCAGCGAACGAGACCGAAATCGTCATCGAGAACGATGTTTACCGGATCACCTTCACGAACCGCGGGGCGCAGGTGAAGTCGTGGATTCTGAAGAAGTTCGATAATGACGCGCAGAATGGGCCGCTCGATCTGGTCAATCAGGATGCTGCGGCGAAGTACGGTTACCCGCTGTCGCTGTGGACTTACGACGAAGCTCTGCGCGATAAACTCAGCTCGGCGCTTTATGTTTCTTCGCGCGAAGGCAAGCTGACATCGCCGGCAACGGTGACTTTCGAATACTCGGACCAGGATCTGTCGGTCCACAAGACTTTCAGTTTCGATAACAGTTATAGCGTCGGGATCGAAACTTCGGTGACTTCCAAAGGGACGGCCGTGGCCGCGCTTCCGGCCTGGCCATCGGGATTCGGCAGCCAGACCACGCCCGCGTTTTATGCCGCGGGATTCATCGATTACCAGTTCAATAAAGATATTGTGCGCCTGCCCATCCGCTGCGGGTTCACGGTTTTTTCGAAGTGCACCGACATCAGCGGTGGCAAGACGATTTTGGGGCCGTTCCATTGGGCTGGACCGACCGACCAGTATTTCGCGGCGGTATTCATTCCGGACGATCCGAATGCCGCATCGATGGTCACGTTGCGCAACTCGATGGCGATTGCCCGCGATCCCCAGAAGGCCGACTCGAAAGAGATGGCCAACGTGGACGTGCTGGGCGCGGCGGTCGGCAACCTGCACGGCGCGACGGCGGAGCGCGTGTTTGTGGGCCCGAAAGAGCTGGATGTGCTACAGAAGATCGCCGTGCCGGGAGTCTCCGGCGCGGACAGCGATTTAAATGGCCTGGTGGATTTCGGTTTCTTTGGGATCCTGGCTAAGCCGCTTTTTTTGTGGCTGAAGTGGACGTATTCTCACGTCGTCCCCAATTGGGGATGGGCGATCGTGCTGCAGACGTTGATCCTGAGTCTGCTGCTGCTGCCGCTGCGCATTACGCAGATGAAGTCGATGCTGAAGATGCAGCGCGTGGCGCCGCAGATCAAGGCGATCCAGGAGAAATATAAGAAGTACAGCCTGCGCGATCCGCGCAAGGCGCCGATGAACGAGGAGATCAGCGCGCTCTATAAGAAAGAGGGAGTGAATCCGGCGGGCGGGTGTTTGCCGATGCTGATCCAGTTGCCGTTTCTCTACGCGTATTACAGAATGCTGGCGATCACGCTGGACCTGCGGCACGCGCACTGGCTATGGATTCATGATTTGTCGGCGGCCGAGGCGTTTCCGTATGTGCTGCCGATTCTCATGGTGGTGAGCATGCTCGTGGTGTCGAAGATGACGCCGCAGGCGGGCATGGATCCGCAGCAGCAGAAAATGATGACGGTAATGATGCCGCTGATGATGGGCTTCTTCTTCTTCCGGCTGCCTGCGGGTCTGAATCTGTATTATGCAGAAGCGAACTTGATCCAGGTGGCGCAGCAGGCGGTGATGAACCGCACCCGCCTGGGGCAAGAAATGCGCGAGATGATGGCCAAGCGCGCGCGGAAGAGGGAGAAATAAGCTCCTAGCTGCTAGCTCCTAGCTACTAGCTTGGATCGGACGCAGTCGTGGAGAGCAAAGAGCCGCTTCTCGCGAAGGACGCGGGAGACGGGGCACCCAAACCCTGAGAGATTTGAGCTAGAAGCTAGTAGCTAGAAGCTAGGAGCTTAATCGCGTGTCCATACCCGACAAACTCGCTGCCGCTAACAAGATCAACGAATTTCTGCAGGCCGTGGTGACGCACGGCGGACTTCGGCTGAAATACCGGATCGTCGTCGATCCGCCGCTGCCCGAGAACCGCGACTGGGAGAAGCCGGAAATCCTGGTGGATTTCGCCGGCCCGGACTCGGCGCTGCTGCTCGACCGCGGCGGAGAATTGCTGCGGGCGCTGGAACTGCTGGCGCTGGAGATGCTGCGTCTGCCTTCGGGCGAGCATGAGAAGATTTCGTTCGACTGCCAGAATCAGCGTTCGTTGCGGATTCAGGAACTCCGAACCGCCGCAACCGTAGCCGCCGAGAAAGTGCGCCGCACGGGGACGCCGTACGAGTTCAGCCCCATGTCGTCGCGGGAGCGGCGGATCGTTCACCTCGCGCTGCGCGATGAGGCCGACCTGCGTACCGAGAGCGAGGGCGAAGGGATGCGGCGATGTCTGGTGGTGTATCCCAAGGACTATAAGGCGGCGGGGAAGGCTTAGTTTCCACTTCGGCCGGGTTGCTTCTCGAGAGCGGGCTGGAACGGAGCCGAGAACGGGGTACTCGTTCCACTATTATCAGTTTGGTTCGCGGGCGTGTAGGATCTTTTTGCCCCCGCGGGACTCTATTGTGATCTCTTATCACTTCACCCACAGCTTGCGCCACTGAATCTAATCTTTCGCCGCTTTGTGGCTTTGGTTGGCAGCTTCTGACCACTTATTTGGTGCCGCGTGGCAATCTTGGCTGGAAACTTCAGTGAACGAAGGCACTTTCTCCCACCTGTTAGCAGCCTTGATTCATGTGGGTTCTGCGATTGGGTTTAAGCGAAAGCCTGCCCTGCCAGAGTTGGGTGGTGGCTCGCCTCGCTGGTGCTGGGCGGGACGGGCGAAGGCGCCCGTCCCCACACAAACTAAACAAGCGAAGGCTTTTAGCGGCCGGCGGCGGCCCCTGCGGCTGCGGGCATCATGCCGGAAATTTCCATGGATTCGATGCGGTTCAGGACGGATTCCAGGCTGGCCCCGGTGTCGGTGCAGGCATCGACATAGGGATGGCGGCTGCCGTCGGCGTGCATGACCAGGACGCTGGTTTCGGCGTTGGCCTTTTTCACCATGTAGGGCAGGTGATGACGATCGTTGCGGGTCAGGGTTGGGCCCAGCACGACCAGGTCAAACGAAGTCTTCTTGAGAGCTTCGTCGACGGCTTTACGTCCTACGGCCTGGGCGACGATGTGTCCGGCCTTTTCGATGGCCGCGGCTTGCGCGGCTAGAATTTCTCCATCCCCTTCGCCATAAAGAATTCTAAGCTTTGATTTCGCCATTGAGTTGCCCTCGATTCAATAGTGCTTGGTACCTGACGCACTGGTACCTGCACATGACGGTAGCAACCGGCGGGAGCCGGGGAAACATCACCGAAGACGCACGACGAACGGGACTGGCGGGGCGGGAAGGCAGAAATGAGTGGTGAGTGGTCAGGGGTCCCGTTGCCTTAGGGCTTCCCCTTGCAGGCTCTCCGGCTATACACTGCTGCGCGGAGGCTTTCCAACCTATGCCGGGCACACTCATCTGGAGAGCTGTACTCATATCGTTGCTGTGGACACCGTGGCTGGCCGCGCAGGCGGGCGGTGCGCCAACTTCCACCACGACGTGCAATCTGGATGACGGGCGGCAGGTCTACGTGCGGTACAACCCGGTTTCGAGCAAAGAAAAGCCGGTCAACGGCAAGCCGTGGGCCCCGGGCGGTGCGCCAATGACACTGTTCACGGAAGCGCAACTCACGCTGGGCAGTGCGATGATTCCGATCGGCGCATACACGGTGTATCCCATCCCCGCGAAAGAACACTGGACATTAGTGGTGAATAAGAACGTGGCGGCGGGCGCCGCCTATGACGAGAAGCAGGACATCGCGCGCTCGCCGATGGAGACGGCGCAGGTGGAGCAGCCGTCGGATGCGCTGGAAGTTGCCTTCGCCCACGTGGGCGCGCGCTGTACCTTGCGGATTTACACTGGCAAGACTGCGTCCTTCGCCGATTTCACGGCGAAGTGACGCAAGTACCAAGTTCAAGTAATGTCACGCCTCGAACCTCCCGCGAAATGCCGGCGCTCTAATCCGGGTGTGCACCGGCTTCTGCAGATCTTCTGCCTTCTCCTGTTCGCTCCCCTCTTTATCCCTGTTTTTCCTGGCTCATCGGCCGCTGAATCTGGTCCGAAGGCGCAGATCTCGCACACGACTGAAAGCTTGCGCGGAGTGAGCGCCGTGTCGCGCGCGGTGGCTTGGGCGAGCGGCACGCATGGAACATATCTGCGGACGCTTGACGGTGGGCTCACGTGGACTCCGGCGCAGGTACCGGATGCAAGCGCGCTGGATTTTCGCGCGGTCGTAGCGTTTTCCCCCGACGAAGCGTTTCTGATGTCGGCGGGGCCGGGAGACCAGTCGCGGATTTACCACACCAGGGACGGTGGGAAAAACTGGCAGCTGCAATTTACCAATACCAATCCCAAGGGATTTTTCGACTCCATGGTTTTCTGGGATCCGCAGCATGGAGTGGTGCTCGGTGACCCGATTGCGGACGAGTCGGGCACGCTCAAGTTTGAGGTGCTGATGACCGAGGATGGGCAGAGCTGGCGGGTAGTTCCGCCGGCGCGATTGCCCGCGGCGTTGGACGGCGAGGGCGCGTTCGCGGCGTCGAACACGTGCATTGCGATTCTGAACGGGGGCCTGAGTCAAGGCAGCGTTGGTCAGAATATTGTTGGTCAAAATAACGACCAGAACATCTGGTTCGCGACCGGCGGAAAGACGGCACGCGTGTTTCACTCGCCCGATCGCGGGCTCACCTGGGAAGTTTTCGAAACTCCCATGGTGCATGGGCCGGAGTCGGCGGGAATTTTTTCGATTGCATTCCGCGATGCGTTGCACGGCGTGATTGCGGGCGGGGACTACAAACGTCCTAAGGACGACGGGCCGAACCTGGCGTTTACCGAAGATGGCGGCAAGACGTGGAGGCTCTCGACAATCCATCCGCTGCCGTATTTTTCAGCGGTGGCTTATGACCGGAAAGTGAATGCACAGGCGGTGCAGGAGGCAGCGGTCGAGAAGGCCATGCGGGTGAAAGGGACTGCCCCGGAACGAATTTTTATTGTGGGGCAGGAGCTTGTGTTCGACGTTCGGCCGCCGAAAGATCCGCGGCGGATTAACGGGAAGAAGGAGTGGGGCATTGAATTGAATGCGGGGAGTGCGTATCCGGAAGGTGGGATGCTGCTGGTGGGGCCGAAGGGTGCGATGGCGAGCATTCCCTGACAAGCGAGGCCGTGCGGAGGGATGGGATGACAAAAGATCACGAGCGGTCGTTGCGGAAACATCTTCTGGAGCTTCTCGAAGGCGGGCACGCTCACGCCAA
>JBEKRY010000225.1:0-7174 GCA_049517555.1 Candidatus Sulfotelmatobacter sp. | reverse complement strand
TTTATCGCGTTCCGGCGGGCGGGCATTTTGATTTTATCTCGTGGACCGGGGATGGCGGCACGGCGTATTCGCTTTCCGTTGAGCGAGGGAAGATTGAGAGTACGCAGGTGGGGCACAGGATTTATTGAGGTCGCGGTTGAGAGATGTCATGAAGAAAAAAGTGGTTGGGTTGGGGGAAGTGTTGTGGGATCTGCTGCCGGAGCGGACTTGTCTGGGCGGTGCGCCGGCGAACTTTGCCTATATCACTACGCTGATGGGCGATCGGGGGATTGTGGCGAGCCGCGTGGGCGAGGATTCGCGCGGGATGCATGCGCTGCAGCGGATGAAGGAACTGAAGCTTGATGTTGATCATGTGCAGCGGGACCCGGAGCACGCAACCGGCACCGTTAGAGTAGAACTCGACAGCCGGGGAGTGGCTCGGTTTGAGATTGCGCATCCGGTGGCGTGGGATTTTCTGGAGTGGACCACGGACTGGCAGCAGTTGGCCGAGAGCGCGGATGCGGTTTGTTTTGGATCGCTGGCGCAGCGATCGGAGGAAGGTCGAGCGACGATTCAACAGTTTGTTCGGGGTACGCAGCCGGGTGCAGTGAAAGTGTTCGACGTGAACTTGCGGCAGTCTTACTACTCGCGGGAAGTGCTGGCGGAGTCGATGCGGATGGCCGACATTCTAAAACTGAATGACGAAGAGCTGCCGACGGTTATGAGCCTGAACGGTTTTGATTTTTCGCCGGGAGATGAGTTGGGAGCGGCGCGGCGGTTGATTGAGGCTTACGATTTGAAACTGGTATGCATCACGCGAGGCGGGCAGGGTAGTTTGCTGGTGTCGGGCGAGTTGGAGCGCGGTGGCGGGGGCAGCGAACATCCGGGGTTTCAAGTGCGAGTGGGGGATACGGTGGGAGCGGGGGATGCATTTACGGCGGGGCTGGTGCATGAGTATTTGCGTGGGGCGGGGCTGGATCGAATGAATGAAGTGGCAAATCGCGTCGGGGCCTGGGTGACAAGCGAGGTGGGGGCGACGCCGGTACCGAAGGGCAGGTTGGAGCGGACGCTGGCCGGGATTGGGTGAGAGTGGAAGTTAAGGTCCCACTCTAACGTCGCAAAGAGCGCGACGTTAGAATGGGCCAGGGCCACCCTCAGGATACGCTGCGCTTACGGGAAAAAGGGCGGAAATCCTCAGGCTGTTGTATAGTTACGGAGCATATTACGAAAGGTTGTGATTGCTTTCGTTGCGCGACGATCTTACTCCGAGGGAAATATGAAGCAGATTGAAGGTTACGGCTGGAGCACACCTTCCCGGTTCCGCTCTTTCATTTTTGTGATGGCAATTGCTGGAATTGCGGGGCTGATGCTCAGCTGCAGCAAGCCGGCGTCGCAGCCGAAAGTCGCGGCGTCGCGGCCTTCCGCTATTCAGGTGGAGGTGCGGGGCGGCGGGCCGATTGTGGTCACGACCAGCAAGGCGGAGTTTCAGATTCTGGCTTCTGGATTTTTGCAGGCGACGCTGTTGAAAGAAGGGAAGCGGTTGACGCTGGACGAGCCGGGGGTGGGATCGGCGGCGGGCAGTGACTACATTGTTCAGCAGGGGAATGATCTGGAGTTTGTGCCTGACTTTGGGGCGGCGAAGGTTCTGGAGGCGACGGGAAAATTGGGGCGCGGGAAGCGGGTGGAGATTCCGGCGCATCCGCTGGCTCCGGCGGGGATTGCGGTGGAGCGCACGATGGTGATGGAAGTGTACGATGACTTCCCGAATATTGCGCTGGTCAGTGTGGCTTACAAAAATGTCGGTACGACTGATTTTCAGATTGACCAGGTCGTGACGCAGCAGCATCGCTTCAATTCCAACGAGGTTAAGGCGCAGCCGTTCGATATGTGGTCGTTCCAGGGGTCGAGTTATGACTGGGGCGAAGATGATGTGCAGAAACTGACACGGACATCGGCGCAGCCGAACCTGATGGGCGAAGCAGTGAAAGGCGGCTATGGGGGCGGGATTCCGGTGGTCGCGTTCTGGACTGGCTCGGTGGGGGAAGCGATTGGAGACGTGGAGACCCTGCCGTGGACGCTCTCGATTCCGGTGAAGGTGGAAGGGGATGGGCGGGTGAAGGCGGGAGTGACGATTCCGGCGAATGTGGTGCTGAAGCCGGGAGAGATCTATTCGGCGCCGCGGACGTTTGTTTCGGTTTACAGCGGAGATTTTTACGAACCGCTGCGGATGTGGTCAAGCGTGCTGCAGAAAGAAGGATGGGACATACCGAAGCCGTCGAATGAGGCTTACAACGTGAGCTGGTGCGGGTGGGGATACGAGTTCAACGTGACTCCGGCGCAGATGCTGGGCACGGTGCCGAAGTTGAAGGAACTTGGCATCAAGTGGGCGACGCTGGATGATCGGTGGTTTGATACGTATGGAGATTGGAATCCGCGGACGGATACGTTTCCCGGAGATTCGATCAAGAAGATGGTGGATGATTTTCACAAGCAGGGAATACTGGCGCAGTTGTGGTGGCTGCCGCTGGCCGTGGAGGATGGGCAGGGGAAATATGAGTCGCATAAGTATTCTGTGTCGAAGGTGGTGCAGGAGCATCCGGAGTGGTTGATTCTCGATAAGGATGGGAAGCATGCGCGGATGACGCGCGACTTGGCGGTGCTGGATCCATCGCTGCCGGAAGTGCAGGCATTTTACAAGCAGCTCACGGAGAAATTTATTCGCGACTGGGGATTTGATGGGTCGAAGCTGGACAATATTTATAGTGTTCCGAAGTGCTACAACCCGGCGCATCATCATAAGTCGCCGCAGGATTCGGTGAATGCGATGGGCGAAGTGTATAAAACGATTTTTCAGACTACGCGGGCGATCAAGCCGGAGAGTGTGACGCAGGCGTGTCCGTGCGGGACGCCGCCGTCGCTGGCGTGGCTGCCATTTATTGATCAGGCGGTGACGGCCGATCCGGTGGGAGGGGTGCAGGTGCGGCGGCGGATCAAGATGTATAAGGCACTGCTGGGGCCGGAGGCGGCGGTGTATGGAGATCATGTGGAGTTGTCGTCGATGACGCCGCTGGGGCATGGCAATTGGAGCGAGCACGGGGACGATTTCGCTTCGACGCTGGGAGTGGGGGGAGTGCCGGGGACGAAGTTTGTGTGGCCTGATCCGGGGGCGAAGTTCAGGCCGGTGGCGCTTACGGCCGAGAAGGATGCGCACTGGAAAAAGTGGATTGGGTTGTACAACGAGAAGATGCTGTCGAAGGGGGAGTTTCGCGATTTGTATGTTTATGGGTATGACTTTCCCGAGGCGTATGCGATTGAAAAAGACGGGAAGATGTATTACGCGTTCTTTGTGAAGGAGAACGGGTCGTTCGCGGGGGACGTGGAACTGCGCGGGCTGAAGCCCGGGTCGTATCACGTGGTCGATTATGTGGATGGGAAAGATTTGGGGACGGTGCAGGTGGAGGCGGGGAAGGCTCCGAGAGTGAAGACGGAGTTTAAGGGGAGTTTGCTGGTGGAGGTGAGTGGGCAGTAGAGTACGGTAAGGACGCGAAGTTTTGAGCGATGACGCCGCCTGTGGCGGCGCGTGGCGTGTATAAGGGGATTTACCCTCGGAGATTAGCAATTAATGCGGCCAGCACTTGTCTTTCTAATTCCCTTGTTCGCGCTGTGTCTGGGCGAAGCGCAAGACACGACCACCTACATCGGGCACTCGCGAGCCTTTCCAGGCCCTCAGGTTTACAAAGACCCGACCAGCGGAACGCTGTTCTACATAGAAACAGACGGGCGGCATGTGGCTGCGATCTCAGGCGAAGGAAAACTGTTGTGGAGCAAAGATCCCTTCAAAGATGCGCATTTGCGGTTCTATCGGACGGAAAAACCTCAGATAGTCTATATTGGGCCACCCCCGAAAGGCGCTCGGCCAGCCGGAGAGAAGTCAAACGGGTTCATCTCTATTGAGTTCAATTCGACTCAGTCTGGATTGATGAGGATTAGCAACGGTGAATTCCTATTTCTTGGCCAAGATTAGGATGGCGTTGGCTAACGGTTGATGAAATCCGGATTTCACTCAGGGGCCTCGCTTCCGAAAAAACTCTTGCGATGCTCGGCGTCACGGAAGGCTTCGGTGCCGCCGGGGCGGGTGGTGGAGAGTGCGCCGGCTTTGTTGGCGCTGGCCAGGCACGTGGGTAGGTCGGAGCCGCGGACGTATTCGTGCAGGAAACCAGCGTCGAAGCTGTCGCCGGCGCCTACGGTGTCGACGGGGATGACTTCTTTGGATGCGCTTTGGAATCGCTCGGAGCCCTTCTGAGCGAGCGCACCTTTCGGACCGAGTTTCACCACAACCAGCGGGACTAATTTGGAAAGCTTCTTAATCGCGGCTTCCACGTCATCGTCACTCGTGCCTGCGGCTTTGCAGGCTTCGCGTTCATTGGGCAGGAAGACATCGACGTGGCGGAGGACTTCGTGTAGGCCGCCTTCCCAGCGGTCGTCGGGGTCGTCGTTGGTGTCGAGGGAAATTGTCAGGCCTTTCGACTTCAGGAGTTGAAACAGTTCTCCAACTCGCGGGCGCAGAGCGCGCTGCAAGTAATAGGACGAGAAGTGGAAGTGGCGCGAGTCGGCGAGATAGTCGAGGTCGAGATCGTCCCAGCAGGTTTCTGCAATCGTCCCGGAATAGGTGAGGATGTTGCGCCACTGCGCGTGGTGCAGGATGACCGTGAGGCCGGTGGTGGTTGCGCCGGGGACGCGGCGCACGCGGGAGACGTCGACGCCGCCTTGTTGGAGGCGGTCGAGGGCGATTTGTCCGAGGGGATCGTCGCCGATGCGGGATTGAAAGCCGACGCGGCTGCCGAGTGCGGCCAGGTTGTGAGCCACGATCGCGGAGGACGAGCCGAGGGTTAGCATCATGCGGTCGGCGAGGAGTTCGCGCTCGGGGGGGAGTTGCTCGGGGAGACCGTAGAGGATGAGGTCGAGGTTGAGTTCGCCGGCGATGGTGATGTCGAAAAGGGGCATGGGGTTCTAGATTCAGGCTGCGCAGCGGATTATAGGGATCCTTCGACTGCGTCACTGCTCGGCTTCACCGACCAGTGACTTCGCTCAGGACGACAATTCATTTTCCGTTAAACCAGTGTGACATCGATGCCGGCTTGTTTCAGGGCGCGGATGTCGGATTTGGGGACGGCGCGATCGGTGATGACTTCGTGGAGCGCCGAGGGCGGGGCGATCAACGACAGGCTGCGGCGGCCGAATTTGCTGGAGTCGCAGACGGCGACGGTTTTCTTGGCGATCTCGACCATCACGCGGTTTACTTTTGCTTCGAGCAGGTTGGGAGTGCTTAGGCCGAAGTGGACGTCGAAGCCATCGACGCCGAGAAATAAAAGATCGGCGCTGAGGCGGCGGAGAGTTTCTTCGGCGATGGGGCCGACCAGGGAAAAAGAATTCTTGCGCAGCGTGCCGCCGGTGAGGATGACTTCGACGGCGGTGCCGGCGAGTTCGGCGGCGATGTTGACCGCGTTGGTGATGATGGTGAGATTCTGAAAGTTGCGCAGGGCGCGGGCGATCGCGGTAGTGGTGGTACCGGAATCGAGAATCAGAACCTGGCCTTCTTTGACTTTTCTTACGGCGCTGTCGGCGATGCGAAGTTTTTCCTGGTGGTGGAGTTTTTCTTTTTCGCGCAAGGTGGGATCTTCAAGAGCGCCTTCACGCGAGGGGAGCGCGCCGCCGTGGGTGCGGTGAACGAGGCCGTGGGCGTGGAGGATTTCGAGGTCCTTGCGAATCGTAACCTGAGAAGTTTCGAACTGGCGGGAGAGTTCGGTGACCAGAACGCGTCCCTGGTGGGTGAGCAAATCGAGAATGGCGCGGCGACGTTCTTCGTTGAGCACGGGAATTAGGATTGCCGGCGGCGAATCCGTCGGGTAAAGACGGTTCGTAGGCCGCATTTCTTTTTATAGCGTTTTGTTTCGTTTGTCCACTGCAAAGGTGGACGTGGCATCGCTGGGCGCAGCGGCGGAATTCTGGAGGGTCAGCCCTTGATCCATGTCCAGAGCGGAAGCAATGTGCGCCCTTAACCCATCGTTTTATGCCTAGTTGGGAACCATTGCGGGTGATAACCAATGCAGTACCTGCCACCAAAGTCCGATTGCTCAGAGGGGGTGGTTTTGCCGTAGTCTCAGATTGGGACGAAACAGCCCCGGGTTTCGAAGCGCAGGTTTGTTACGAAATCCGGAACAGGAGGTGGCACCGTTGCAAACGACATTGTGGGAACAGAGTTTTGTGCGGTCGCAATCGGTCGTGGCGCGCGTGGTGGCGGGCGAAACGCTGCTGGTGCCGATACGCGCCAAGGTGGGCGATCTGGCTTCGATTTACAGCTTCAATGGGACGGGGTCGCTGATCTGGAAACTGCTGGAGTCGCCGCGAACGGTGGCGCAACTGGCGGCTGCGGTGGCGCAAGCATATGAAGTGGATGCGGCGCAGGCCGAACGCGATGTGACGGATTTTGTGGGCGAGATGAAATCAGTTGGTCTGGTCGAGGCTCCGGCCGCCGCCCTTGCGGCGATGGCGGGAGACTGAGAGAAGCGACCAGTGGGGCGGGAAGAACAGGTGGCAGCGGACGCGGGCCGAAATAAGGATTGCGTCCGCTGCTTTCGGACTTGTTTCCGGGGCATGGAGGGGGAATTTGGAGCAGTTAAGTTACGGCGCGTTTAGTGCCGATTTGCACCAGCGCCAGGCTGGTGAACGTGTGCCGCTGCAGGTTTCGATTGAGGTGACGCGGCGCTGTCCTCTGGAGTGTCTGCACTGCTACAACAATCTGCCCATGGGCGATGTGGAAGCCCGTCAGCGGGAGTTGACCAAGGAAGAGCATTTCAAGATGCTCGACGAACTGGTCGAGATGGGATGCTTCTGGATTCTCTACACGGGCGGCGAAATCTTCGCGCGCAAAGACTTTCTTGAGATTTATACCTACGCCAAGAAAAAAGGATTTCTGATCACGCTGTTCACCAACGGCACGATCATCAACGAACAGATTGCGGATTATCTGGTGGAGTGGCCGCCGTTTGCGATTGAGATCACGCTATACGGGCGGACACGGGAGACGTATGAGGCGCTGACGGCGGTTCCGGGATCGTATGACAGGTGCCTGCGGGGAATTCGGTTGCTGAAGGAGCGAGGACTGCCGCTGAAGTTGAAGACGGTGGCGACCAGC
>JBEKRY010000224.1:0-7237 GCA_049517555.1 Candidatus Sulfotelmatobacter sp. | reverse complement strand
TCCCGCAAGCTACGCCTGGCGGCCGAGAACAAGCTGAAGAATGGCCAGGTGCGGGTGCTGGTGGCCACGGCCTCGCTCGAACTGGGCATCGATGTGGGCACGGTCGACCTGGTGGTGCAGATCAATTCGTGCCGGGCGATTGCGGTTGCGCTGCAGCGCGTGGGGCGCTCGGGACACTGGCGGGGCGCGCTGCCGAAAGGACGATTTTTTGTCACCACGCGCGACGATCTGATGGAGTGTGCGGCGCTGGTGCGGGCCATCAAGCAGGGCGATCTGGACCGCCTGATCATTCCGGAATCTCCGCTGGATGTGCTGGCGCAGCAGATCGTGGCGACTTGTGCTTCGGGAAGCGGCAGCGCGCATGTGGCGGGGGCACCCGCGCTACAGGCCGGAATCACTGACGACGGATGGGATGAGGACGAGATGTTCGCTCTCGCAAAGCGGGCTTATCCGTATCGCAATCTGAAGCGGGAGACTTTTGACGCAATCCTCGAAATGTTGTCGGAGGGAATTGCCGCGCGGCGCGGGCGGTATGGGGCGTATGTGCATCGCGATCGGCTGAACGGAAAGCTGCGGGCGCGGCGCGGGGCACGGCTGGCGGCCATTACGAGTGGGGGCGCGATTCCCGACAACTCGCTGTATACAGTCGTTGCCGAACCCGATGGCGTGGTGGTGGGAACTGTGGATGAAGATTTCGCTGTGGAGAGCAATCGCGGCGACATCATGCTGCTGGGGAACACGTCGTGGATGATTCGCCGCATTGAAACCAATGTGGGGCGGATGCTGGTGCAGGATGCGCACGGTGCGCCGCCGACAGTGCCATTCTGGCGCGGAGAGGCTCCGGCGCGGACGCAGGAATTGTCCGCGCACGTGGGCGAATTGCGGGAAAAGATCAGCGCGATGCTCCCACGCACATCGCCCGTGGGATTTTCGGCGACCCAGCCAGATGTGGCTCAAGCAGTCGCTTTTCTAAAGGAAGCATGCGGGCTGGACGATTCCGGTGCGGAGCAGGCGATTGAATACATTCTGCAGGGGCGGGCGGTGCTGGGCGCGGTGCCGACGCAGAAGACCGTGATCGCCGAGCGGTTTTTCGATGAAGGCGGAGGGATGCAGTTGGTGATTCACGCGCCTTTCGGTGGAAGGATCAACAAGGCCTGGGGATTATCCCTGCGCAAGCGGTTTTGCGTCGGATTTAATTTTGAGTTGCAGGCGGCGGCTACCGACAACGGGCTGAACATTGCCTTGGCCGAGCAGCACAGTTTTCCGTTGGGAGATGTTTTTCATTTCCTGCAGGCGGATACCGTGCAGCCGATTCTGGAGCAGGCGGCGCTGGATTCTCCGATTTTCGGCACGCGCTGGCGCTGGGATGCGAACCGGGCGCTGGCGCTGCTGCGTTTTCAGAATGGCAAGAAAGTTCCGCCGCAAATTCAGCGGATGCGGTCGGATGATCTGCTGGCATCGGTGTTTCCCGATGCGGCGGCTTGTTTTGAAAATATTGAAGGCGAGAGGAAGATTCCGGATCATCCGCTGGTCGGCGAAGTGATGAAAGATGTGCTCACCGAGGCGATGGATGTGGAGGGGCTGAAGTCGCTGTTGCGGGGGATGGCGTCGGGCGAGATACGCGTGATCGCGGTGGACACTCCGGTGCCGTCGCAGTTTTCGCACGAGATTCTGAATGCGAATCCGTACGCCTATCTGGATGACGCGCCGCTGGAGGAGAGGCGGGCGCGTGCGGTTAATATGCGGCGGGCGCTGCCGGAGTCGGTGCTCGAAGAAGTGGGAGGGCTGGACGCGGGCGCGATTGCGCAGGTGCGTGCCGAGGCCTGGCCGGATGTGCGCGATGCTGATGAGTTGCACGACGTGCTGCATACGCTGGTGGCGCTGCCGGAAGGATTGGGCCGAGCGGGAACGGCTGAGAGTGTGGCTCTGCAGGAAAGCCGATCGTTGCCCGTCTGGCGGGTATTTTTCGACAAACTCGTGGATGAGGGACGGGCTGGGACTGCATCGTTAGATGGGCGGTGCTTCTGGGTCGCAGCGGAGCGGGCGCGGAGTTTCGTGGCGATTTTTCCGGCGGCTGTTTTTGAACAGACTCTGGCTGATGTGGAGAGTGCGTCGGTTTCTCGCGATGATGCTTTGCTGACGCTGGTGACGGGGTGGATGTCGCATGTCGGACCAGCTACTGCTTCTCAGCTCGAGGAAATTCTCGGGCTCACTGCTTCTGATATTGAGAAGGCGCTATTGCGGATGGAGGCTAGCGGGACTGTGCTGCGAGGCAACTTCACTGGCGCCGCCGGCAAGCGGACAGGAGTGTCCACTCCACATGAAGCTCCACATGAACTCGAGATGGAGTGGTGTGAGCGGCGGTTGCTGGCGCGGATTCATCGGCTGACGGTGGGAATGTTGCGCAAGCAGATTGAGCCGGTCACGGCGGCTGCGTTTATGCGCTGGCTGTTGCGGTGGCAGCATGTGGCTCCGGGGACGCAGGTGGTGGGCGAGCGTGGGACGATGGAGGTGCTGCAACAGTTGCAGGGGTTTGAGATTCCGGCGAATGCATGGGAGCGGCAGGTTTTGGCTCGAAGGGTGGCCGACTATGATCCCGCGTGGTTGGATCGGCTTTGCATGACCGGAGCGGTGGGGTGGGGAAGGTTGTCGCCGCATCCGGCGACGGTGGATTCGGGAGGGGCGGGGAATTCTCCTGAAGGTGCGGCGCCGCGGCAGCGGCGGGTGATTCCGACGAGTGTGGCGCCAATTACTTTTTTTGTGCGGGAAGAGGCGGACTGGATGGGTATCCGGCAACATCAAAATCCCCACCCTTCGACAAGCTCAGGGCAGGCTTTCTCGCAAAAAGCACGAGAAATGGGGCACCCAGTTCCGGACGAGTCGCGCGGGTTGAGTCATGGAGCACAGCTGGTGCTGGAATTCTTGCGGCAGCGTGGGGCTTCGTTCTTTGCCGACATTGTGCGCAGCACGGGAAAGCTGAAGGCGGAGATCGAGACTGCGCTGTGGGAGCTGGTTGCGGCAGGCCTGGTGACTGCCGATGGGTTCGACAACCTGCGGGCGCTGATTGATCCCAAGCGGCGGGCGGGGCAGGGAAGCGGGCGCAGCACACGTCCGCGGCATAGTTCCGGGAGGTGGGCGCTGCTGCATGCGGATTTGGGCGCGGAGAGGCCGCGCGCAGTCGAGGCCGCGTGCTGGATGCTGCTGCGGCGGTATGGAATTGTGGTTCGCGATCTGCTGGCGCGGGAGTCGAACTTGCCGACGTGGCGCGAGTTGTTGATGGGGTTCCGGCGGCTGGAGGATCGCGGAGAGATTCGCGGCGGGCGGTTTGTCGATGGATTTCTGGGAGAGCAGTTTGCGCTGCCGGTCGCGGTGGAATCGGTGCGGGGAATGCGCGGGTTGCCGTTGAGCGGGGAGACGATGATGCTGTCGGCGGCTGATCCGCTGAATTTGGTGGGGATTCTGGTGCCGGGGGAAAGAGTGCCGGCGATTTCCGGTCGGACGGTTAGCTATCGGGATGGGGTTGCAGTGGTTGCGTCCGATCAGGGAGTTGTGAGTGAAGCGGCGGCCAGCTAGGGCTGCGTTCAGGGCAGGCTTGCGAAGGCGCCCGTCGCCACATAAGGCAAGCGAAGGCTTTACTCATTCCTCATTACTATTGCTCATTTGCTGGAAACTGGCGCGAAAAGAAAAAAGTCAGAAGCTCGATGAGGGGGTCCCCCGAGCTTCTGACTACGATCCCGGCTAGAACTGATCGAAAGCGCTTCCCCCGTCGCTTTTGGCCGAGCATCCGCACTGACGATGTGTGCATGCCGGATTCCAATCCTTCAACGAAAGTGGTTCACGTCGGGTAGGACGGTGCAACTCCTTTATTTACAGATCATTGAGTCTCTCTTGAATCTGTCCAAGCGCGCCGCTCCGGGCGCAGGGGAGCATGGAGCGCTATCTGATCGGATAGTCCTGCTAACCGTTCGGATATTGGGAATGGTTCACGCCGCGCATGCATTTCCGCCCGCGCTGTGATAAGAATTCTGCACGGAATGGGAGACCCTGATTGCGCCCTAGACTCTTGGTGATTGCTGGACCCTCAAAAGACTCGACCATTCCTTTGCCCGACGGAGAAGCCACGCTGGGGCGCGATCCGGCCAACGCGGTGGCAGTGGCCGACGCGTCGGTTTCACGAAAACACTGCCTGATCCGCCGGGATGAAGATCTACGTTTTCAGATCAAGGATCTCGACAGCCGCAACGGGACTCTCGTAAACGGGCTGCTGGCGAAGGAACAGTGGCTGCGGCATGGAGACGAGATCGCGACTGGCGATTCGGTGTTCTTGTTTCTGCTGGAAGATGAGGATCAGGGGGTTCTCGCCAGCCGGGTTGAGTTCGATGACAGCCATCCCACGGCTGAGACTAAGCTGATTCATCCCAGAGAAGTGGTCTACCTGCAGCCCGACCGGTTGCTGCGGGAGTTGCCGGCATCGTCGCAGGTGGCGCGGAATCTGAATGCTCTGCTCAAGATCAGCCGCGTGGTGCATGCCATTCGCGATCTGGAGGAGTTGCAGGCGCAGTTGCTCGATCTGATTTTTGAAGTAGTGCCTGCCGGCCGCGGCGCAATTCTCTTGGCGGAAGGCGCAGAGCAGGAGTTTAGCTGCTTGTACGCGCGGACGCGGCAGGCCGGACAGCCGCAGTTGGTGCGTGTGAGTCGTACGATTGCGCGCCAGGTGATGAAGGACAACGTGGCCTTACTCGGCGTGGATGTTGCCGCCAGCGGCGCGCTGCGCGATGTGGAAAGCCTGGTGAAGTCGGAAGTGAGGTCGCTGCTGTGCGTCCCTCTGGCCGTGTTTGAGCGGGTGATTGGATGCATCTACCTCGACAGCACCAGCACTGCGCACCGGTTACAGGAAGATCACCTGCAGCTGATGGCGGCAATCGCCGGGATTTCCGCTGTCGCGCTGGATAACGCGCGGCGGCTGCAATGGCTGGAACAGGAAAACCAGCGGCTTACTACGGAAGTCCGGCAGGAACAGAGTCTGGTGGGCGAAGGCACGCGGATGAAGGAGGTTCTTCAGTTCCTGGCCAAAGCTGCGCCCACCGAATCGACTGTACTCATCGAGGGCGAGAGCGGCACCGGCAAGGAACTGGCCGCGCGGGCGCTGCATCGCAAAAGCTCTAGAGCAAGCAAGCCGTTTGTGGCGATCAACTGCGCCGCGATTCCCGAAACTCTGCTGGAGAGCGATTTGTTTGGTCATGAACGCGGCGCCTTCACGGGCGCGGTGGTGCAGAAAAAAGGGCGGCTGGAGGTGGCCGATGGCGGTGTGGTGTTTCTGGACGAGATCGGAGAACTGGCTCCGGCGCTGCAGGTGAAACTGTTGCGCGTGCTGCAGGAGCGCGAGTTTGAACGCGTGGGCGGAACGCACTCCATCAAGGTCGACATCCGGTTGATTGCCGCAACCAATCGTGACTTGAACGAGGCGGTTCGTACGGGCGAGTTTCGCCAGGATCTGTACTACCGGCTGGCGGTCGTGAAACTGACGATGCCTCCGCTACGGGAGCGGCGGGAAGACATTCCGATGTTGACGCGGCATTTCTTGCAGAAGTATGCCAAGCGCAGCAATGTGAAACCGAAACCTTTGTCGCGGGAAGCCATGGCGGCTCTGGTGAACTACGAATGGCCGGGCAATGTGCGCGAACTGGAAAATGCCGTCGAGCGGGCGTTGGTAATGGGATCCTCGGACACCGTGTTGCTGGAGGACTTGCCGGAATCGCTGCTGGAGCAGGAATCGGCGGCAGAGATGCATGAGGGGAAGTACCACGCCAGCGTGAAGGAGTTGAAGAAGCAATTGATTATCGACGCAGTGTTGCAGGCGCGGGGGAATTATGTAGAGGCGGCGGGAATTCTGGGAGTGCATCCGAATTATCTGCACCGGTTGATTCGCAACCTGGGATTGAAAGGGCCGCTGCAGGATCGATTGAGGGGGCGCTAGGTATTGGCGGAGATGGCGCTCGAGTGTTGTTGAATATATCTCCGGGGCTAAAGCCCCTAATTCACTTCGAAACATTTTACGCGGCGCTTAAGCGCCGTTCTTCCACGGTGGCTTCCACGGTTGCTGGCACGGTTGCTCGCGCGTTTGTGTTGGAAATCAAGTCGACGAGAATTTTCGTCACCGACATCGACGCCGCGTTCAGGGCAACGGCAATTGAATCAGGCGCGCCGGGTCGAGGTAGGTGCCTTGCCAGCGGACGGCGACGTGGAGATGTGGTCCGGTGGCCCGGCCGGTGCCTCCGCTCAGGCCGACAATTTGCCCGCGCTTCACCACGTCGCCTTCTTTGACCTTGAATTCCGAAAGATGCAGATAGAGAGTCAGAAACCCCTGGCCGTGGTCGATCACGACGAAACCGCCTTCGTAGTACAGGAAGCGGGCCAGCAGCACGGTGCCTGAATTCATGGCGGCGACGGAGGTTCCGGTGGGGACGCGGAAATCCAATCCCTGGTGGGGGCTCTGCGCCTTGCCGTTGAAGATGCGCTGCGAACCGAAGACGTCGGAGATGGCGGCGTCGGCGGGCGCAGTGAAGTTGCCGTCCCACTCGCGGGCTGGAGTGACGCGGCTGAGATAATCCTGCTTGATCTTTACTCCTTCCGCGATTTGCGCCTGCTGTTCGGGAGTGGGCTCGGTGAACTTCTTTTCGACTGTGAGCTCGACTTTAATTTGAGGATACTTGGCGCGGGCCACGGCGAAAGTGTGCGTGACTGTGAGGGCGGCCTTCGACGCGGCGCGTTCGGCGGTTAGTTCGAGCGAGTACTTGCCGGGATTCGTTTCAATGCTGACACCGGCCAAGGTGAACCAGGTTTTCGTGGAGGCGTCATAACTGAAGGTGAGTTGATGGCCGAGCCACGTCCCGGAGAGGGACTCGAGTCTTGCGGGGGGCTTGACTTGAAACAGGACTGGAGCGCCGTTGACCAGGTGCGCGGGGCGGGCCTGGACGGTCCAGGTGGCGGCGGAGGCGGGGAATGCGGCGGAGAGGAGCAAGGCGCAAATCGCTATTGCGGCTACCGTTGGTGCGCTGGGCCGTTGACGCATGAGTTGTTTGCGATTTGAAAACTGCATTTCACCAGCGTAGCACTTCGAGGAATTGCGGCGCCGATAATCCTGGACATGCGCATCCGGGTGCTCACGGCGGGCCGGTTCAATATCTACACTAATTCAATGGACATTATGGTATATTTCTTGCTCTTGGAGTAGTTA
>JBEKRY010000223.1:0-7260 GCA_049517555.1 Candidatus Sulfotelmatobacter sp. | reverse complement strand
GTGAAGCGCATTCCCTCCCTGGACGGCCTGCGGGCTGTTTCTGTCACGCTCGGGGTTGTGGGCCACTGGCTCACCTGGCACCATTTCTCACCGGTGGCGCAGGCCTATGCAAATCTTGGAGTGCGGGTATTCTTCGTCATCTCGGGCTACCTGATTACGACGCTGCTGCTGAAGGAGCGCGCAAAGACCTCAACGATAGGTTTGCGGGACTTTTATGTACGGCGCGCCTACCGGATTCTCCCCGCGGCGATGGCGTTCATGCTGCCGGTGTTTGTGCTTTATCGGCACGAGCTACGGTGGTACGACATGGCGGCAGCGGTGTTTTACCTGATGAACTTTTCTCTCTCCCGGCCCTGGGTCTTAGCTCACTTGTGGTCTCTCAGCGTTGAGGAGCAATTTTACTTTCTGTGGCCGAGTGTTCTGAAGAAGTGGTATCAGCATAGGGTTGCAATTCTGGTTGTCGTTGTCGCCTTTGCTCCGATTTACCGGATCGGAACGTTCCTTCTCAAGCTGTCGGACACTACACAACAGAATTTTCCGGCGGTTGCCGACACTCTGGCGGTCGGTTGCCTGCTGGCTATTTTTGCGCCCCGCATGCCCAAAATCAAGCTGGCTTGGGGCGTACTAATGCTTTGCCCGATCGTTCTGGTCCCGTTGTATCTGGGGGCGACGCGGCTGCACACGCTGGTACTACTTTTCTTATTGTGGCCAATCATGAACGCTTCGATTGCAGGTTTTCTGCTGCATGTGGTGCAGAGTCCCTGGAGAATCTTAAATATCCGCCCGATCGTATGGCTGGGAAAGATCAGTTACAGCCTTTACCTGTGGCAAGAACTGTTTGCCTACGGTCCACACGGACGGTTCTGGTATGACCCGCTGTTCGCGGTGGGGCTGGCTTGCGTGTCGTACTATCTGATCGAACAACCGATGCTGCGCCTGCGGGAGCGGAGAACAAAAGAACAGCGCCCCGAACTGCCTGCGCCCATGGCAAATAGTGCGGAGGGTCATCAGGTGGACTTGGGAACCGCTGCCGGATTCTAAACTCAAGTTCCTAACTGACCACCGTCTGAGAATGTCGGACGAAACATATGAGGAGAATGATCCGCGTCGGGTTTTTGGTCTTGAGTATCGCCGTGTGCAATCTTGGCTGGGGGCAGACGGCTCCCCCTCCGAAAAAGCATCTCTTAGTGATTGGGGAAGAAAAAGGATACCGGCACGACGCGGTTTCGCACGCGATGGCTACGATTGAGCGCTTGGGAACGGAGACCGGACTGTGGGACACCACGCTTCGCACCGATACCGAAGTTCTGACCAAGAAAAAGCTGGAATACAACGCCAGAAATCTGAACGATTTCGACGCCGTACTTTTCTACACCGGCGGCGACCTCGAAATGGACGCTCAGCAGAAAGCCGATTTCATTTCATTCATTCACGACGACGGCAAGGGATTTATCGGAGTGCACAGCGCCGCCATTACCTTCGTGGACTGGCCGGAATACGGAGACATGATCGGCGGCTACTACGATGAGCATCCGTGGTTGACCTTCGATGCGCCCATTATTGTGGAAGACCCGACATTTCCCGGAATGCAGCAATGGCCGCATTCGTTCGTGCTCCGCGACGAGATCTATCAGATGAGAAATTATTCCCGCGACAAGGTGCGCGTGCTCATGCGCCTCGACGTCAGCAAGCTCGACATGAAGAACAAGAACGTCCACCGCACCGACGGCGACTTCGCCGTGACCTGGGCCAAGATGTATGGCAAAGGCCGTGTCTACTACACGACGCTAGGCCACGTGGAAGCGAACTGGAACAAGCCAGAATTTCAGCAGATGATGACCGAGGCCATCAAATGGACCATGGGCCTGGAGAACGCGGACGTGACATCGCGTCCGCTGCCGAAAGATTAGCAGCACAAAACCTTAAACCACAGAAGACACAGGGGACACAGAGGAGAAACCTGGCAGGCGACGGGGAAACTTTGTGTCCTCCGTGGTTAATGAATTTAAGCCGGCGCTAAGGAGAACCGATGATTCAAAGGATCGAAATCACACGAAGAGCTTTCGCCAAAACGCTGGCCGTCGGCCTCGCCGCAACCGCCATCCCGCTCCGAGCCGCCTCAAAGCTCAACGTCGGCGTCGGCACTTACAGCTACCACAATCTTTCCCTGGACGAAATGATCGTCCAGCTAAACGCGCTGAAAATCCGGGAAATCGAAATGTCACGCGGCGAGTTCATGCTCATGAACCATCCCTCCGACGATCTGTTTCACACGGCTCGGGCAAAATTCGATCAGGCCGGAATACGCTGCCTGTCGTACTATTCGGCCACTATTAAAGAAGACGCTGAGCTCGACAACGCGGTCCGCTTCGCCAAAATCCTCGGCGCGCGCAATATTACGGGCGATGCCACGGGCAGCATCCTGAATCGCATCGACCAACACTGCACTCAGGAGAAGCTGACCTTCGGAATCCACAACCATTATTTCAAGGGCGAGAAGTTCGCCTATGAAAGCCCTGAGGACGTGCTGAACGCGCTGCAGGGACTTTCCAAAACCGTGGGCGCTACGGCTGATGTCGGACACTTCGCCTCCTGTGGGCATGATCCCGTGGATGCCGTTCGTAAACTGGGCCCGCGCCTGAAACTGGTTCACCTCAAAGACATTCAAGCCGTAGACGGCGAAGTGAACGTGCTGCTCGGAAAAGGAATCGCGAAAATTCCAGAAGTGATGCAAGAATTGCACCGGCAGAATTTCGCTGGATTCGTAGCAGTGGAATACGAAAAGGAAGGCAACGTCAACGAAGACATGCGCCAGGACATGGAATACGCGCTCAAGCTCGCGTAGATAGTAGATAGAAGTAAGAACCTCAGGAGCACATAGCGAACCGCGGAGCGACTTACCGCAAAAGAAACGTCCTACCTCACCAGCCACTCCGTCGCCGTGTGCACGCGCACCAGCAACTGGCTGTAGATAACAGCGAAGCCGCCAACCATAGCCAGAGCCGCGCCCAGCCCGCACCCCAGCCGGCGCCAACTGGAGAATCCCTGCGCCAATGCGAGACGCTCTTCGCTCCACGCGATCAGGCGTTCGATGCGGGCATTCATCACCGAAGCGGGGCTGCGCACCAAGGCTGCGGTCAAGTCGGCGGCAGCTTCGGCCGAGTCCACTTCAACCGGTCCGAGCCGCGACAGCTTGATCAGAGCTGCCGCCAGATCGAGGGCTTCGGCGGCGTTTGCCACCGCGGCATCATCGGCCGCCATTTCGGTGGCTTCGAGCCAGGCCGCTTCCAGCGCTGACATTCCAGGAAAGACTACGAAGCGCAGCAGCAGTTTTTTCAGATTGTCGCGTCGACGCAGGTGGGCAACTTCATGGTTCAACGCCGTCTGCAATTCGTTGGCGGTCAGCACCGACTCGGCCGCGCCGGACAACAGAATCTTCGGACGAACAATGCCGGCCGCGGTCATTGCCGGCGGCCTCGCTGAGAACTTCGCCGGGAACTCGGCCCGGAACTCGGCCGAAGTAATTTGTGAAATCCGCAGCACCGGAAACGACGCGCGGGATTCGAGCGGCTGCGCCGTACTCGTCCATCCTGCAATGGTGCGCGAAACCCGGCGCAGCGCAAGGGCGGCGTTCGCCGCGCCCAGAATGCCCAGTCCAGCACCGCAAATCGCGAGCACCAAAGGAATCCCGCCCAGCGGCTCGTCGATGGCCCGCGGCTCCAACATCAGAAAGGATGGCACAGTGAACGCCGCCGTGATGACGCCCGCAGCGACCAGCGGAAACATGCGCAAGGCAAACAGCCAGTCCGCAACCCGCCGCACCGGATGCTGCCGGCTATACATCCACACGGCGCGCCAGCCGAGCGACACCGCAACCGACAGGACGCAGTACACCATGACGAATACCGAGAACGAGATGGCGATACCGCGGACGGCAAACATCAGGCTTTATCCTTATCCCTAGAACTTGAGAGTTTGGATTCCTTGGGTTTGGAGTCCTTCAGTTTGAATTCGCCGAATTGGGATTCACGGCCGGCTTCGCTCGTTCGCAACTCGCTCGCTCGCACGTCGCCACGCACGTCCCCGCCACGCAACTGTTCGCGCTTGGCTTCGACCAGCTGTCGAAGGTCGTCGAGCAACTGCGCGTCGCGCTCGGTCAACACCTCCACCAGATACGAAAGCGGTAACGATGACGACGGGCAGGCATCCAGCAATTGCCGGAACGCTTCGCCGGCGACTTCACGGTGCAGTTCTTCGCGCGTAAAGCGCGGCGCGTAACGGAACGCCCGTCCTTCCAACTCGCGCGATAGCAAATTTTTCTTGAACAGACGGTCGAGTGTGGTCATCACCGTGGTGTATGCGAGATCAGGGCACGCCGCTTCGACCAGATCGCGCACCGTTGCATGCCCGCGCTTCCACAGTCCTTCCAGCAGGCGTTCCTCCAGCGGACCCAGCTGCGACGACGATGCCCGGAAATGAAAGACGCGTTTCATGGGAGGAAAGCCGAGGCTGAATTCTATCCCAGGTGAACGGCGCCCGCCAAGGGACTCCATCGTCTGGAAAGTGCCCCAATTTTCCGTTCTTCACCAGCACAATCACTTCCCGGCGACTAGCCCAGCAGTGCCGCCTGGTGGCACGCAGGAGCCATTCACTAAAGGCCGATTCAGGGATTAGGTTGAAGGGGAGCAGCACTCTTGGGGGAGGGTTGCTCAATGAAGCGTCCACGACTCGAAAGAGTTGCGGACGCTTTCTTTTTGGGGCATGTCTTTAATTATCGAGACCCACGACTTTCCGCGAAAGATGAACAGCCCCGACTATGCGGCACGATCGCGCTCTTGCTCCGCTAATTTCCAGCGCACCAACAATCTGGATCATAAACTCTCAGGAAGTCGGTGCCCGGTGTATGTCGAGGACATAACTGTTGGAGTTAGGATCAAAAAGGAGCCGCCAGTAGAAGCTACCGCGCGTTGCACTTAACGTCTGCAGCAGAAGATCGCGAGCTGAAATATTCGTTCCACCGACGGTTACGGGAGTTTGATCGAGCACCTTCCGAGGTGAAATTCCGACCGCAACCGCAACCCCGCGCTGTGCAGCTATCTTTCTACAAATCAAATGGAGCGTGTCGGAGGCGGTTCTCTGCCGGGTTGCAAGCGTAAGGGGTAGATCGAAGATGGCTCGCTGGTGCGATAACTGGCCGCGTCGGTCGCGAGCTTCTACCCCCACCACGAAGAACTTCTGCGTTTCGCTTTTCCGCAGTTCAAATCGGCCTGGGTTACCGCTGCGGTTGTACGAATCCACGACGAGTTGAAGAGTTTTCTCTTCTTCCGCAGCGCCGGAAGGAAACTCGACGCTGAACACTCCGCCACCCGGAACGTGCGACTTAAGAGCATGGTTTCTTGGGTCATCGGCTTCCACGAGATCGAGCTTTGAGAGGAACTGAGGGTCTTCGTAGAAAACCGCCCAACCATATTTGTCGCGGAGAGAATCGAGCACCTGCGCCAGCGGCCGGGGGCTATTGGCGACAATACGAATTGTGGTTGCGGTCTCGGAAACCTCGGCCTGCTTCAAATAGGACCTGGTTTCGCGAGCGGTCTGAGATAGTAACTGCGACAAAGTCAGCAAACTCGCGCAACTTAGGGATTTCAACGAAGTCCATTTGGGCGAAGTCATTAACGATGTCCCTAATTTCGTCGACCATTCTTCGTGAAGGCGTGCGTGAAGTCAATTGTTCCCAGTGGGGGGGTAGTATTCACCGATGGAAGTAGTTCCTTCGGAGGATACCCCGCGCCGACTTCCTGGCGTATAAGGCGTACACACACTGGACCACTGATGCGGGGGACGACGATGAATACAAATCGGACTCGCTTCGAGCTATTGGATGAGGCGTGGATCGCGAAGTATAGAGCTGCGCTAAACGCCACACCGGTTCCGCAGTCGCATTTCATGAAGATCTGTGCATCACTCAGGGACGTACGGAACACTCTGGTATCGCAACTCGAAAGAATTCTGCGGGACTGGAGCCAAACCAAGAGACAGAAATCATCTGCCGCAAACCAGCCGGCAGTGATTTCAAGCTCCCGAAGTGCAAGGCATTCCGTGAAGCGCGTAGAGCTTGGCAACAAGAATGGATTCGGAAAAACAACGGCAAAGCGAAAACGTCCGCGACCTCTTCTGCCAACTCGGAAATACCGCGCTGGATAATCGCTGGATACCCGCTGGATAATCGAATGACCAAGGAGTGCCCGACGTCGATCATGTGGTTCCGCACGCCCCGCGTATTACCCATTCGGACTAACCCAAACCTCCTAAATGAAAGTTTCACTGCCGAATTGTCGATAAGGGCTTGACAACAGACCCTTCTGTGGCCAGAATAGGTGCGCATTTCCATCCCCAAGTGGAACTGCGGAAGTTCTTTCCCCCCCAAGGGAAAATGCTTCACCCTCCCGATGAGCAACTGTTCGAGGGAGTACTTTGACGATGAGCGGAAAAACTCGCACGCGGGTCTGGCCACCGGCGGCGTCGAAACAAAGTTGAAATAAAGCAAGACACAAAACAGAAGTTGGAGACCCTCGGGGCCTTTTGAGGCCAAGTCAATTCGTCTGAGGCGGATGTCACCTGTGGCACCGTTTCTTGAAAAAGGAAAAAACTGAGTGCCTACTGTTACGGCGCAACCAGGCCTGATTGTGGTTGATGACTCGTTTAGCCTCCTCGCTTCCAATCCTGAGGCCGTTCAGATACTTACATTTCCCGATCGACCCGAGAAGATCCATCATCTGGAGACTTGGCTCGTGAACCGGATTCGCTCCAGTCTGGTGGAGAGACAATCTCCATTACGGGTCGTCGGTGAGTTCTGCTCCTCGAAGAGGACCTACCTCTGTCGAACTTTTCCTCTCGGCCTCGCGGAGGCTCAGAAGGTGGGAAATCACAGCAGCATGGGGAATCACAGCAATGGTTCCACTGCAGCCGCGGGACTGATGGTGGTTATGTTCGAGAGAAGAAACAACCCGGCGGCCACGATGGCTGGGATTTCCGAACACTTCGGTCTTACCACGCGCGAGCGCGAGACCGTGCAGTTTCTTCTGGAGGGTTTAACCAGTAAAGAAATTGCGCAGCGCATGGCGATCAGCCCAAATACGGTGAAAGCTTTTATCCGCCTGGTAATGGTCAAGATGGATGTCTCGACGCGCTCCGGAATTATCGGCAAGATAGCCGGCCTCGGTGGTGACTTTGAAACTTCTCCTAAGAACGGTTCGTCGCGGG
>JBEKRY010000222.1:0-7295 GCA_049517555.1 Candidatus Sulfotelmatobacter sp. | reverse complement strand
GTGTCGGGATAATACGTCGTTTGATAAGAAGTCTGAGAAGGACTCTGCGACGGCGTGGCTGCGGTCTGATCATTCGCCGCCCGCGGCTCCGCTCCCGCACCTTCGATCAGACTTTTGAAATCCGGCGGTGGACTCACCGACACGTAATAGTTCCCCGCCGCCAACCCCGCCACTCGATATTCGCCTAAGTCGTTGGTGCGCTCCGCCCCGGCCTGCTCCCACCGGCTGCGCCCCCCAACAAACGTCTGCCGCAGCACCGCCACCTGCGCGTTGGGCAGAGGGTCTCCATCTTCATCGGTCACGCGTCCGCGCACCACCGCCGCCGCCTGCAACCGAATCCGCAGATCCTTCACTTCCTGCCCCGCAGCCAGAGTCAGCACGCGTCCGTCAGCGCGGACCCGGTGCTTGTCGACTTCGAGCAACCCCGTGCGTTCCGCGAAGAGATGATAACGTCCCGGCAAAATCCCCTCGATATGAAATCCGCCGTCGGCGCCGCTGACCGCGGTGTAGTCTCCGCCTTCCGCCTGATTCTCGGCAATCAATTCGATCAACGCCTTCTTCACCGGCTCGCTGCCCGGCTCCTTCGTGACCACGCCCTCGACGACAGCGCGGCTAGCCGCCTTCGGCGATGCGGCACCCCCCGTCACCTGCGCCACGGCGCTCGCCCCCAGCAAAGAGATCGTCAGACATGCGCTCAGACATGCCGGAAGCAGCGTTAAGAAACGTGGATTTTCGCAATCTGTCTTCATGGATTCAACTGGAAAGACCCGGGGATCGGGCCTCGGAACCAGCCGGGGAGGATCGGCCAGCGATTCAAGCCATTCTACCCGGTGAGAAAGCTTCCCCCAAGCCCTTTCGCGAGCAGATCGTGAACCACAGAGGACACAGAGGCACCGAGGAAAAACCTCCGTGTCCTCTGTGTCCTCTGTGGTTAGCGCCTTTACTAATGCCGCCGGCCTCAACGTGACATCTGGCCGTAACAACTTTCGAATTGAGCGACCAATCCCGCGCGCCTTGACAATCCGGCACCTTCTGCCTATATTTCGATAGTTATCTAATTACACACCAATCTAACTATGACCCCATCCTCCAACCAGGCATTCAAAGCCATCGCCGATCCCACCCGCCGCGAGATCCTCCGTCTTCTACGCCGCGGCGAGATGACGGCCGGCGACCTCGCCGAGCACTTCGACATGACTAAGCCCACCATGTCGCACCACTTCTCGGTCTTGAAAGAAGCAGACCTGCTTACCAGCCGCCGCGACGGCCAGCAGATCTGGTACGGCCTGAACACAACGGTAGTGCAGGACCTGATGGCCTGGGCCATGGATCTCACGCGCGGCGAAGGCAAACCTCCAGACGGCGAGCCCGAAATCGATTCCGGAAACCCGCCCCCGACGAAAGAAGACGCGAAATGACTCTCAATCAGAAATACTATGGCGGCGCAGCCGCGGTGATTCTGGCCGTTCTCGCCGGCACCCTCGTGGCCTATCCCTCACTCCCCAGCGTCGTTCCCATCCACTGGGACGCTCATGGGCACGTGAACGGCTGGGGCCCAAAATGGTCGCTGTTTCTATACGGCCCCGGTGGGATGCTTTCCATCGTGCTCATGTTCTCGGTGCTGCCCTGGCTTTCGCCGAAGAAGTTCGAGGTTGATTCCTTCCGCGCCACCTACCTCTACATCATGATCATCGTCGTCGCCATGATGGCTTATTGCAACCTGCTGATCCTGATGTCGGCGCTAGGCTCGCTCGCGGGCATCGTGCTCGACGTCACCCGCGCCGTCGAAGGCGGAGTCTGTCTTCTCATCGCGCTCATGGGAAATGTTTTGGGCAAGGTGCGCCGTAATTTCTTCGTCGGCGTCCGCACTCCCTGGACCATCGCCAACGAGCAGGTGTGGAACGCCACCCACCGTTTCGCCGCCCGCACCTTTTTTGCCGGAGGCCTTCTCGGCCTGCTCGCCGTAATCGCGAAAGCGCCCTTCTGGGCGCCGATCGCGGTGATTCTGATTGCCGCCCTCGCTCCTGTCATATACTCTCTCGTGTTCTATAAACAGCTGGAACGACAGGGAGGCCTCTGAAATGGAATTTCGCGGCAGCAATCGAACCCAATCATGGACTAAATACGCATTCGCAATTCTCGTGATAACTCTGGCAACCGTGGGTGTGGGCCAAGCGCAAGACATTACCGGCGACTGGCAGGGCACCCTCACCAACGATATGGGCGAACTGCGCTTGATCGTGCACGTAACCAAGGCAGCCGACGGAACCCTCAAGGCCACCATGGACAGCCCCGACCAGGCCATGGCCGGTGCCCCACTCGACACCTTCACCTTCGAAGGCGGAAAAGTGCATTTCACCTTGAATGTCGCCAAAGGAATTTTCGACGGCTCGCTCAAAGGCGGCTCTACCATCAGCGGCAACTGGACCCAGGGCCCCAGCCCGAAGATGCCGTTAGTCCTGACCAAGACTACTACGCCGCTCAAGCTGCAGCACGACCCGGCTCCGCCCTCCGATATCGACGGCAAGTGGGAAGGTATCTACGAGACTCCCGCCGGAGAGAGCGGCCGTGTCGGGAAAAATCATGTCACTTTCCATATCAAGAACACAGCGGACGGTCTTACCGCGACGGTCGATCTTGCAGATATGAACATCACGGGATGGCCCGCCACGGCCGTGACCCGCAAAGGTTCATCGATCAAAATAATCATGAAATCAGTCAACTCCGTTTTCTCGGGCAAGGCCAACAAGTCCCTCGATTCGATCAGCGGCGACTGGACCCAAGGCGATGGCCCCAGTCGTTCCCTGGTCCTGAAACACTCGAAAGAAGACTCACCCGATGCCCAGAAACCAACACAATGAAACTGAAGCCATTGAGTTCGCTTCGCCGAAATACGGCACGAGCGAACGAGCTGGAGGAATTATGAAACTCATCGTCACCGTCGCGCTGTTTTTCCTGGCCACGATTCCTGCCTACACACAAGCGGCGGCCCAGAGCGGAGTTCAAGACCTGGTCGGCGACTGGCAAGGAACCCTCAGCGCCGGCGGCCAGCAACTCCGCATGGTTCTGCACATCACCAAAGCGCCCGATGCCAGCCTCAAAGCCACGCTCGACAGCATCGACCAACCCGGGGCCAACGGCATTCCGGTCACCTCCATCTCGCTCAAGGATTCCAAGTTGAGCCTTGAAGTGTCCATGGTCCAAGGTACCTATGAGGGCAAAGTCTCCGCCGATGGAAAGACAATCTCGGGAACCTGGACGCAAGCCCAGCCCCTCGCGCTCGAGTTCAAACGTGCGGACGCTCCTGTGATTATCGAAAAGAAGCCTGCCAAGCCCTCCGACATTGACGGCGCCTGGATAGGAACGCTCGACCTGGGAATCAAGCTGCGCGTCGTCTTCCACATCGCCGCCACTCCCGACGGCCTGACCGCGACCCTCGACAGCCCCGACCAGGGCGCAAATGGCATTCCCACCAGTTCGGTCAAGCGCGACGGCTCCTCGCTGAAAATCGAAATCGAAAAAATCAGCGGCACATTCGAGGGCAAGATCGCCACCGATCCTTCCTCGGGCAATCCGTCCTCGATCGACGGTACCTTCACTCAACTCGGCAGTCCCCATCCGCTGGTGCTGAAGCGCCTGAAGGATTCTGCTGAACTCGAACTCAAACGCCCGCAGAATCCGACCAAGCCCTATCCGTATCACGACGAAGACGTCTCCTACGAAAACAAAGCACAGAACGTCACACTGGCCGCGACGCTGACCATTCCGCAAGGCAAAGGCCCGTTCCCTGCGGTAGTGCTCATCACCGGGTCCGGCCCGCAAGACCGCGACGAGACCCTGCTCGGCCACAAGCCCTTCTTAGTGTTGTCGGACTATCTCACGCGCCACGGAATCGCTGTCCTGCGCGCCGACGATCGCGGCACCGCCAAGTCCACGGGAGATTTCAAAACCGCCACCACCGCCGACTTCGCCACCGACACGGAAGCCGGCATTGCCTACCTTAAGACTCGCCCCGAAGTTGATCCCCACAAAATCGGCCTGATCGGCCACAGCGAAGGCGGAGTCATCGCCCCCATGATCGCCGCCCGCAACAAAGATGTTGCCTTCATCGTCATGATGGCCGGCACCGGTGTCCCCGGAGACGAAATCATCGTGGCCCAAAGCGAGGCCATTGCCGTCGCCAGCGGCAAGGACCCAGCTGAAGCCGCCAAAAACGCCGCCACCGAGCGCGCGATGATCAAGATCGTCGAAACCGAAAAAGACGAAGCCGTTCTCGAAAAAGAATTAACAGAAAAGATGAAGCAGTCCGGCGACGTTCCCGAAGCCCAGATCGGCCTGCAAATCAAGCAGCTCACCTCGCCCTGGTTCCGCTACTTCCTCACCTACGATCCCGCGATCGCCCTCCGCAAAGTCACCTGCCCCGTCCTCGCCCTTAACGGCTCACTCGACAAACAAGTCCTGCCCAGCCAGAACCTCCCGCCCATCCGCAAAGCGCTGGCAGAATCCGGCAACCAGCACGTAGAAATCGACGAACTCCCCGGCCTGAATCATCTCTTCCAAACCGCAAAAACCGGCTCCCCCGCAGAATATTCACAAATCGAAGAAACCATCTCCCCCGTGGCCCTCGACAAAATGACAACCTGGATCCTGAAGCAGTAGAAGCTTCCAATGTAGGGACGGACGCATTCGTCCGTCCGCCGCGCGTAGCGCGGCGCTCTTGGGGGTGTGTGTACAGCAAACAAACTGTGGGTGCCCCGTTTCTCGCGTTCTTCGCGAGAAGCGGGAAAACCCGACCCCGTCGGATGGCTTGACCGACTCCTGGTTCGCGGACTATAGTAGGCGAACAAAAGGCGAATTAAATGAACCCTCTTCCTCTCTTCCCCGATTCGAACCAGCCCGCAACCATCAGCAAACCTGCCCTGGTCGGCATCGCCCGCCTCGCTTCCTCTGGAGAATCCCTGCGCGAAGGCCATCAAGTCGAATATTTCACGCTGCCGACGAAATCCATCCTGAACCGTTGTGTGAGCAACCGCCAGATGCCCTTCACCTGGACCATCAATCCCTACCGCGGATGCGAATTCGGCTGCCGCTACTGCTACGCCCGCTACACTCATGAGTTCATGGAAATGCGCAACGGCATGGACTTCGAGCAGAAAATCTACGTAAAGCAGCACGCCGCAGAACTGCTGCGCCACGAACTTCACAAGGTAAAGAGTGATGAAGCCATTTCCTTGGGCACGGCCACCGATCCCTACCAGCCCGCCGAGCGCCGCTACAAAATCACGCGCGGAATCCTCGAAGAGTTCACTCGCCACCGCGGCCTCGAACTGGGCATCGTCACAAAATCGAATCTGGTGGCGCGCGATCTCGATCTGCTCGGCGAGGTCGCCAAACATAACAAGCTGTCGGTCCACGTAACCATCACCACGCTGGACACCGACCTAGCCCGCATTCTCGAACCCCGAGCACCGCGCCCGGACCTGCGCCTGGATGCTGTCCGCGCCCTCAGCGCCGCCGGATTGCGCGTGGGATTAAGCTGCTCTCCAGTAGTTCCCGGAATCACCGATTCCCCCGCCGATCTGGAAGCGCTGGTGCGGGCTGCGTCCGAGGCCGGCGCCGACTATGTGTTCGCCAACGCGCTCTTTCTGAAACCGTGCTCCGCAGCGGTATTTCTTCCGTTCCTTGAAACCAACTTCCCGCATCTCGCCGAAAACTACCGTCAGCGCTACCAGGATCGCTCGTTTCTGCCAGTGTCGTACGGCAAGCGCCTCAGCCAACTCATCGCGAAGCTGAAAGAGAAATACAAACTCGGCGGACGCTACCACAAAGAGCGTACGACCTACGCCACAAAGCTGCCTCAGCCAGAATTCGATCGGCAGATGGAGATGTTCTAACCGATACCACCCTTGTCATTCCGACCCCCGAGCGAACGTGAGGGGCGGAGGAATCTGCTTTTCGTATCCAGCGATCTCTGCCCGCGAAGATAACCACCACGCACTCAGGCCGCATCGCTCGCGACCGGCTTCGGCCGCCAGTAGAGCAGGACACTCAAATCACTAGCAGCGTGGTAGACCATCCCGGCCCGCAAACTTCCGGTGACCAGCAGGATCGCTGTGAAGATGAGTCCTCCAATGCTGGTGGAGATGAAGCCTTTGACACCCTGATAAATATGATGTGTGCCGAACACCAGGGCTGCTGCCAGCGCGGCCCACACTAAGCCAAGATGCAACGGCGAGGTGTGCAGGTATCGCAACAGGAATCCGCGAAACAGTAATTCTTCGCACAAGCCGGCGGTGACGCTCAGCGCGGCGAACCAGCGCCGTTCCAGATCGGAAGAAGGCAGAAAGAAACGCAGCAGCTCGAGCTGGCGAGGCTCCAGAAAAGCCCGGTTCCGATACTTGACGCTCACCTGAATCACAGGCAAGACCAACTGCAACAGAACGACCAGCGACACCAGTACAACCGCCAACCACCAGGCCCAGCCGTGTCGCTCCATCCAAGCCGCGTGAATCCCGATTCCGCGTGTGGTGAGCAGAGCGCCAACTCCGCTAACCCAGCATGCCACACCCGCGGCGATCCAAAGCCAGACAAAAGTTTGACGGTAATAGCGCAGACGCAATTGAGGGCTGGGATGGGCCTTGAGAGAACGCGTGTCAATGTAATCCCAGACAGGTCCTACGACAACAAGGAAAAACGCGAGAAGATGCGTGATCAGGAGTGACGAATTGGCGGGGTGCCCCATGTCTCGCCTCCTTTGCGAGACGTCGGGATTTCCGTCGCGCAACGCGAAAGCCCCACTTCTCGCAAAAAAACCGTGAGAAATGGGGCACACAAAATCCTGTGAACTCGAATCTTTCTAATTCAAGAAATACTGCCGATACAACGTATCCCGCCGCGCCGGACGGAATCCGGCATCGCGAATGATCCGCCGCAATTCTTCTTCGGTCGTGCAGTTGGTCACGCCCGCGGCGCGCACCACGTTCTCTTCCAGCATCACCGATCCTACGTCGTTGCCGCCGAAGCGCAGGCCCATTTGGCAGACTTTCAATCCTTGAGTCACCCAACTCGACTGCACGTTGAGGAAGTTTGAAAGATACAGCCGCGAAATTGCCAGCACTTTCAAGTAGTCGACCGCGGTAGCTTCATCCCAATGACGTCCGCCGAGCGCCGTATGCTGCGGCTGAAAGCTCCACGGGATAAACGCCGTGAATCCGCCGGTCTCTTCCTGCAATTCATACAGGCGTTGAAAATGGTTGACCAGGTTTTCGTTGTTCTCGCCTACGCCGAACATCATG
>JBEKRY010000221.1:0-7296 GCA_049517555.1 Candidatus Sulfotelmatobacter sp. | reverse complement strand
CCGTGCGTAGCTCGATTTTTTTCCGGCCCTTTTTTTCAGGGGCTTTTCTCAGGCCCAGGGTTTCCGCGATTTCCGCCGCGATCGTTTCGACCGCGCGGCCTCCGGTTTGAATCTTCAGTGTCGCCTTCGAGTAGCTTCTGCGCCGAGCCTGATGGAGCTTGCGAAACTGCTCCAGGCTGCGCAGCAGCGGACGTTCCGCGCCGGCCGCGCTCGCTTGTGCGCAGCAGCGCTGCCACAGCTCTTCCACCGCAGCATCCAGAAAAATCGTCGGTACGCTGGATGACTTCAGCCGGGCCGCATTCTCCTTCTGTACGAATGCGCCCCCTCCCAGAGCCACGATTCTGGCGACTCCGCCGCTCAGTTCCCCCAACACCTGTTCGAGGGCTGCCTGTTCGGCCCGCCGAAATTCGGATTCTCCCGAGTCCCGGAAAATCTCCGCTACCGTCCGCAGTTCGCGCGCTTCGATGCGGTCGTCGAGATCTTCAAACACCCAATTCAGCTGCTGCCCAAGGGCGCGCCCCACGCTGCTTTTCCCGGCGCCCATGAAGCCGACCAGGAAAACGGCGGTACCCGGCGCTGGCGACTCCGAGGCGGACGGCCTGCTTCGCCGCACACGCTCCCGTCTCCCAGCGTCAACTGTCTTGCCAGAACGCTTCTTCAAAAGTGAGTTTCCAGCCGTTAGCTCCCAGCCACGGACTGATTTGGCTAGAAGCCAGAAGCTAGGAGCTAGAAGCTCGCTTTATTTTGGATTTCGTTTTCTGAGGTGGATTTTACCATTGAAGCTGCGCAGCACCACGGTCGATGATACCGCGGCCCGGCCCATGGTACCCCAAAAGGCACTTCCTTCTTTGAGGACGAACCAGGTGTGCGTCTTCGGTTGGAGAGGAATATCGTCGCGCACTTCACCTTTTACCGAGCGCGCGCTCACGTCGGCCGAAGTAGTTTCCGGCACGGTTGCTTCAATGTCACCGCTGTGGCTGGTCAGCCGGTATTCGCCCCGGTCGCCAAAGTCGCCAATGTAGTTGATGCCGCCGCTGGTCGAAATCACCTGCACCAGCGGACCGGTGACGCCATTGAGCGTGACTTCGCCGCTCAGCGTGTCCACTTCCACATGGCCGTCCTGAACATTGGTGAGGGTGACTGGACCATTCAGGGTCTTCACATGCAAGTGCCCGCCCGTGATTTCGCGAATTTCTACGGTCGCGGCGGCGCCTTCCAGCGCCAAATCCCCTTCAAGCCTTTCGGCGCGCAGCGGGCCGGTGCTGGAGTGCAGCGTGACGCTGGCGTCGGCGGGCACCAGAATTTCATAATCCACGCGTCCGGACTGCAAATCGGCGCCCGGCAGCAGATGCGATTGGATCTCCACCCGGTTGCCGATCAGACTGTTATCGACTTCAACTCGATCGGAAGCCAGCACCGCATTGATCACCACGACGTCACTCGACGATGGCTTGACGGAGATCGAGCCATAGGGATTGTTCACCGAAACTCCACACTTCGGCTCGACGTCAAAGCGATAGTCCCTGTGGGTCTGGGCGGCCAAAGTACCCGCCAGGATTGTGCCCGCCACCACAAGTTCGATTGTGCGCCTGCTCATAAGACTCCCGATGCCCCTATCGGTCCGCACAGCGCCCGGGCTGGCGGGTTGAGAATTGCCATACATTATGGCAGAGAACGATCTTGCCAGAACGAGCATGCCAGAACGGTCGTGGCCCAAAACGATCATGGCAGAGAACGATCCATAGCTAACTCGAATAGCATGGCCTTTTCCTGATAAGCCTCCATCAGCGACCGGCGAGCTTCCTCGTCGTTCGGTTCGGCGGCCACCACGCTTTTCGCATCCCGAATGTAGTCGTTAACGTGACGCAGATCGTCGGTGTACTGGGCCTGCATGGTGGGGGACATCTGCGCTACTTCCTGCAACAGGTCGTCGTCTTTCAGGCCGGCAATCGCCGAATCGGAGACGTCTTCCGCGGCGTTGCCCACGGCTTTGCCGGACGAGACGGGTCTCGCGACGTTGTTGGCCAGTTGTTGGGCCAAGGACAGGGAATGCTGGCGAACGTAGACGCCGACCGTGATCAGCAACGCAGCGGCCACGGGAAGCGCCCAGCGCGCCCATGCCCAGCGGCTACTGAGCGCAGGCAAAAGCGACCGGCTCGCCCGCTGTGGGCGAATCAGTCCTTCCTGCCGCAATGCAATTTCAATGGAATTCCATACCCGCGGACTGGGTTCGTCAGCCGCGCGCAGTTCGACCGCCGTGGCGGCAATCAGATTCAGTTCCGCGATCAGCGACGAGCACTCCGGGCAGGTCTTCAGATGAGCCCGCTGTTCCGGGTTTCGTCCGGCGCTGCTGCCGTCTTCCGTCTCCGCCAGGCTCGCTTGCAACTCAATGCAATTCATAACCGCGCTCCCCAAGCCTCTGCCGAACCAGTCTACCGCCAAATTCAAAGCAGCTTGCAGCCTTGCGCCTCAGCCCAGGTTACCTCAGCCCAGGTTACCTCAGCCTAGGTTACCGCCGTGTCCGGTCTGCGCTGGATCACGTTCTTCTTCAAACTCGTTCACTCTTAAGCTTCCTCGGCCGGTTCGGTTCGATTCATCTTGAGCAGATCGCGAAGTTTCATGCGCGCCTTGTGCAACTGCGACTTGCTGTTGCCGATCGAGCAACCCACCATGGTCGCAATCTCATTATGTTCGTAGCCTTCAATATCGTGAAGAACAAAAATCATGCGATACCCGGGTGGAAGATCGTCGACTGCCTTCTGCAACTGCAGCCGGTCGATCGATCCGGCCAGCGCCAAGTCTTCGGCCCCGAAATCCTTCTTCGGAGTATCATCCTCGCCGCCCTGTGTGGTTTCTTCCAGAGAAACCACCGGGAGACTTTTCTTTCGCAGTTGCATCAGCACTACGTTCACCGAGAGCCGGTGCAGCCAGGTGGAAAACGCCGATTCGCCGCGAAACGTTGCGATCTTGCGGTAAAGCTGCAGGAACGCCTCCTGAGTCAGGTCCTCGGCTTCGGCCGTATTCGCGGTCATGCGCAGGCAGAGCGAGTAGACCCGCCGTTTGTGCTTGTCGTAGAGAGCCTGGAACGCCTCAGCGTCCCCGTGCTTGGCTCGCTCGATCAGCTCGGCTTCGTTCGGGTCGCCGCCCTTCTCTTTTTCTCGTTCTATAGACGGTGGCTGCGCTGGGTCGGTCAAGTTGCCTTTTCCGGCCGCACCCCCTGAGATGCGGCTAACTATCTTTACGTTGTATGGCTTGCGGGTGATTGCCTCGGCACAAAAGTAATACTCATATCCAGAATATCAGAGCATTTCTACCAATCTTGGGATTGTTGGATCAGATGCTCGTCCTCAGGAAATCCTTTGCCTGCTCGGGGTTGGATGCGGGAGTCACTTGATTAATAAACCCAATCCCAAATTTAGAGTTGCAATCTTCGTAAATTGGTACATTTCTCGATTCGAATCCCCACCCTACCTGCACTCTTGACTCTGGTTATCGATTCCAGATTGTCGTCCATGCTGATCCTCTCTTGTGCTGCGGAGCGGCACGCGAACGGGATTCAAGCGGATAAAACTTCGGGGCAGCGAGCACAGAAAAGTACGAGCAAAGAAGACTAGCAGAGAGCAGCTCTAGCTGCCAGTCAAGGCCGGGTGGCGGTGCAGTCTTAATATCCATAACCACGAAGGACACGAAGTTACACGAAGGAAACCTAAGTAAGAACAGAGGGGCTTCGTGATCCTTCGTGCCCTTTGTGGTTGGCGGTTTTCTTTTCGAGCATCAAAGCGCACAACTAGCGGCGGAAGAGACGACGGCGACCACCCGTTTGCCGCTCATCGCAGAAAAAAAGGCATCCTGAGAGGTTCAGGATGCCCTCTCCGTTTCACGTGGATTCCGAAGCCAGGCCGCTACTCGGCCGAGGCTTCTCTACTGCTTTTTTTCCTCCGCTTCCTTTTTCTTTTCCTCCGGTGTTTTTGGTTTCGCCGGCGGGTGCTGCGGCGGAGGTGCGGGCTTCGCTGCCGGAGGTGGCGTTGCCGGATGCGGAGCCGGTTGAACCGGCTTCGGCTGTTCCGCGGGCGGGCGATTCACCTCAGGCTGAGGCTTCTCAGGCTGGGGCTGAGGACGACTCGCTGGCGGGGGCTCGGGATGGTTCGCGGGTGGCTTCGCTGCCGGTTGAGCCGATGGCGGGGCCATGGCGTGATTCGGTGGCGTGGGAGTAGCCACAGGCCGCTCGTTTGCCGCCGGAGGATTAGCAGGCCGATTCGCCGGCTGATTCGCTGCCGGGGGCGGTTGTCCCGGTCGCGCGGCATTCGCCGGAGCGGGTTGACCCGGACGTGCTGCGTTTGCCGGCGTTGGATGTCCGACCGTGGGCGTCGCCGGCTTGCTCGGAGGCGCCTGCTTCACCATTGGCCTCGCCGCCGCACTGGCGGCCGGACGCACGGTCTGCACTTCACTGCGGGTTAAGGGTTGTCCGGGATGCGCGGCCAAAGCCTGCTGCTGTTTGGCAAAAGGAATAGCGGGTGGAGGCGGCGTTTTCTTGGCGACGACTTGCCGGCTCGCGACTGCCGCCGGAGGCGCCGACACGTGACCCACGCTCGCCGCATGCGCGCCGAGAACGCTCGCATGCGTTGGAGCTACACTTGCCCGCGCGCTCACGTTCATGGAGGCGATTTGCTGTGCGTTCACCGTGACGGATGCTTTCGCCACCGGTTGCGCACTGGCGAACGCCTGCTGCGGAACCACTACCACAGCGCCTTGCACGCTCCGGTTGGCATACGTAACGTTCGTGATGGTCGTTTTGTTGATGATGGTGGTGTTATAGACGTTGGTGACCTGAGTGACGTTTACCGTCGTACTGCTGACGTTCACCCGGGTCATATACGCCTGACTTACCGGGTAAGTCGGCACGTATACTTCTCGCGGCCCGAGCGGGAACCAGCCCACATTACCGCCAATGGCACCGGGACCTCCGCCGATAAAAACCACCAGAGCGGGGGCATACACTGCTCTTACTGCCACTGGACCAGCCACCCATCCCCAGCGTCCGCCGACACTCACCCAGCGTCCGTAGTGGAACGGGGCGTAACCCCACGGCGAATCATCGACCCAGGTCCATCCCCAGGGAGAAATCCAGGCCCAATGGCCGGTGTGATAAGGCGCCCACCCGACGGCAACCCGCGGGTACCAGACATGGCCGTAGCCGGCATCGTCGCGCCAGTCGCCGTTCTCGTCGAGATCCTCGTAGCCGACTACATCGGGCGACAGATACTGCACGGATCGCGAATGGTCGTAGCGCTGGTCCCGGAATTCTATCCAGGCATCAAACTCATCTGGCTGTCCGATCGGTTCCACATCGGCATACAGACTGCCATCCGGATCGCCGCTGAAATAGCCGACCTGTTCCGACTGCATAGTGTAGGCCTGGCCGTTGCCGGTAGCCTCACCGGCGCCGCCTCCGCGGACCCCGATCGTTGTGGTGCTTCCGTCTCCGTTGATGATCAGCCGGTACCGGCCCGGCTGTATTGCCGTAAAAGCCAGGTTGGGCGTATCGATTTCGAAATCATCGTCGCCATCGAGTCGCCGCACTCGGACGTCGATCATGCCCGAACTGAGTTGAATCTGTACGGTGTGGTCATCCAGGTTCAGAAAAGAGAACCCGGTAAGGGGCCCCATTCGAATCACAGCCGAGCCGAGCGTCACTTCGGCGCGCGAGTCCACATCGGTCCAAAGCTGGTCGCCGGTACTCATGGGACGGTTGGGAACGGCCCCCACCCAATCCGTTTCTCCGGCGGGCTGAAATGAAACCGAACCCTGCATGTAGCCCAGACGCGCTACGCGGGCAGGCGGGTCATCTTGATCTTGCGCGTGCGTTGGTACGGGCAGGATGATCGTCGCGAGCGCAATTGCGAACACGACTCCGTACCGGACTGACTTCTTCAGCGTTTCTGTCATAAAGTGTATTGCCTCCCAAGCTTTTTTATTGAAACCCAGCTTCTCGAACCAAGTTGCTGGACCAAGCTTCTGGAACCCAGTTTCTCGAACTCGGGCTTCTCGAATTCAGGCTTCTTGAACTGGGGTTCGCGGACTTGGCCTCAACCCTTGATGCGGGATCTTTGATGCGAGACGATTCCGGATGCGGGGCGATCTTCAGATGCACGGCGATCGCGGTCGCAGGCAGGTTCCCGAGTGTCCTGACAACGACCCAGGCGCGAACGCGACGAACAGGCGAATACGTTCGGCCGACACGCATTTGTGGCGACTGATGACCCAAGAATAGCAGGCCGATCGGATCAGCCGCCGCATTATCACCGTCTCAACGGTAACCAAAGGAGCACGCCGTGAGCGTGCGGGCGTTGATGAGATTGCCTGTCAGTGGCAGGAATTTGAATTCAGCTTCCCACATAGCGCGCGTACAGACTTCGCGCTACGGCCGTGTCAGTCGTGCCCTTGATAATGGCGCGGCCGTCGGGGAACAGAGTCATCTCGTAAGGGTCGTGCCAGAATTTCAGCACGAAATCATTGTGCCGGACGGCGCCGTGCGGCTGGAGGCGGCGGTCCATTTCGGCGAAGTCGATCGGACGCTGGCGCTCATGAATTTGCACGGAATTCCTGCCGCACAGCGTGATGTGGGGCCGGCCCTCGCCTGCAAGATGGATGAAATTGCGCTCTCCACAGGCACGGCAGCCGACGCGAGGCTTGGCGGCCGAGATTTCCGCATGCTCGTTCGTCCACACATCGAATGAGAGCAACGTCCGCCGCAGTTGGCGAGCGCACGTGCCCCCGACCAGCAGCTTCAACGCCTCGGTCGCTGCGATCGAGGCCACCAGATTCACCGCTGAATTGAGAATGCCGGATGTCTCGCAGGTCTCGACCATGCCCCGGGGCGACTCTGGAAATATACAGGCCAGGCAAGCAGTTTCGCCGGGCAGAATATTCAACGTGACCGCGTAGCTTCCCACTGCTGCGGAATAAATCCAGGGCAGCGAACGGTCGACGGCATAGTCGTTGATCAGGTAACGAGTTTCGAAGTTGTCGGTACCATCGAGGATCAGCGACATTCCTTCGAGCATTGCCTCAATGTTGCTGGGAACGAGATCTTCGACCCCCGGCTCAATCGTGATCTCGGAATTAAAAGCGGCGATCTTCCGCGCGGCGGCAATCGCCTTGGGCAGGGATTCGGCGGCGTCGACCTCATCGAATAAAGACTGGCGCTGCAGGTTACTGGGCTCGACATAGTCGCGATCGATGATGCGCAGCGTCCCCACACCCGCTCGCGCGAGCAGTCCAGCCAGTGCAGAACCC
>JBEKRY010000220.1:0-7337 GCA_049517555.1 Candidatus Sulfotelmatobacter sp. | reverse complement strand
TGGGCCTTGCTGTTTGTGGGGCGGACACTTTTGTCCGCCTCTGCTTGGGGCATCCGCGAAGACTGGGTCGCGGTGAATTCTCGGCTCGGCTTTGGCTTCCGGCCTTTGGCGGACAGGAGTGTCCGCCCCACAAGGTCTAACTCAAAGACGATGTGCTTGCCCATGCGGCGGACGGCCGCGATACGGCTGTGTTCCAGCGACGCAACGATTTCGGATGCGGGAGATTTTAGTGGTTCTTTCTTCTGGCCGAGCCACACGGATTCGACAATGTCTCCCGTGACTCGCTTGGCGAGGCCGCGGGCAATGGTTTCGACTTCGGGGAGTTCGGGCATGGGATGGCCACGTTGCGTTGAATAATTTCTACGGTGATGTAGGCGAGAACGTGCCGCTCCTCCGGGGCCTGCTCTCCTCCCACGCGCTACCCACGGCTTGCGCCGTGGGCTGTATTCTTTCGCCGCTTCGCGGCTGGCCTACTTCTTCAGGAACGTGCCTTTTTCCAGTTCCTGGAAGGCCTGCTGCAGTTGCTGCTGCGTGTTCATAACAATCGGACCATACCACGCGACGGGCTCTTCGAGCGGTTTGCCGGAGACCAGGAGGAAACGGATGCCGTCTTCGCCGGCCTGCACCGCGACTTCATCGCCGCGATCGAAGACGACGAGCGAGCGGTTCTCGGCGTCGGCCGGAGGCTTGACGTCGGCCCATCCCACACCTTCCGTTGGGACGGCGAGCGGTCCGGAGGCGTTGCAGAATTTGCCATCTCCGGCGAACACATAGGCAAAGGCATGACGCGTAACCTCGACCGGCAGCGTTTTCCGTTTACCGGGTGGCACCGATACATCGAGGTAAGTGGGATCGGTGGCGATGCCGTCGACCGGGCCTTTTTTGCCCCAGAAATTTCCACAGACGATGCGGACGTGGGTGCCGTCGTCGTCGGTGACCTGCGGAATTTCTCCGGTTTTTATTTCCTGGTAGCGCGGCGCAGTCATTTTTTGCGCTGAAGGCAAGTTCGCCCACAGTTGGAAGCCGTGCATGCGGCCGGTTTCGTCGCCCTTGGGCATTTCCTGGTGAATGATGCCACTGCCGGCGGTCATCCACTGCACGTCGCCGGCGGCGATGGCGCCGTGGTTACCCATGCTGTCGCCATGCTCGACGGTTCCGGCGAGAACATACGTAATGGTCTCGATGCCGCGGTGCGGGTGCCAGGGAAATCCGGCGAGGTAGTCCTCGGGGACGTCGTTTCTAAAATCGTCGAGGAGGAGAAACGGATCGAAATCGTGAGTGTTGCCGAAGCCGAAGGCGCGGCGGAGGTGCACTCCGGCGCCTTCCAGCGTGGGCTTGGACTTGATGAGGCGATTGACGGGACCAATGGACATTGAATCTCCAGTATGGGAGCTCCGGTATCGAGACGTGGTCCGGGGCCGTGATCAGCCCTTTTCTCGGATGGCGATTTGATGCGCGTCGGAGCGTGCAGGACGCAAACGGACAGTTCGACCAGAAAAACCGTTCCGCAAGCTCACTTTTCTGAATGAAGGTGAGCATGATCTTCAGGTATAATCCGCGGCACTCGGACGGGGAGGGGCTTGAATCCAACCCAGAACAGGCGCAGGAAACGCAAGACACAAGCGGGTGAATGGAGAGCAACACTTGGGATTGAATCTCAGGTGTCTTCGCCTAGCGTTGTCTTCTTCCTGGGAGGGCTACGGGATGACACGAATCCATCAGCAGGCGAGCGGCAGGCGGCAGGAACGGTGGTACCAGATTGGTTTTCCTTCTGTTCGGAGAGCGAGTATACAGAAATCAGGCCTGCACCGGGCATTGCGCTTGCTTTCGCTGTTCGCAGGATTGGCGTTGCTGACCTCGATGTTCCTGGTCTCGTCAGCGGCCGCGCAATCCACAAGTTCGCTGAACGGCAACGTCACTGACCCGTCGGGCGCGGCGGTTGCCGGGGCAAAGATTACTTTGACCGAACCGGCGACCGGCTTGCAGCGGAACGCCACGAGCAACGGATCAGGCCTGTACCAGTTTCTGGATGTGCCTCCGGGCAACTATCGGCTCGAGGCAGCGGCGCCGGGATTCGCAACATACCTCGCGACGAAGATCACGCTGGTAGTTAGTATCCCCTCGACCTTACCGATCCGGCTGCAGGTTACGGGTGGGACGACCACGGTGAACGTGGATGCGGAAGCGCCGCTCATCAATCGCACCGACGCATCGCTGGGCAACGTGGTCGAGGGAAACCAAATTGACGAACTGCCCATCGCCGCCCGCAACGTAGTTGAGTTGCTCAGCCTGCAGGCAGGTGTGGCGTACCTGGGGGATGCGCTGGATCAGAACACGGATACGCGGAGCGGCGCGGTCAACGGCCTGCGCAGCGACCAATCCAACGTGACGCTCGATGGCATTGGGGTCAACGACCAGAATAATGGGTACGCTTTTACCAGCGTCCTGAATGTTCCACCCGACTCGGTCCAGGAGTTCAGGGTCACCACCGCCAACGCCAATGCCGACTCCGGCTACTCCAGCGGAGCCCAGGTTGCGCTGGTGACCAAGAGTGGCACCAACGACTTTCACGGCTCGGCCTACGAGTACAACCGTAATACCGTGTTCAGCGCCAACGACCCGTTTTTGAAATGGTCCCAGATAAGCAGCGGCGAACCGAACAAGGCACCCGAACTCTCGTACAACGTATTTGGAGTCACGTTGGGAGGGCCCGTCAAGAAGAACCGGCTTTTCTTCTTCGCCAACTATGAAGGATTCCGACAAGCGGCGGGCACCAGCGTATTGCGTGATGTGCCGAGCGCGACTCTGCGCGCCGGCGATCTGGTGTATTTATGTCAAACGTTGTCCGATGGCAGCCCGGATACAACGACGTGTCCCGGCGGCACCGTCAACGGTGTGACCGGCGTGCAACCTGGGTACTATGCGCTGGGACCGACGCAAATCCAACAGATTGACCCTAACGGAATCGGCGTTAGTCAGGGGGTCTTGAGCGTCCTCAACCAGTATCCCGCGTCCAATGAAAATGCCGGCGACGGTTCGAACACTTTGGGTTACCGGTTTTCCTCGAACGCCGATTGGAGCAAGAACACTTACATTCTCAAGGGTGATTGGCACATTAACTCCAGCGGTTCGGAAACCCTGTTCTGGCGGGGAGAGTTGCAATATTACAAGTTGCCGGGGCAGCAACAGTTTCCTGGCCAGACGGCATCTACGACCCAGCTCGACGACAGCAAGGGTTCCACGGTCGGACTCACCTCGCTGATTTCTCCTACGCTCATCAACAATTTCCATTGGGGCTGGATCCGCCAGGGAGTGAATAACGCTGGCACGTCTCAATATCCCGCGGTTCTTTTGAATGGACTCGACAACCTTGTTCCTTTCACTCGCTCGACCATTGCTTTCGTACCCAGCAATCAGCTGACCGACAGTTTGAACTGGACGCACAAAAACCACACGTTCGAATTCGGCGGCGATTTATTTTTGATCCGCAACAATCACACCAGCTACGCCAACTCTTTCTCCGACGTTCAGACCAACCCGGTCTATCTCAACACGGGGGGAATCGCCAACACGCCCAGCCCGCTCGATCCGGCTAACAACGGCTATCCGGCTGTAGATATGAACTTCGGCCCGAACTATGACAGCGCAATTGCGATCGCCATGGGAATTTTTGCCGAGGGCGACGGCATCTACAATTTCACCCGCAGCGGCGCCGCATTGGCTCAGGGCACGGCGATCAATCGGCGTTTCGCGATCAACGATTACGAGTTCTACGGGCAGGATTCATGGCGGGCGACGCCCCGCTTGACCGTCACTTACGGACTGCGCTGGGTACTCGAAGCCCCACCCTACGAAACCAACGGGCTGCAAGTCGCGCCCTGCGTGGAGGCTCCGAGCGGCGGCTGCACCAATCAAAATCTCGCTGACTGGTTCAACAAAACAGCCAGCTTAGCTTCGCAGGGTCTTTCGGCCAACAGTGCTGGAGAAGTTTCCTTCGAGCTTGGGGGGCCCAAGAATCACGGTCCGGGCCTGTGGAACTGGGACCGTAAGGATTTTTCGCCGCGTATCGCAGTGGCCTGGGCGCCAGATACAGGCGAGGGCTGGGTCTCAAAGATTCTCGGAAAGAAAGATCAATTCTCGATCCGCGGCGGTTACAGCATCACGTACGACCACTTCGGCATTCCCATCGTCAACACGTTTGACCAGCACGGCTCATTTGGTCTCTCCACCGATCTGGGAAATCCCGCCGGCGTGGTAACGGTCGCGGGTGCCCCACGCTTCACTTGCCTCACGCCGGGGACAGCCGGCGAGTCGTGCTTGCCGGCGCCCTGCGCATCTTTGAACGGTCCGAGTTGCCTGTTTGGTCCGACTCCATCGGGCGCATTCCCGGTTACGCCAAGCAATGGCGAGTTTGCCATTAACTGGGGGCTGGACCAGACCTTGAAGACTCCATACGCGCACGTGTTCAATGTCTCGATCCAACGCCAAATCACTTCCCACTCCTCACTCCAGATCGCATACGTGGGCAGTGTCGGCCGAAGACTCCCGTTGCAGGTCGATCTGGCTATGCCTGCGAATCTCACGGACCCACAGAGTAAGACGACGTATTTTCAAGCAGCCCCGACACTCTCAAAGGCCGCGGCTGTCGGCACGGACGTCAACTCGATCCAGCCCATACCATTCTTTGAGAATATCTTCCCGGGTTTTGCAGGTGCATCGACCCAGGGATCGATCATCAGCCAGGGTCTCAATTGCGCAACCGGCAACAACCCCGCCAAACCGTCGGCCACGCAAAATATCTATGAACTCTGGAATTGTTTCCCGCACAACGAAACTTTCTCGCTATTCCTGATGGACCTGCCGAGCTCGATTACTGGCGTGACGCTCCCGAACAGCAAGAACGGGCCGTACAGCTTCTACCATGACCAGTTCGCGTCCCTCTACTCGTGGCGCAACATCGGGACTTCCGACTACAACGCGCTGCAGGTGACCTACAACGCGCGCTGGGGCGCGAACCTGCAGGGACAATTTAATTACACGTTTTCGAAATCGTTCGACGAGGCTTCGGCAGCCGAGCGCATCGGTCCGTATGAAGGAACCGGCGGGACCGGTGACGACTTGAACGGCGGCGGCATCGTGATCAATTCCTGGGATCCGCTGTCGCTGCGCGGGCTCTCTGACTTCAACGCCTACAACCAGCTCAACGCGAACGTCGTCTATCTTCTCCCGTTCGGCAAAGGTCAAAGGTTTGCGGCAGGCGCGGGTCCGCTGCTTCAGGAGTTAATCGGTGGCTGGCACGTCTCTGGAGTGTTCCGCTGGACCAGCGGCTTCCCCATCACCATCGACAACGGATTCACCTGGGCTACGAACTGGAACATTGAGGGCGATGCCGAGCCGAACGGACCGCCGCCGATAGCATCCAATCCTAAGAACGTGGTTGTGAATGGGGTGAGCGGGCCTGACATTTTCAAAGATCCAGTGGCGGCGGAAGCGGCGTTCCGGCCGGAGTGGCCGGGCGAATCCGGGGTGCGCAACAACGTGATCGGCCAGGGCATGTTCGACATCGATACCGGAGTGAGCAAGAATTTCTCTCTCGGTGAATCGAGGCGGCTGGAGTTCAGTTGGCAGGCGTTCAACGCCACCAACTCGGTGCGCTACGACGTGCGCGCCGCGCAACCTTCTCTGTCGTATGATCCGTCGCAGTTTGGCAGATATCTTTCGACTCTGACTCAGCCGCGCTTCATGCAGTTTGCGTTGCGGTTTGTCTTCTGAGCGTGGGGCATTGCGGGCGTGAGTGCGTCAAGATGGGCGAGACGAGGGTCACAGGCCTCAAAACAAAAGGGCACGGCTGAAACCGTGCCCTTCCACAAATTCTTATTCGCCGATTGCCAAACAGCCACTAGTCTTTGAGTGGGACGACGGCGCTGCCGTCGCGGCAAAACGTTGCGACCCTCTGGAGGTCGCCGTTGACGCTGGGCACGGTCATTACCGGACCGTAGCAGTAAACGGCGTGGCCGGTGGCTGCGAAGTACCAGCGTCCGCTTTTGGAGTGTTTGGCGATCTGGCTGGTAGGCTGGGACAAGGTTTTCTGCGGAGACCACGGGGCCACCGGCAGACTGAACATCAAGGCTAGGGTCAGAACCTTCATTTTTTACCTGCAACTCTCTGCTGACTGCTTCGCTTCCTGCTGCCTTACTTTTTACCCACAGAACCAAAATCCTGCTTCTGGCTCGCGATCTTCTGTCGCGATTCCTGAAATCGTGATCGTAGTCTTAAATCGTGTTCAACACCCGGCTGTCATCCACCAGATCTAACGTTGGCTTCGATGGCATCCGGAAGTCGGGTTTCTGTTTGGCCGACTGACTCTGTGCGCGATTTTGCGGTCCTGCCTGGGAAGACGGGGACTGACGAGTTGGAGCCTGGGTTGACGGGTATTTGCTTGATGGATCCTGGGTAGACGGGTTCTGGGTCAAAGGAACCTGGGTTTTCGTAGAAAGGGATTCGGCACGTTCCTGAGCGGACTTCATTCGAGCGGCCGACAGTTCGGTGCTGTCCCGAAAAAGTTCGCGAATCAGAGCGCGCTGCGATTCGATGGTCTGACCCTGCTCCACGATCAGCATCGTCATGAGTCCGTAGGAGATCAGAAACAGAACCGTAAGCACCGGCAGCCAGCTCCGCTTCTTGGCGGCTGCGGGCGCGTCGATGGCTGCGGGCGCGCCCATCGGAGATATGACGGGTGAAGCATCAGTTACGATCATTGAGGCTACGATCGGTGAGGCGTCGGTCCCGAATAGCGTCGTCAAATGGCACCCCGGTCTTTGCCCTGAGTTGGCGGGCACACCTGAGGAATTGCACCCCGGGAACCAATGGACCGAATCCCCCTAAGTTACTGATATCAGGATGGTTATGGGATATCGATCAAGGTACGGAAGCAGCGGGATGTGCAATTCAATGCACATTATGAGTAAGCCGGATTTGCTTAATTCCGGCCCCTCGCGCCAGGGACCCCGCGGTTGCCTGCCGCTTCCCAATTTAAGAAACCAGAGAAGGATCGGTGGCGGACAGTTTGCCAGCTACTTGCCGAGCTACTTACTCAGCACTAGCTTGGCGATGGTCGCCAGTTGCATGTTCGAGGTACCTTCGTAGATTTTGCCGATCTTGGCGTCGCGCCAGTATTTCTCGACGGGATAATCCTTGGTGAATCCGTAGCCGCCGTAGATTTCGATGGCCAGCGAGGTCACGCGCTCGGCGACCTGTGAGGCGAAAAGCTTGGTCATGGCGGCTTCTTTCACGAAGTTCACGCCGGCGTCTTTCATGCGGGCGCAGTTGTAGACCAT
>JBEKRY010000219.1:0-10393 GCA_049517555.1 Candidatus Sulfotelmatobacter sp. | reverse complement strand
AACGCCGTGAACCCGCCTGTCTCTTCCTGCAATTCATAAAGCCGCTGAAAATGATTAACCAGATTCTCGTTGTTCTCGCCCACGCCAAACAGCATCGTGGCGGTCGTACGCATCCCGATCTGATGCGCGGTGCGATGCACGTTGAGCCAGTCATCAGTTAAGCATTTCAGCCGGGCAATTTTGTAGCGGACTTCGTCGTCCAGCACTTCCGCGCCGCCGCCCGGAATCGAATCGAGGCCGGCGTCGCGCAGCCGCAGAATCGTGTCGCGAATCGAGAGCGCGCTGTACTCCGCAATCGCAATAATTTCCGACGCCGAATAACAATGCAGATGTACCTGCGGAAACCGATCCTTGATTCCGCGCAGCATCCGCTCGTGCCAGTCAATCTTCAAATCCGGATGCAGCCCGCCCTGCATCAGCACGCCCGTCCCGCCCAGTTCGACGGTCTCGCGAATCTTCTCGTAAATCGTGTCGAACTCGAGAATGTAGCCTTCCTTCGCCGCCGGCCCCTTCAGCGGCCGGTAAAACGCGCAAAATGTACAGTACTCGGTGCAGAAGTTGGTGTAGTTAATATTGCGGTCGATGATGTAGGTGACCGTGCCTTCGGGATGCAACCGGCGGCGAACCGCGTCCGCCTCCATCCCAATGCCGATCAGATCATCGGATTCGAACATCTCCAGCGCTTGCGCTTTGGTCAGGGACATAATGGGATCAACAATCCTGTTTCGATTGTAGCGAAAGCCGCAGCAGAATTCCTGAGGAGCAGTTTTGTGTGGGTATCCCCCCTCCCCCCTGAATCTTTAGCGTCATGGAGTTAGCAGGAAATTCCCCGCAAAATCCGGACCTCAAGGCACTTAGAGGTCAAAATCTTGGCAGCAAATGAGTTAGTGCCCTGCTTGCGATCATTGTCTGGTGTCTGCACCGCCTTCGCTTCGGCTATGATCTGCTGTTTGAAATTCGAGGTCAAGGTTGGACATCACATTCTGGGCTGTGGAAAAAGCGAGAGAGAGTCGCTCGCGCGAATGCCGATCCTTGAAAAGTGGGAAGGCTGGCGCCTGACCGATACGATTCACCAACGCGTCAATGAGTGAAATGGCCTGGTTACGTCAGTCATCGTGTACACGTGCGAATGACATGCAAGAATCCTCTAGTCGTGTTCGACGAGATTCCACCTCGGCCAGCGCCCCGGAGCCAGCGCTTTTACCTGTTCTATTTTGCAGTCATGCTGGCAGTTTTTCCGGTCGCTTCAACAATCGTGTGGTGGTTTCGCTGGCCGCATCCGCTGTCGATCGACGACAAGATTTTTTTGGGGGTTTGTGCGCTCATTTCATTGCCTTCTGGCATGTTTCTACTGACAGCAAAGTCCGCTACCCCGAGCGATAATCAAGAGCGCCTTAGGGGTCTATTCTGGGTCTTTATGCTGGTTCAGCTAGTCCTAGATGTCCTCGTGCACCGATAGAATCCTAGAATCCCCGCCGAACAACTACTGGTGGTGGGCGTTCGGGCTACTTCCAGCCACCAACCTATCCTCGGATGCATTTGTGAAGACCGTTAAAGGTGCATGGGGGAACTGACGACAGCCAATTGTGCCTGCGTTTGTGGTGCCCATCCGTCGAAAACCGCGACGAATGGGGCAGCCTCATTCGGGGTGACGCGAAGGTGGGCTAGCCCCGACATCACATTCTGAGCTGTGGAAAACCGAGAGGGAGTCCCTCGCGCGAATCTTACCGTTCGTGTAAGGCCCACCCCTTCGGCTCCGCTCAGGGCGGGCTCTTTGCAAAGTACGCAAAGGATGGGCCACCCAGGATTTGTGCCAGCGTCGAAGAGTGCGCCACCCTCCTGCTAGGGGACCAGGCTGAACACACTGCCACAACCCGTCCCATAGAATATGCAGTTAACGTTGCCGCCAAAGTAAGTTGTCCCGTACAGTGTCCCGTTGGAGGAGTCCAGCACCAGCCCCGCATAAGGAGAGGCACCGTCCGCTCCAGCAAAACTGTGCAGCGTCGTGAGCACGCCTTTTGTGGTGATTTCGAAGACTGTGCCGCGGTTGCGCGTGCCGCCCGCTTCCGTCGTGCCGTAAAGATTGCCGTTCGATCCCTGGATCAGTGTCCCAAACGGCGCCTGACCGTCAGCGCAATACGCTTTGGAGCAAAAGTCGTAGATCGTCTCCAGTTTGCCTGCTTCGCCTATTTTGAATACCGTACCTTGGTCCCCTCTCCCGCCGCCAGAGGTTGTCCCGTACAAATTCCCGTCGCTCGCCTGCACTAGACCGCCAAACGGATTGGCACCGTCGGTAGACGCGAAGCTGTGCATGGTGGTCAGCGTGCCCGCAGTAGTGATGGAAAATACAGTGCCCCAGTCATTGGCTCCGCCGTTAGTGGTCACGCCATAGAGCTTCCCGTTGCTTGCGAACGTTAGTGCACTAGAGACGGTCCAACCGTCGGTGCAGTTTGTCTGCGCGCAAAAGCTGTAAAGGGTGGTCAACTGTCCCGTTGTGGTGATCTCGAACACGGTGCCTGCGTCGTGAGCTCCGCCGATGGTAGTTGTCCCATATAAATTGCCGTTGACTCCCTGGACCAGCCCACCTTGCGGGCGTCCCCCGTCGGAGCAGTTCGTTTGCGAGCAGAAGTTGTAGAGTGTGGTCAGCGTGCCCCCGGGCGTGAATTTGAAAACCGTCCCTTGACCAGTGAAACTGCCCCCACTGGTTGTTCCGTAAAAGTTCCCGTCACTGCCCAGAACCAGCCCCGAATCGGGAATGTCGCCGTCGGAACTGAAGCTGTAAAGCATGGTCAGCACGCCCTTCGTTGTAACGTCGAAAATCGTGCCCGATCCGCCGGTACCGCCAAGGATTGTTGTGCCATAGAGGTTGCCGTCAGAGCCAACAACGAGGGAGCCAAAATACGGATATTCACCGTTGGTCGCACCGAAACTGGCAAGACTCGTGAAGGTTTGCGCAGACGCGGCTATTGCCAGTGCACCGTAGATCAGAATAATCGCGCAAATGTTTTTCAGGCTCAGAGAGTTTTCCACGATGTCCTCCTCGGACTCTTTGCACTTTGGAGCTTCGGGGGTGGCTCACCTTTTTACGCAAGCATAAATCCCGGGTAGCCCATCCTTTGCGTTCTTTGCAAAGAGCCTGCCCTGAGCGGAGCCGAAGGGGTGGACATTCCCGAATGTGGACTGGGAGGTCTCTCGCGGCTGATTTTATCCTGCCCAGCGCGGTATCTGCTCTTACAGTAAGGAAATGCCGAAAGGCCTTAAACGCTATTACGGCCAGGACCACCTGCACTACATTACCTGCAGTTGCTATCACCGGCAGCCGTGGCTGGCCACGCCTCAGCGCCGTGATCTGTTCTCGCAAATTCTGGAAGAGACTCGGCAAGGCTACGGTTTCGTTCTCGTGGGCTATGTGGTGATGCCGGAGCACATCCACCTGCTGATCAGCGAACCTGAGCGCGGGACGCCATCCACCGTCATGCAAGTGGTGAAGCAACGCTATGCCCGGAGTGTGTTGGCGGGAAAAAGGCGGAGCTCCCCCAGCGAGTTATGGCCCGAGTCTGAAGAACATGTGTGGCAACGACGCTTCTACGACTTCAACGTGTGGAGCGCGCGCAAGCGGATTGAGAAACTGCACTATATGCATCACAATCCCGTGAAGCGTGGGCTTGTTCTCGAACCCGAACGATGGGAGTGGAGCAGCTTTCGCAGCTACGCCTATCAGGAAGTGGGCCGAGTAGGCGTCAATTTGTGGCCTGAGCGTGTCTTGAAGATTCGGGCGGCTGGGTAGAACTTCTCTGGCGAGAGTCGTGGTAGGCCCACCCTTTCGCAAAGAACGCAAAGGATGGGCCACCCAGGATTCATGTGGCCTCACCCTGCGTGGAGGGCGGCGAGGAATCCTCTGCTATCCTTTTCGGACTAACTATCAAACTGTTTTGTAGGAGGCCCCATGTCGGCCACTCGACGAGACGTGCTTTTTCTACTCTCCGGAGTTGTTTCGACCGCAGTTGCATCGGAGGGGCTGCCGAGCCAGGGTTTGTCGAACCAGGGTTTGCCGAGCCAGGGTTTGCCGAACCAGGTTTTGTCGAGCCAGGACAATTCCCTTCCCTCGGCCGCCTACCCGTTCAGCGAACTACCCGTGAGCAAGTCAAACGGCGCGGAGTTCCGTCCGGTTCTGAAAGGCAAACTGGCCACGGGCGAGTCGCTGGAAGTGCACGAAACTACATTACCGCCGGGCGGGATGCCGCATCCCCCTCATCATCACGTGCACAGCGAAATGTGGCTTATTCGGGAAGGTACGGTAGAGCTCACGATCAATGGGACAAGTCATGTGATGGGGCCGGGCTCGGTAGGATTTGTTCATTCCAATGACGAGCACGGCATTAAGAACGTCGGCGCAACGCCGGCCACTTATTTTGTCGTGGCCGTGGGACCGGGGGCGGATGCGCAATAGTCCTCGCATAATCCGCGCATATTCCGAATACAGTCCGAATATAGTCCGCACAATGCTGCATGGAAGCGCGCGCCGGACCGTCGCGGGAGGCAGCGCCTTTGCGCAACCTTCGGAATCGGGACGATAATGAACCAGACCGGTTCCGGCCGCGCCGAAGGAAAATAATCAGAATGTTGCGCAAAATCGTATGGTTGTTGTCCATCGTGTGTCTCGTCCTGATCGGTGCGATGACCTTCAGTTGCGGCAGTTCTTCCATTTCGGTCAACCCGTCGTGCAGCGGCGGTCCTTACACCGTTGTGGGAAATTGGCAGATGACTGTCACTCCCACCAGCGTTAATCCTGCCACCGGATACGGCGCCGTCGACTCCGCCGGCCTCGCCCTCTTCTTTGACACTTCCGCGTCTACCGGATCAGGAGAAACCCTGGAACTCCCTACCCTGACCGGCGCGTGCTACTTTTCCGGAAACATCATCTCCTATCCCGCGCCGTCCAGCACACCGACGACGGCGACGGCCATCACCGATTCCCTGCAAGGCAATGTCGCCCCCGCCAAGATCACCGGCATTTTTAGCGGAGTCTCTGCTGGCACTATTTCCGCTGTACCTTTTTCGCCCCTGAGTGGCGCACCTACCGCTCTTTCTGGAGCGCGAACCGGCGGGATCGAAGGCCTGACCGATATTCTCTCTCTCACGTTTTCAGCCGCCGCCGGCAGCAGTATGACCTTCGCCGGCACCGATACTTCGAACTGCACCATCTCCGGAACCTTCACCCAGGTCGGAACCAGCAATGTTTTCGATGTCACCTATACCGTCGCCGGAGCCTCACCCTGCGTACCCGCCACGTCGACCGGCATCGGCTTTGAGAGCAACACGGATTATTTCGCTCTGAACAACAGCGCGCCCGGCACCTACCTCTACGCCGACCTACTGGAATCCACCGGCGCCTTCGTCCTGGAAGTCTTCCAACCGACAAACTGAAGCGATGCAAAAAGAAGTGGTGCCCGTCGGAAGAAGTGGGTGCCGCCGAAAGCGAGAGTTCCGGACGGAAGAACAATCCATGCCCCATCTCGTCACCACGAGCATGTTTCCACAAAGCGAGATCGATCCCCCAACGTCCGTTTGACACCACCTGTCCGCTTACCTAGACTGCCTGTGTACCGCCTGCGAGGTTTGTCGAAGCGAGGGACCATCCATGGGCTGGCTGCAAAACAAGTTCGAAAAGAATTTCATGATCAGCACGGTTGATTACGTTTTCAACTGGGCGCGCAAGTCCGCGGTCTGGCCGATGACGTTTGGCCTGGCCTGCTGCGCGATTGAAATGATCGCCTCGTCCACTTCGCGCTTCGACATTGCCCGCTTCGGGTCGGAGGTATTCCGTCCCAGCCCGCGGCAGAGCGACCTGATGATCGTGGCCGGCACTGTGACGTTGAAAATGGCGCCGGTGGTGAAGCGCATCTATGACCAGATGCCCGATCCGAAGTGGGTGATTTCGATGGGCGCCTGCTCTTCGGTGGGAGGCCCGTTCAATACCTATGCAGTGTTGCAGGGCGTCGACAAAATCGTTCCGACGGACGTTTACGTCACCGGATGCCCGCCGCGTCCCGAGAATCTTTTCTACGCGCTGCTCAAGCTGCAGGACAAAATCGACACCATGACGCTGGCGAAGAAGCCCACCGCAGTCCGGCTCGATCCGAATATGGTGGAGAACTTTAAGCGGCAGGTGATGATCGCGCAAACGCTGCAGCCCAAGTAAGCTCACGTAGGGACGGACGCATTCGTCCGTCCGGCCAGCGCGAAGTAAGGCCGACAAATCAACGAGCAAAGTCCGATGCCTGCATCATTTACCAAACTCACCACCCAGTCCGACCTCCCCGCAGCCGATGAAGCTAAAGAATTCCCTTGCGGCGGAAAGATGATCTGCGTCGCCAACGTGAACGGCGACTACAGCGCCCTGGACAACGTCTGCCTCCACCTCGGGGGCCCACTTGGCGAAGGCTCGATTGAGAACGGCAAAGTGGTCTGTCCCTGGCACGGCTGGCAGTACGACCCGAAGACGGGCGCGGTCGAGGATCATCCCGGTCTGAAGTTGAAGACCTACCCCATTAAAGTCGAGAACGGCGAAGTCTTCATCGACCTGGGATAGTGAGCACAGAGCCACCCACCGTGTATCTTCTCGTGATTGAAAACGGAGACGAGCTGATCGAGATCCAAACGCAGTAAACGTCATGAGCCCAGTCACGCACTTCCTCAGCGGATGGGTGCTTGCCAACTGCGCGAAGTTGGATCGAAAGGATCGCGCTCTCGTAACCTTGGCGTGCGTCATTCCCGACGTCGACGGCCTGGGCATCATTCCTGAAATTCTGACGCGCGACTCGGCGCATCCTCTGCTGTGGTTTTCGCTCTACCACCACTCGCTGCACAATTTGGCGTTCGGCCTGGTCGTCGCCGCCGTGGCATTTGCGATTGCTACGCGGAAATGGGCAGCGGGACTGCTCGCTCTTCTGAGCTTTCACTTGCACTTGTTCGAAGACTTGCTCGGTTCGCGCGGGCCGGACGGTGATCAGTGGCCGATCCCGTACCTCGCTCCGTTTTTTCCGGCCCTGCAGTTGACTTGGAGCGGGCAATGGGGCCTGAACGCATGGCCCAACGTTGTCCTTACGCTCATCCTGTTGTTGCTTACATTCTGGTTGGCGTGGCGCAAAGGATTTTCACCGCTGGAAATGGTCTCCGCAAAAGGAGACGCGGCTTTTGTAAGCGCGTTGCGAAGGCGCTTCCCGCGACGCAATGAAGCAGCATAGCTCCGGTGAGCAAATGAAGATGTCACCCTATCCCAGTATCCGCAGGAATTTTCCTGGCTGATTGTCATAGCCCGGAAACACGTCCGCGAGATTCTTGTTGCCCATGTGGCGCGCGACCGCTTCTCCGATCACCTGGCGAAAGTCTGTAGTCAGTGCCAGATCGCGGCCTTCGTAGAGTTGGGACTGATCAAGCCCCGGCCAGCGGCCGTAGACCTTGCCGCCTTTCACCGGTCCGCCCAGAACGAACATCACGTTGGCGTGGCCGTGGTCGGTGCCGCGGTTGCCGTTTTCGCGGGCCGTGCGCCCGAACTCCGACATCGTAACCACCACCGTGTCTTCGCCCAGGTCACCCAGATCAGTCCAGAACGCGGCCAGCGCTTGGGAGAAGTCGGTCAGCACATTGGCGAGCTGGCCTTCCGTCGATCCTTCATTGACGTGGTTGTCCCAGCCGCCGATGTCAGCGAACGCAACCTGCACTCCCAGATTTGCTTTGATCAGTTGCGCCAACTGCCGCAGACTGTCGCCGAAGCGTCCCTTAGGATAATTGGCGCCCGGAGCGGCCGCATATTTTCCCGGGTCGGCGGTCTTCAGCATCTTCACCGCGTCGAACGTCTCGGCGCCGGTGCCGTGCAGCATGCTGTCGGACGAGTGATCGTACATCGCCTCGAACGCAGTCGCGGCCGGCGAAGCTTTCGGATTCTTTCCGCCCACCGAAAAGTCGCTGATGTTATTCATCGCAACCGCCGGCTCGGAGCCACTCAGAATGCGCGGCAGCGACGGGCCGAGCGCAATCGCGCGAAACGGAGAATTCTGCGGCATCGCCGGCATGGTCGCGGGCGCCGTCGGGGACATGCTCGAAGACATGTTTGCGGTGATGCTTGCTGGCATGTTGTGGAGCGAGCGATTGAGCCATCCGTCTTCGGTGATCTTTACGCCCGGCGTTCCGGTCTCCATAAAATCCTGCGCGTCGAAGTGCGAGCGCGTCGTGTCGGGTGATCCCGCGGCATGCACAATCGCGAGATGACCCTGCTGCCACAACGGCTGAAAAGCCGCCAGCGACGGATGCAGCCCGAACCGGCCGTCGAGTTGCAGCACCGATTTGCGCGGGATGTTGATGCTGGGCCGCATCGCGTAGTACTGCGGCTCAGCGTAAGGCACAACAATGTTCAGCCCATCGGCAGCGCCCCGCTGAAAAATGACGACGAGTCGCTTGGTGCTCCCGCCCGCGTCGACGGCGCCAAAAGCCGCGCGGGTAAGAAAGCTCGGCACCGCCGCCGTCCCAACGACGGCAAGCGCGCTGTTACGAAGAAAGATGCGACGCGTGATGGACATGAGGACAGCTCCTAGCTTCTAGCTCCTAGCTTCTAGCCTAGACTTCCCAGCGGTTAGCCAGGAGCTAGCAGCTAGAAGCTAGAAGCTATCTTCTCTGAAACTCCGGCGAGCCCAGCAACAGGCCCGCGATCATACTCGCATCCGGCGGACGAGCCGCATCGGCCGGTTTGCGCTGCGAAGACTTCTTATCCTGCGGGCTCGCCATCGCATTTTTCGCCGCGGCCTGAATCGGCGGCGCTTGAATCTGCCCTGCCGTAATCTGAGCCGCCGTAATCTGAGCCATGATCGAGTCGTGCGTCTGCGCTGACAAGTCTCCTGCTAACAATTTCTCTTCAAGAGCGGCCAGCGCAACGGTTGCATCGGCCGGCGCAGGCGGTCCGCCCGCGAGCTGCACCGAGTCGACCTTCACGCCGCGAACCTTGCCGCCCGTCAGCCCCAGCGCAAAATTCATGCGGTTCAGCAGCGCCGACGAACTCACCCAGGTGTCAGCTTTCATCGAATAGCCCGTCGGAGGCTGGGCGCCATAGAGCGGCATGCCCATGTTGGCAATCTGCCGTGCCAGAGGCATGGCATCGTCCACATCGGCGCCGGTGGCGCGCACCGCGGAGGCCACAAACTCGAGCGGCGTTTTCACTTTGGCTCGGTACGTGTCGGCAGCCCAGAACTCCGGCGATTGGAAAAGCGTGCTCAGGACTTCTCGGATGTCGCCTTTCTTTTTCTGAAAGGTTTTCGCCATGCGGTCCACCAGCGCGGGCGGCGGATCGTCCGACACGAAGCGCTGCGCCAGCTTCAGCGAGATAAAATGCGCAGTCTGCGGACTGGTCGCCAGCAGATGCAGCACTTCTTTGCCTTCATCTTCGCCCTTGGGTTTAATTTTGTGCCCCAGAACAAATTTCGGTCCGGGCTCGTGCATGCGCGGATCGTACTTGAAGCCCAGTCCTTCATAAGGTTTTTCGATGGTCCATCCAGTAAATACTTTGGCGACTTCGGTCACATCGCGCTGCGTGTATCCGCCGTTCACGCTGAGCGTGTGCAGTTCCAGCAACTCGCGGCCGTAGTTTTCATTCAGCCCATTGTTCTGTTTGCGCTTCACGTACGGACTTCCCGGCGGATAATGTGGAGCATACGGCGATGGATGCTTCGGAATCCCCAGCCCCTGCAGGGAATTCGGCCCCTCGCTCATCCAGTTGTCCAGGTAAAACAACATCGCCGGACTTTTCGCCGTCGCCAGCAGCAAGTCTTCAAATTTTCCCAGCGCGTGCGGGCGGATCACATCCTGCTCGTAGTTGGTGAGCAGAACGCGCTCCGGGCCTTTGCCGGCGAACACATTGAAGTGATTGAACCAGAAATCGGTCATCACCTGTTCCAACTGGCGGTCGCTGTAGATGGCGCGCAGCAGCTTGGCCTGCACCAGTTCTTCCTCCACCACTCCCTGCGGATTGGCCATGGCCAGAAGCGTTTCTTTCTGCTTTGGCTCCATGCCCGCGAGGAAATCCTGCCCTTTGCCGCCGTGCAGTCCTGGGGCGATCGTCAACCGCTCCTCGACCGACATCGCCATGACTTTCTTGTAGCGCTGATCCGGGGAGAGATCCATGAGTCCGTTAATTTTCAAATCCGCGGAGAGACGTTCTTCGCGGCGATGGACCTGGGCATCCTCCCCCGACGTCGGCTTCGCACCCGCAGGAGGCGCCATCGACACCTCATCGGCCGACGCGCCATCGGTCGACTTCATCGCGCTCATGCCCAGGGAGGTCATGCCCTTCGACGGCATGGACTTTCCGTCCCCCGCCGCGGCGATGGCGTCCGCAGCGATC
>JBEKRY010000218.1:0-7359 GCA_049517555.1 Candidatus Sulfotelmatobacter sp. | reverse complement strand
TTCGTCGTGGCCGCAAGCGCATGCGAATCGGCGCGGCTGCTGCTGAATTCCAAGTCCACACTATTTCCCGACGGCCTGGCGAATTCTTCCGGCGTGGTCGGCCGCAACTTGATGGACACAGTGGGCAGCGATGGCGGCGGATATTTCGAATCGCTCGAAAAGATGCCCGCCCACAATCACGACGGCGTCGGCGGCATGCACATGTATTTGCCCTGGTGGAAGTTCGACCGCAAGAACGACTTCCTGCGCGGCTACCACACCGAATTCGGCGGCGGACGCGGCATGCCCGGCGTCGGCGACTACGACGATCTGTGCGATGACTTCGAAGGCTACGGGACGTCATTGAAGAAGGCGTGCAAGAAGAACTATGGCACCTACATCGGCTTCGCCGGCCGCGGCGAGATGATTCCGAATGAACACTGCTATTGCGAGATCGATCCTTACGCCGTGGATCAGTGGGGCATTCCCGTGCTGCGCTTTCACTGGAAGTGGAGCGACAACGAAATCAAAATGGCAAAGGATATGCAGGAAACCTACCGCGAGATCGTGGAGGAAGCGGGCGGCGAATATCTGACGACAACCCGTCCCGATGGCCCGAACCCATACGGGATCGCCGATGGTGGCGTGATCATCCACGAAGTGGGCACGGTGCGCATGGGTGAGCACGCGACGACGTCGGCTCTGAATCAATACTGCCAGGCGCACGACGTAAAGAATCTGTTCGTGACCGACGGAGCCACCTTTGTCACCAACGCGGATAAGAATCCCACGCTTACCATCATGGCCCTAACCTGGCGCGCTTCCGATTACTTGCTCGACCAGGCGAAGAAAGGAAATCTGTAACCGGATTCACGCATGTCCATATCGCGCCGAGACATTCTCAAATCGCTGACCATGACCGCGATCACCGGTTCGGTGCTGCGCGTAATTCCGCTGGAAGCCGCCGAATACGCACATCGCATGGTGCGCGCGGAACGGGCTGCGGCCGAAGATCAGGTGTATGCGCCCAAGTTTTTCTCCGCGCACTTTTACAAAACCCTGCAGTCGCTCTGCCAGACCATCATTCCTTCCGACAGCGAGGCGAAAGGCGCAATCGAAGCCGGCGCGCCCGAATTCATCGATCTGATCACCAGCGAGAACAAGGATTATCAGGTCGCGCTCGGCGGCGGACTGATGTGGCTCGACAATACCTGCATCGATCGCTACGGCAGCGTCTATCTCGATTGCACCGCGCAGCAGCAGAAAGAAATCCTCGACCTTATCGCCTACCGCAAGAACTTCAGGAACGATCCCAGCCTGGGGCAGGGTATAGAATTCTTCGCCTTCCTGCGCAAGCTGACCGCCGACGGATTCTTCACCAGCGAAATCGGCATCGAATATCTGGGTTATATCGGGAACACTTACCTGAAGGAATTTCCCGGCTGCCCGCCAGTGCCGGGTCTGACTTAAGATTCCCGGGATTTCATCGGCTCGATGCCTGCCGGTTCTGTTCTTTCAGCCATGCATACAGCGGAGCGAAATATTCCAACATCGCCTGTGCATCCAGATGATCGACTCCGGTCATCTCTTTGAGCGTCTTCTGCCAAGGCTGGGACTGGCCCGCTTCCAGCATCTTATTCAGCCGGTCGCCGGCAGCTTTTGAGCCGTAGAAGCTGCAACGGTTCAGCGCGCCCTTGTATCCGCTGGCATCGCACATCGCCTTGTAGAACTGGAACTGATAGATGCGCGCGAGAAAGTAGCGGGCATACGGCACATTGGTGGGGATGTGGTTCTTTGCGCCTGCATCGAAATCGGCTTCGCCGCGCTCGACCGGGGGCGCGACCCGCTGATACTGCCCGCGCAGCGCCCACCATGCCTTGTTATAGTTCTCCGGTTTGATCTCGCCCGAAAAAACTTCCCATCGCCATTTGTCGAGAGCGACGGCGAAGGGCAGGAATGCAACTTTATCCAGTGCGGTTCTCAGCTGAAGAGGAATATCGGCTTCGGCCGGCGGATCGGAGTCGGTAAGGCCGAGTGTTTTTAAATAGGCAGGCGTAATCGAAAGCGCGATCGAGTCGCCGATCGCCTCATGAAAACCATCGTTGGCGCCGTTGCGGAACAGGAAGGGCAACCGATTGTAGGCGCGCTGGTAAAAATTGTGCCCGAGTTCATGATGCACCGTAGTGAAGTAGTCGGCATTCACCTCGATACACATCTTTACCCGCAGATCGTCGACCGAGTCCACGTCCCACGCCGAAGCGTGGCAGACCACATCTCGATCGCGCGGATGCTCGAACTGTGACCGCTCCCAAAAGGTCTGCGGCAGTGGAGCAAATCCCAGCGATTTGAAGAAGTCCTCGCCGTAGCGCACCATGTCCTTGCCCGCGGCAAGCTTGGCCGCGTGCCCGGCATCGGAGCTCAAATCGGTTCCGGCGACAAATGCCGGCGCGGCTGCCGGGTCTTTGGCTGCGATCTGGCTCTTCAACGCGCCTTCAAGATCCGCAGGCTTGAATTGCGAAAGTTTAGGGTCGGTGGGCGCCACAATATCGTAGATGTTGCCCCACTCCTGCGCCCACATATTGCCCAGCAGTTGTGCAGGAATCATTCCGTCGGGACGCTGCGCCGCTTTTCCGTATTTCGCAATCAGCCGACTGCGCACGTAGGTGTGCAATTCGAGATAGAGCGGTTCAAGCTGCCTCCAGGCCCGTTCCATTTCGGCGGAGAACTCCGCCGGAGTCATGTCGTATCCAGCGCGCCAAAGCTCGCCAGTATCCTTGTAGCCAAGTTCCCGCGCGCCGATATTCTGCAGTGCGATAAACCGGGCATATTTCTCGCGCATGGGCGCACCGATCGCATGCCAACCCACCCAGAGCTTGGTCAGTTCCTCGGGATCGCGCGACTTCGCCATTTTGTCCGAGATGGCGTCAATGCCCAGACAGTTCGCTCCAGTCGCCGATGCTGCGCCTAGCGGCGCATCCAGGCAGTACTTGCCTTTGCCGTACATCCCGGTCAACTGCGCGGCCAGCAGGGTCTGCTCGGCAAGAAGCTTCGGATCCTTCGGAGCAGCCGGAGCGTTCACCTGCATGAGCATGATCTGCCGGCGCAGGTCAGCGGGCAGTTCGACGTGATCGAAGCGATGGCTCTGCTCAGTCAGTTCCAGCGTGCGCGCTGTGGCCTGCTGGTTCAGCAGCGCTGATGTGGCCTCGGTATCCTCATTGATGTCGGTTTCGGCCAACCACTGCGCGCGGGAAGCGTCCGTGTATAGCTCCAACAAATCGGCATTGGCGCGATCGAGAAACGCCTGAGCTTCGACGACCGTCGGAGGCTTAAGCCCGGCTGAGTTCTGGGCCAACCCGTGCGGCGCGACAGCGGCCAGGAAAACTGCAGCAAGGAGTGTCATAGAGCGCATGGCGGGGAGTATATCCCAAACACTGATTTGCGAACCTAATTTGAGAAGACAGGTTTGAGCGACAGTCGCGCCGGGCATAGATTCAACGGCCGTCCGAGTACTGAAGTAACGAGCCTGCGCTGACTCTCTTATGGCACTCTAGAGAACGTGCCGAAATCACCTCCAAGCGACTACATCGACTGGGACGCCCGACGCGAGGGCTACGTCGAGTCCCCGAATAAGTTCGTGCCCGTCGTTGCCATTCCCAAGAACGTTAAGAAGGATCCCGCGCAGAACAAGCTGGATAGTATTCGCACAGAAGAACTCTGGGCCAGCCTGATCGCCGCGGGCGGCACCATTTGGGCAATCTACGTTGCGACTACGGACTACGACAGTCTCTGGCGCATGCAAATCATGCCGCCGGGGCCGGTTGAGGTCTGTGCCCTGGGCATCCTCGCCTGGCTGCATGCGAAGTGGCGCCGGTCGACTTGGATGGGCTAGGGCTGCCGGGCCTCGCACGCGAATCCTGCTCAACTCTCTCCTCAACTATCTCCGAACGTATCTGCAAGCAGTCATTGGGGCTTGATGGTCTGGGCAGCCAGACTTTGGCGGGAGCGCGGCAAACTAGAACGCGAAACCGGAAGCAAGCTTTGTGTTTTGTTGGGATTAGGCAGTATACGTACAACGGTGTACATACAGTGTAGCAATTTGAGACGACTTCTTGAGATAAAAAGCCGGCGCGGAAGTGGGTTTTGCGCATCCCCTACGATGGCCTTTGCGAGGCCGGAAAGGGCCCTGGCATCGACGATCGATCCCAAGCTGGGGTCGAAGGTCGTGCGCGGCAAAACTGCACGTCCTGCGGCCTGCCAGAGCACCTCTACGACTTTTCAACCACTTCCACGGAGATGCAACGACTTACAGAAGGCGCGTGTCGGCGAGGCATCGCTTTCCGCTCAACCGGCCGGTTTCCGTCATAATGCAGTCGATGCGGGTAAACGCCCGTTAACAATAGCTAGCAGGAACGCTCGCCAAATTCCGCTCAATCACCTTGCCCCAGATCCAAAGTGTTAAGCACCATTCCCAGTGGTGTCCGTTGAGAATTCTAAAGTGTTGCATCCTGCTCTGTACCCGGACTTAGTGCGGATGGGCGGGCTCTCGCCCGCACTTCAGCGGGTCTTTGATGAGCTGTCTGCCGATCTCAGTCTCAAAAAATTTGAAGGTGTAGACAGTCCCGGTTGGGCCTTCATCCGCGAGGGGTCGCGTCATTCGCAGGTGGCGTATTGCAGCGGCGGACGAACAGACGGTCCTCGGCGAAGGCGACGCTGATCGAGCAGCCGATATCCTTGCCGCAAACCTGCCACAAAACTGCGGGCCCGCGATTCACGGGAACAAATGAAGATCTCAGAGGGCCATCTCTGGCTTGACTATTGGTGATAAATCCCCGTTACACTCACTGGCCGGTTGACCGGCAACGCCGTCGTATTGCCTACTCTCTCCATGGAATCCGGTTTCCAGTGCGCTGCTTGCGGAGAATGGAATACTACTTCGGTCGACGAGTCGGCCGGGCGGCGGCAGAGCTATGTGGAAGACTGCCAGGTGTGCTGCAAGCCGAATGTGCTGCGCGTTGAATATGACACTTCCTCGCAGGAATTCTTTATTACGGCAGAATTGGAGTGACAGTATGTTGGGAAGGTAGAGATCCTTCGACTGCGGTTTTGCTTCGCCTTCGCGAAGCAAAATCCTCGCTCAGGATGACAATTGGTTCGAAATATACAGGATGCTGAATTAACAGCCTTTGAATTAATTAGGAGAGATGCTCTATGGCAACCGGTTACAGCTCTGGCCGGATGGTGGCTCACAACATGGTGACCACGCAGTTTGAACTGGACGGATTTCGCGTGACTCGCACGCTGGGCGTGGTGCGCGGCATCGTGGTGCGCTCGCGCTCCATCTTCGGAACCATCGGCGCCGGGTTGCAGACGCTGGTCGGCGGGAACATTTCGCTGCTCACCGAGTTGTGCGAGAAGACGCGCGCGGAAGCCTTCGATCTGATGCTGCAGCACGCCGCCGAACTGGGCGGAAATGCCGTGGTGGGAGCACGCTATGACGCTACCGAGGTGATGCAGGGCGTCACGGAAGTGTTGGCTTACGGGACGGCCGTGTTCGTGGAGCCGGCGAAGTAGGAGCCGCCGAGGGAGCCAGCCCGCCTGCGCAGGCAAACACCCAGATCCCTCGCTTTGCTCGGGATGACAAGCTGCTTTAAGTCTGACGCCCGGGACCTGCCCTTCTCACTCCATCCGCACACGAACCCATCCTCACACCGGCCGGTTCGCAGACAGAGCGGAGACTGGGAACGCGCTAGGCCTCTCCACTGCGCTCGCGTTCGTTCGCTTCGGTCGAGATGACAGAGCGCTGGGGAGGCTTGAGGGCCTGGAATTCCATCCACAAAGTGCTGGTCTGACCATTGCGGCGCGCTTTTCCACAAGAAAATCCGCGCTGGACGCGGAGAGCAAGAAAAATCGTAGCGAAAGAATAGCGAAGGAACCAGGGGCGTAAACACAAGCCCTTGTGGTCCTACGATTGATTAACCACAAGCCTTCGTATTTTACCGAGTCAGTGCAGGAGCGGGACTGGCACCTTCAAGTTTCTGCTTGACAATAAACGACTTACGGCTAAGATGTGGTAGAAAGTGGTACGAAGTGGTAGCGACAGTAAGGGCCGTGGGAAACTGGAGCTGAAAACGAGGAGCCGGTGGGAAACCGACCCAAAAGCACGACAAACAGCCCGAATCGCCCGAATCTGAACCAACTTTGTGCCGTTTTTGCCTCCTTGGCGGCTGTTTTGGAAGTACGGTCGCGCAGAGAACCTGGATCCCTCGGCGCCAAGAGACGGCGCCTCGGGATGACAAGCATAGAGATAACCATCGAGAAAGAACATGTTTCGCGGCAATCATCCAACCCGGGTCGACGAGAAGGGCCGTCTGAAGGTCCCGGCCGAGTTCAAGCGGGTGATCGACGAGAAATACGGAACGCAATTCTACATCACAAGTTTGGATGGGAAGGTTGCTCAACTATATCCCTTCGAGGAATGGGAGCGGATCGAGCAGAAGCTGGCAGGGCTCTCCAATTTCAATCCGACGAAGAAAAAGTTTCTCGACCGCACCAACTATTACGGGCAGCAGGTCGAGATGGACGGGCAGGGACGGTTGTTGCTGCCGCAGTTGCTGCGCGAAGCCGGACAGATTAAGGGCGAGGTAGCGGTTCTGGGGCACTTGACTTTTCTGGTGGTCAGGAACCTGGAGCTGTTCAAGAGAGAGATCACGGAAGAAAAGTTTACGCCTGAAGATGAAAAGACGCTCGACGAACTGGGCATCTAGTGGACCATCGATCAGACGGGGGATCAACAGACACCCCTCAGGGGGTTGGGCATGGTGGTGGAAGAGCAGTGAGCCGTCTTCCGGCAAATCATGTTCCGGTTCTTTTAAAAGAAGCGATCGACTTTTTAGCCGTGCGGCGGGGTGGGATTTATATCGACGCCACGGTGGGTTTGGGCGGGCACAGTTACGAAATCGCAAAACGCCTCGGCGCACCGGGACATTTGATTGGCCTCGATAAGGATCCTGCAGCGCTGGAGATTGCGAAGGGCAACGTCGTCGTTGGTCGTTCGTCGTTGGTCGTTGGCGAACCCGACTGGCCTACGGTGACATTGCTGCAGCGCTCGTTCGCAGAAATTGCGAAGGGGCAACGACCAGCGACCATCGACGGGATTCTGGCGGACATTGGGGTCAGCAGCCTGCAGCTGGACGACGCGGCGCGCGGATTTAGTTTTCAGGCGGATGGACCGCTCGACATGCGGATGGACCCGCGTGGGGAGCGTACCGCCGAACAAGTGGTAAACCACCTCGACGAGCGACAGCTTGCCGATGTGATTTACGAATTCGGAGAGGAAAGGAGGTCGCGGAGAATCGCCAGAGCCATTTGCCGGTCGCGGCC
>JBEKRY010000217.1:0-7362 GCA_049517555.1 Candidatus Sulfotelmatobacter sp. | reverse complement strand
CAGGTATTCAATCACCTGCAGGACCTCGATCGGCCGCTTGGGAAGGCGCACCTGCTCGATCTGATTGTTGACGATACGGGAGCCGTTTAAAACCCGCACAATTCCCCCTACGGCTACCACCCGGTCGGGATCAGACAGCACTCCAACCATGATTCGGACCAGGGATTCCCTTTCCAGAATCGAGTCAGCGTCGACCACGCAAACGTAGGGACTCGTGGCAGCGTTAATGCCGGCATTGATTGCATCGGCTTTGCAGCCTGCGCCCTGCTTGTCGAGAACGAATAAGCGGGGTTCCAGCGGGCTGCGATAAATCGCGCGAACCGGCGCGGTCGCAATGTCCGCAATATAGAGGATGCGAGCCGTCCGCAAATCATAAGCTTTCTGCAACTTATCCACCGTGGCATCGCTCGAACCATCATTTACGACAATCACTTCGAGAGCGGGATAGTCGAGGCCGAGCAGGGCTCCTACACTGCTCACGATGGATCGTTCCTCATTGTGTGCCGGAACGATGAGCGTGATGGGCGGCGTAAACGGTGAGGCTTTAATGAGTTCGAATCTGAAATTACCGAGGCGATGATGATGTCGAACATTTCTCGAAATAGCAACGATCAGGAGTCCCAGATAAATGACGTTGGAGAACACGTAGTAGATGAATAAAATCGCGTTCGATATGGCGAGGAAGCGCACAGTTAGTGGGCCCCCGCCGCGACAGCGACAGCCTTCCCGCTGAGCTCCACACTTTTCTTGGCTCTCTCCACAACCTCGCGCAGAGTAGTCTGCACGGAACCTTCGCCAGATCCGGCTATCAAGCCGGCGATGTTCTCAATAGCGCCGGAGCGCTCAAGTTCGGAAATGAAGGATTGCAGCGCGTAGTCGTCGTTGGTTGCGACTACATCGTCAAGGATCTGCTCCAGTTGCGGTTCCATTCGCGCCAGCACCCATGCGGCACGTTGCCGCACATGGCGGTTCGCATCACAGAGGGATCGCAGCAGAATTCTGATCTTCCCAACATTTTCGATTTCTCCAAGCGCCACTACCGCCCGCAGGCGTACAAACCACTCGGGATCGTTCGCCAAGCTGTGGAGCGCCGGCAGGGTGTACGAAGTGTTGGTATTCCCTAGCGCTCTGGCAGCGGATGCCCGTACTTCCGGCAAAGCATCGGCTGCGAGCACGAGAAGTTCCTCACCCAATCCCGGCGAGGCCAACTCGGCCAGTACGCGTGCCAACAACTCCCGCACCGGTCCCCGGGCCTGCTCGAGATACCTGACCAATATTTCGGGGTTGCTGCGGCAACAATTTGCCAGGGAGTTCTTGACAGACCGTTCCGGAGCATCGAGTTGGCCGTCCACGATGCGATCCAGAATCGGGATCGCCGCCTCCGTGATGGCAGTGCGCCCGAGCGCTCGAATCGCGGCAATTCGAGTCTCTGCCGAGCGGGAATCTAACCCAGCCACCAAGGCAGGAATGGCTTCCCTGGCCCGCGTGCGGCCCAAGGCGAGAAGAGCAGTTCTTTGCTTCCAACTGTGCGCAGTTCTCGCTTCATAAATCAGCATGTCGAGCAGTCCGCTCACGCGAAGACAATTCAGCAACGGCGGCAGGCCGTCCGGAGCCGACATTTCAATGTTGTCGAGCAAAATCGATTCCACGATGTCGCAATCCAGCGGGTTGAAGCGCCAATCCGTGGGCGGAATCTTTCCCGAAACAATCTCGTCCCAGCGGGCACGCAGGGCGACGGTTCGCTCACTCCTTCTACGAAAATAGCGCGCTCGATACCAACGCCGGAGAACGATGAATCCAACCAGCAGGAAAATTCCCAGCAGCGATCCGAGGATTGCCCGAAGCACCAGTCCCGCGGGTCCGAGTTTTTCAATCGCGCTAAAAACGGATTCCATAACTAAGTCCCAGTGTGGTGTCGGTCTGCCCCTGGCTTCGCTCTTGGCGAGCTACGTAACCCTGAACATCTTGCCGGTCGAGGAACTGATAGCGCAGTCCACCACCGTAGGTGTGCGCGGAGAATTGCCCGACCTGGTCGATCTGAGAAAAGTTTTCGCTGCCCACCCCATACAGGACGTTGCCGCTGACTCGGCGATACAACGGAAATCCAATCTTGCTCCAGCCCGATGGCTCCCAGGCGACAGCCGTTCCCACAAACCCACTGCGGGCGCCGGTGACGTCAATCGACCACGTCCACCCCTTGGGCAGATACACAATCTGATTCGTCGAGAAAGTCAGAACATGCGCACCTTGATACCAAAACCAATGTTGCTGGTAAGAACTCTCCAACCCCTGCACCCAGCGGCTGTCGAGCCGGAATCCGTGCCCTAATTCGAAAAACGCCTCATTCGTCGGCACCACACTCTGATCGTTGGCTACTGCAGTACCCACGCTGGCCCAAGTATGAGCAGTAAGATGAAAGGCTCCGCTGGCTTGAAGCGTCACCGCATCCTGGCCAAATCTCTGGTACGTGCTGACGCCGAAAACCGTTGACCATCGACCGTTCCAGCGAGAAGTCAGGCTTACGCTCTCGGTCTGGGCGTTGCCCGTGTAATTGAAGAAGTCGATGTCGTCCCCGACCCGAAGTTCGTGCTTGGTGTTTTCCAGGAGGCTCGCCCGGGCTTCTTTGTTTGCCGGATCGAACCGGAGGACCTGCTGGTATTCCAAGTTAGCCTCGCCGGTCCGGCCCAACAGAGCCAGCACCCGCGCCTGCCGACTCAGAATTTCAGGGTTAGATGGCGCGATTGTTCGTGCGTGGTTCAGAACCTGGAGAGCTTCGGAATACTTCTGCTGCCAAAGCAGCACGTCGGCGAGGCCGGTCAAAATGTCGATGTCATTCGGGACTCCCTCTAGGACAAGCTTGTATTCGGCTTCTCCTTCGGGCCAGCGGCCTTTCCATGCCAGCAGGCGCCCGCGCCAACCGTGAGCTTCCAGATCGTCTGGCGTGTTCGCCAGTCGTTGATCGACGACAGTGAGCGCGGCATCGAGATGGTGGGCGTTGACCTCATTTTGAACTTGTTGCTGCCACTCGCTTCCAGTCTGCCCGGCGAACGGAGACGCGGCTGCTACCAACAATGCGGCGATAGCGCTCGCCCGAATCATTCTGTGTCGCAAACCAGTTCGCGTTTTGTGGATTACTCTCACTGCAAAGCTCCGAGGGAAACCTGGTGGACAACTAAATACGTTCGGAGAACTTACTCCGAACATAGGAATGCACCGTTGGCCTCACTAGTGATTGTGATCCTGCGGGAGTGTTACGGTAAGTTACCCCAGTTCAAAGGGCTTACGTGTGTTCAAGAAGACTGAAGATTAGAAAAACTAATAATACAGGTGGAATGCAAACTAAGTGAATCAACGGAATATGTATCCATGTCGAGCCAGAGTTAACGTAAGTTAGAGGTAGAGTTAGGGTCAGAGTTAACGATCGAGACTAAGATGAAACAGAATGACTTGCCCTGGTGTTAGTTCTGGCAGAATTAGGCGATGCTTATCAGGAGATAGCGTGGCACCGGGTGAAACTGATGATATGGAGCGCTGAAATTCAAACGTGAGGCCGCCAACGGATTCTCGCGGCGTCACCTGCAGCACGACTTCGCCAGGCACAGAGCCTGGAGTCACGCTCCATGTGAGACGATCGCGAGCGCGCCAGAACTTTGCAAAACTCAACATGTCAGTTTTGCCGATGTCCGGCGGAAGCTGGCGAAGCAATTCCTGTTCGGCTGCGGCTTTTAGCGTGGACTCATTGGAGTGAACCAATAGCACGTTCACGGCCCCGTTTTCCGCGTTCGCCAGGATCACTTCCAAAGCCTGCGGCACTCGCTTGGCAAAACCGGGAGCTTCTTCGTCCTCAATCGTCACCGGGAACTCGTAGATCTGGCTGTCTTCATCAAAGCCGAGAGCCAAAGGCAGGGCATAGGGAAAGTTGCTCAGAACGTCGTCCGCGGTGAAAGACGAATCGAATTCATAGCCCGAACGTTCCAACGCCTCAGGCAGGGAAACTGGAACCCGCAAATGTCCGGCCCGAAAAAATATCGTATCCTGACCTGGAATTTCTCCGTCCAGCAATTCCTTGCTGACCCGCACTTCGCCGAACACTGTGGCTCCTGAGGCGGTGTCGAATCCGAGTCCGCGCGGACGATAGGTGGCGTATGCTTCGTGACCCGATCCGAGTTCAAACTTGTTGAAACCGCGCGAGTGAATAATAGAATGACTGCCGATGCTTGCCCCTCCAGCCTTAAGTTCACGGAGAATCCCGAGGTTAGGCTCGAAAAAGAATGCTTTGCTGTTGGCGTCGTCCACATACTTGGTCTGAATAAAAAAAGTGCTGTTGGCCTGATTTGCTTTTTCGATACGCGCAAAGTCGCGGCCGGGTGCGAATGAGTTTTCCCAATCGACATCGTGAGAGAGCAGCAGCACCGACCGCTGGCCCTGGGGAATTGTCGCCATCCGCACCCAGTCGCTCGCGTAGGTCTCGTACCAGGCCCGCAGAATCAACATCCATACATCGGCGCCCGGCTCAAACGCATTGACGTAGCGGCGCTCGGCCTCGAAATCTCGATTGCTCTGACTGCGCAAAACAACGTCAAGCAGACTCAGGCCGAGAAGATAAACCCTGCCCTTGCCAACCGTATTCGTGAGCAGAGCCGCAGTTCCGTCGTCAAAGTGAGCCAGCACGACCGCGCCGCTGCGGGCAGTATATCCGTTACTCCAGATAATATCGGGATAGCTCTCGCTTCCCAAACGAGTCTCCCGCTCCTCGGGCCGGTTGAGATATTTCAGGACTGGATCGGTCCCTGCAAATGCAAGGTGATAACGCTTGCGTGAAGGATCAAATTGGCGAAAGCCAAAAAGCTCCTGAAAGCCGCCCCAAAATACATCCTGAGCAAAGACATATCCGCCAGCTTTTACGAATGTCGTCAATTGCTCTGCCTGAGCCTGATTGAACGTATGCGAATCCACGCTCGGATAGAGAATGACGAGGCGATGTCTGAGCGCTTGACTCAGGTCGCGGGTTACAAAGAACGGTATGCCCATTTCTTTCAGCGAGTGTACGAGGGCCAGGGGAGTCTCAGGATTCGTATCTGGACTGGTCCAGAGAACAGCCACCTGAAGGGCGAAGCGGTCAGGAAATTCGGCGGCTGGGTCCGCGTGCTCGTGAATAACGGGAAGGAGAGGCACTTCTTTGGTTTGTAAAGCCGGAACAGTTCTGGAGGCTGTCTGACAGGATAGGACCCCCGCGAAACCGAGCACCACCAGTGCCACTTGTAAAGATGATTTCAAAACCCACATCCCTTAGCCGAGCTTATCAGACCTCAGGGCGTAGCTACGGCCATAACTGCACTGGGAAATGACCCGTCTTCCCGGCCTGGTTCTTGATCCAAATAAGTATTGACAAATGGGCTGGGCCGCGGAATATGTCGTTCGTTGCCGAATTCAGTCTAGACCTGCCGGCGGAGGTTGGGACGCAGTGTCAGCGAGCCGTCATCGTTCAGTTTCTGATGGCACGCCCACCGCACGGGATAGCGCATTCCCTTTACCTCGATCTCGGCCCTGAGTTTCAATCCTTTCCAAGCGACTCCTTGCGGCAGCACAAACTGCGCTTGCCGAATCTTGCCCGGTAACGGGTAGCCGGCGTCCAGACAACCGCTCTTGAGCACCTTCCCATCCTGGCTCTCCACGCTCACCCGCAATACGCCCGGCACACCCGCGATACCGTCATTTGCGAAGCCGACAATCAGCCCCAGGTAACTACTATCCTGATAGCTCCAGATGAAAGATGGCCGCACCCGATACCCAATTCGACGATTGATGCGGTCGAATGCTGATGGATAAGCCTGATAGTAGCTCATCAGATTTTTTGCGTTGATCTGGTGGAAATTCCAGAGTGAAAAATAGTTCGCCCCGATATCGATCACATGATCGATCATGTTCTCAGCCGGAGATATGCCTTCCTGTGCCGCGTTCGGATCGGGAGGTCTCCCCGGAAGCCCCTGCTCGAGCAATGCGGCGATCCAGGGCGGGCGGTTGCTGAGCGCCTCAATCTGTTCGTTCTCGATAAAGATGGTGTCGCTGCGAATCCAATTGTTGCTGCGGACCGTGCGGTCTAACAACTCCGAATTGCCAACCCGGCTGTAATCCGGTTGCGTGTTGGTCAGCAGAGGAGTCTTCTTAAAGTTTTCGAGTTGGACTTCGAGCATTTTGGTCCAGGTGCGCTCCGCGGTCAGGTAGTCAGGAAAAGGATTGTTGGGAAAGGGCCAGGTGTGCCCTTCACCCCAGAAACCGTACATGAAGGTGTCAACAAACTCGATGAGCGGATTGCCATCGAATTCCGCCGCCAGTTGTCCAACGAGCTCTTGGAATGCCTGCTGAAAAAAAGGATCGTCATACCTAGGCTGATAACGCGAGTGCGGATTCTCCAAGAATCGTTTCCCGGCGGCGATATCTTCCTGATCGCTAGGCTCCACCAGATCAACTTTCGGCACTTTCTCCAGGACAAAATCTGGCAGGGCGGCTTCATGCTTATAGTCTGGAGCGCACATCTGAATTCGCAATCCGACCCGCTTGTTGTTCGTCTTCGCTAATTCAAAAACTTGCTTTATGTAGACTGGCAATTCCAGGCGTCCGGGACGCGGCTGCACTTCTCTCCATGTCGGTCGGATGTAAAGCTGCTGAGTCAGGGGAAATCGAACCAGGTCTTCGATCGCTTGCGGAATGTTGTCCGACTTGATTTCCTCGGTGCCACTGTCTGCCGTGATATAGGTGACCAGTCCCTTGCCATAGTTCGGCACGGCGTCATCCGAACGAGTGGTGGTCATCACCACATCGTCGGTGGGGATGACGGCATCCGGTGGATATTGAGGGAACGGCCCCTGATTGAGCCGATCAGTTACCTGCGGACCCGAGCCGAAGTCGTAGTTTCCCCAATTGTGGGCGGGAACCTTCGCCTGCGCCTTGCCCATTCCAAGTTCCGCAGCTACGGCAACGGCGACAGTACTTTTTAGGAAATCTCTACGCTGCATCGGAAAGTTCCCCGGTCGCGAAAGAATCGCGGAACGACTATCGAACTGTTACTATTTATATCGTTTTATTTCGTTTGTCCAGTCGAAGGCAACAAATATCTTGAGAAGTCTTTCAAAAAACGTAGAGGGTACTTTTCTCGGGAGGACGAAGGTGAAATATCTGTCTCTTGTAGTGTGGCTGGTGTGCGTCTCCGCTGCGTTCGGCCAGTCCAATTCCTCCTTCTACGTGTCGACAACCGGAAATGATTCGAATCCCGGCAGCCAGTCGGCACCGTGGCGGACTATTCAACACGCGGCGGAGACGGTGCGCCCGGGCAGTACCGTCAACGTGCGCGGCGGCGTCTAC
>JBEKRY010000216.1:0-7367 GCA_049517555.1 Candidatus Sulfotelmatobacter sp. | reverse complement strand
GGCCCATGCTCGGTACCTAGGTGGAGCAGAGAAAGAAGAGGAAGCCCGGGATAGAATTCTCAAGTTTCTTGACTGGGACACACCAAACGAAAAGGCCTTCGCCCAGGATGTAAGAATCATTCTCGTTTCAGCAGAGTTCTCGAAGGAAATCACAACATCCGTTCTATGGCTCAATGAGAGAGATCTGGATATCCGCTGCGTAAAACTTCGTCCATATACCCTAGGTGACCGAATTCTACTGGATATTCAACAAGTTCTCCCGCTTCCCGAAGCAGAGGATTACCAAGTCCAGATTCGGCGGAAAGCTGCGGAGGAGAGACTCTCCGAAAGTGGGGCTGACTGGACACGATACGATGTGATGATCGATGATCAACTGTTTCCACGTCAGTACAAGCGGGGTCTGTTCCTATTGGTTATTAGCGCGCTAATAAAACACGGCATAACGCCCGAACAGATCATGGAGGCGATTCCGCGTCGACTGTTCTTGGTTGTAGAAGGTAACTGCGACAGCCGCGAACAGTTTGAGGAGAAAGCTGCGAATATGCGCACTCCCAATGGAAGTTCCTACGACTTGGGTCGATTTTTCATTGATTCAGATCAGCTGTTCAGGATCGGAGGGAAGACCTACGCCCTGTCAAACCAATGGTCGAAGAAAGAAGTGCCAGGCCTAGAAAAACTGATCGCGCAATATCATCAAGCATCAATCTCGTTCGCCAAATCCCAGCAAGACTGAACTAATAGTTAAGTGATCTGATCACTCAATCTGCCCCGGTGCTCGTGTAAGCCGGTCGAGAAATAAGTGCGTAGGCCAATAAACGAACAGCGGCACGATGATCAGATACACGAGCAGATAAGCCCACCCCGGCATCGCGTGCTGCTCGTGAAAGAACGGACCGCGCGCCCAGTTCACATCCTGCTCGGGACGCCAGAAATAATTGATCGGCACCACAATCCATGCCGTGAGCGTCTGCAGCTTCCATCCGCGAGGGTCGTATCCTAAACGCCAGATCCCCCACAAAAGCAGCGGCGGCGTGATTATGTGAAACAAACTGAGCAGGCGAATGAACAGTGGCACGCCCGGATCAAACATATATTCCGTGCCGCCGATGATGTGGTGGCTGGTGAGCAAGGCGCCCGCAAAATCGACGGTGTAGAGCGTCTGAAACAAAAGTAATCCCGACGCCACCCAGGAAAAAATCAGCGCACTCTCCAGCCACAATCCGATCCCGATCAGCACATTCCCCAGGTCGCAGAAGAAAAGAAAATTCTGCGCCCCGTATTGCCGCCAGTACACCGGAGCCCACACCATCAGCCAAACTGTCCAGGCGATCTTGAGCCACAAGGGTAGCCGCTGGCGCATGGCCCGCTATTGTATGCGACGACTCCGGCCGAACCCGCAATCTAAACCACAGAGGACACAGAGTACACAGAGGAACCCTGAAAATCCTCTGTGTCCTCCGCGTCCTCCGTGGTGAACTGCCTTTCCCGAAACGCCACAGAATTCCGCGTATCCCGAATTACCAGCGTAACTTGCCGCGGCTTACGCCTGTACCTACGATGACTTAAGTATGGGTTACCAAGCTCTTCTCTTCTGTCCCGATGAAAAAACCGCTCGTACGGTGACGCAAGTCCTGACCGAGCTCGAGTTTAACGTCGAGGCCTGCCTCGAACCTTTCGCTGCAGTCAAGAAGCTGATGGGCCAACACTTCGACGCCGTCGTGGTCGACTGCGATAACGAGCAGAATGCCACACTATTATTCAAGAGCGCGCGGGGCTCGACGTCCAACCAGGCGTCGCTTGCCGTAGCTGTCGTGGAAGGTCAGGCCGGGGTTGCCAAGGCGTTTCGTATCGGCGCCAACCTCGTCCTGACCAAACCCATCAACATTGAACAATCGAAGGGAACGCTGCGCGTAGCCCGTGGACTGCTGCGCAAGGGCGACCCGGCCAAACCGGCCGCGACCGCATCCGCGCCTGGAACCTCAACTTTATCTTCACCCATCGCTACACCTGGGCCCGCGAAGTCGGTCGCCGCCAAACCGGTTGCGCCCGCGAAGCCGGCCTTTCCGGCTAAACCGGCTGCAGTCGCGACGCTGCGTCCCGCAGCGATTCCGGTGGCAAAGCCGACAGCGATCCCGGCACGGCCAACGCCGGCGGCTGCAGCGACGAAACCAATGCCTGCTACACCTGTCGCTGCTGCGCACATCGCTATTGAGCTCAACAAGCCGGTTGTACCTACGAATCAGCATGAAGCTCCGCCCCAGGTCAACGCGGAGGATTCCATTCCCGCACCTGCGGCCGCTGCTGCGGTTCTGCCCGAGGTCAAGATAGCGCCCCCTGTTTCATTCGTGCCGAAGCTTCCGGTTCCTTCTGATATCGCAGTGAAGCCCGCGTTCAGCGCCAGCGCCAGTTCACCGGCTGCAACCAGCGGATCCGCCAGCGCGCCCGCTCCGGCCCGCGAAGCTCAGGCTTCTCACATCGCGGAAATGTCGCCCGAAAATCCTGCCGCTGTCGTGGATGCTGTTTCCGACAAGCCGGCAGAGGCAGAAAAAAATGATTCTGGTTTCGTCGGGGCGGCGCCGGCGTTCACCTTTGGCGGGGCCAATCTTCCGGAAGAGAAGACCGGCAAAGGAAAGAAAACTTTCCTGGGAATCGCCGCAGTCGTCCTCGTCGGCGCAGCCCTCTATTATGGTTGGACGCAATACAAGGGGGCTACGACCACCCCGGTGGGCGTTGCGGCGCCGATGAAGCCAGCACCCGCGCGGACGGCGGCACCAGGCAGCATTCCCACGCCAGCAACATCCGGCGCGGTGGGCTCGGCAGCTTTACCAGGTTCACAGCCGGGTGCTGGCTTAGCAACTAGCCCGAATAACCCTGTTGGCGCTTCTCAGCCAGCCGGAGCGTCTTCGGTTCCGGTTTCAGCCACGCCATCGCCTGCAAAACCCGCAGGCTCGGCTTCGCCCGATTCGGCAAAACCAGATTCGGCCAAACCAGATTCGACCAAGTCTGATTCGACCAAGTCTGATTCGCCCAAACCTTCTGCCGCGCTTGGTTCAGCCAAGCAGCCAACATCGCCCCTGGTGGTCAAAGGAGGCGCGGCTCCCCCGCTCCAGTCGTCAGCCGCCGCTGACGCTCCAGCTCCCAGCATGACTGGGATTGCCGTTGCCGACGCGAATGCGCCTCCGCCGGACCTGGGCAGCGGCTCAGATGGCGGCCCCAAACCGGTACTGCAGACGGTGAACATTTCGCAAGGGGTCTCGCGGGGCCTGCTGATCAAGAAAGTGTCGCCCATCTATCCTCAGAATGCCTTGACGATGCGCATCGAGGGCCCTGTCGAGTTGACTACGACCATCTCAAAGACCGGCGACATTACCCATGTGAAAGTGCTGAGTGGAGATCCACAGCTCACCAGGGCCGCCGCCGATGCCGTCAAGCAGTGGAAGTACAAGCCGTACCTGCTCAACGGCGAGCCGGTTGAAATTCAGACGCAGATCACTGTGAATTTCAAGCTGCCCGAGTAAACCTCGTCGTCTAACTAACGCGCAGCACCTAACGCGCGGCACCTAACGCGCAGCGATCACATCAAAGGGCCTCATCATCTCGTTATCCTCGTGCTCGAGGATGTGGCAATGCCACACATACCTTCCCACATATCCCTCGAATCGAACGATGATACGGGTCACCATGCCCGGCTCCGCCCGAACCGTATCCTTCCATCCCATTTCATTCGCATCTGGCGGGACCGGCGGCCCCATGAACTTGAGTTCGCGCTTCCGCAGATAGTTCATGACGTAGAAATTGCGCCGGTCGAGAACCTGGAACCGCACCAGGTGAAGATGGATGGGGTGAGAATCTTCGGTGCCGTTCACCAGACTCCAGATTTCAGTCGACCCGAGCATCGGATTTTCGGTCACCGGGTCTGCCCACCGCGTGCGGTTCAATAACATAAGGGTCGGGTTATCGGCGGCGTCGACGGTTTCCTCCAGCAGCAACTCGCGAGTTTTGGTAGCTTCCGACTCGGGCGTCCGCGCTACCGTTCTGAGCGTTCTTGGAATCGCTGCAACCGAGGCGGACGTTTTCCCTGAAACTCGAAACTGCATCGCCGATAGATGGTCGCTTTTGAATTCAATGTTCGCGCCGCCATGTTTCGAAAAGTCCACGATCAGGTCCGCGCGCTCACCCGGCGCCAGTGTCAAGCGCTTCATCGGTACCGGCGCGCCGAACAACCCCTGATCGGAACCGATCTGCTGGAATTCCAACTGATTGGCGAATGCCAGATGGAAAAATCGTCCGTTGGAGCCGTTGAGTACCCGGAGGCGGTAAGGTCGAGCTTCGACTTCACAGCACGGCGAGACCTTCCCGTTCACCAGCAGAGCATCGCCAAAGACTTCGGGCACCCACGGTCGTTTTGGATCGGGCGACACCGGATAAAGAAACTGCCCCTCCTGGTCGAAAAGCCGATCGCAAAGCACCAGAGGGATTTCGAACTTGCCGCGGGGTAATCCCAATCCATCTTCGAAGTCGTCGCGAATCAGAAACAGTCCGAACAGCCCTGCATAAACATTCAGCCGGTTAATGCCCATGGCGTGATCGTGATACCAGAGCGCTGCCGACTCCTGCTGGTTGGGGTAAAAACAAGTGCTCGACTTTCCCGGCACAAACCAGTTTTCAGGATATCCGTCGCTCTCCGCCGGCACCCTGCTGCCGTGCAAGTGAACTACCGCACGCACCAAAGGCTTGTCGGCCTCAGCTCCTTCGAGATTGTGATCCACGGTGAATAGATGTGACGCGGGCAACTCGTTTACCCACTCGATGAGAGCTCCCTGTCCGCTGCGAGTTTCGATGGTAGGTCCCGGCAAAGTCGAGTTGAAACCCCAGAACCGAGTCGGCTTAAGATCGCGATGCAGCCTCATTTCGGCTGGTCGCATGGCCACGCGATAGTACGGAACCTTCACGCTCGAATCCAGCGGGCTGGGCCGAAAACCATCCGGCTTTAATACTCCGGGCATCGGAAGCTCATCAACGAACTTTGCCAGCGTGTTGGCATCGAGCGGCCGGGCCGTTGAGGTTGAACTTTGACCCATGAGGCTGGGGCGGCTGGAAAGTGCGGCGGTGAGTGCGCCGGCTGCGGTCAGAAACTCGCGTCGATTCATCAAGAATTTATTTTTCATCAAGCAGATGGAAGCCAGGTCGGACTCACATTATCACAAGAAAACTGCGCGAAAATCGAAACCGGGCCCGAGAGCGCCTCAGTGCACTCGGGCCCGGTTTCAGATTAGAATTTCGAAGCCTCGATTTCGAAGTTTCGATGTCGAAGCCCCATTCGTTACTGTTTCTCGCCCGTGGTGGGGTTCAAGAGCAACGTGCCGTTCTCCCGTACGACCTGAAAGTTGAACATCTGCGTGATCGAGTTCGCAAGGCCGTCAAAGGAACCGCTGCCCAGGCGCTGGCCGCCCAGCCAATTGTCCTCGATAAAGCGGAGAATCGAGGTCTGATCGGTCACGCTGTGGTCGACGAAGTTCTGCCGGGCCCAGGGCGAGATCACCAGCAGGGGCTGCCGCGGGCCGTAGCCGCAACGTCCAACCGCGTGTGGATTGGCGGTTACATTGACTCCCGGCAGGGCCATCACACCCGTTCCGCAGGCGTCTGGCCCGGTCAGCGCATCGGCCACACCAGCGGACTGGTTGATGATCGGCGGCATTACGTGGTCGTACCAGCCGTCGGAGTCGTCGTACATGATTACGACCGCGGTGCTGTTCCAGTAAGGAGTCCCTTCCAGGAAGTTGATGGTGTTGACGATCCAGGTCTGCTCATCCAGCGGATCGGAGTAACCCGCATGGCCATCCTGATAGGCCGGAGCTTTCAGGAAGTTGACGGCCGGAAAGTTCCCTGCCGAAATCGCGGTAAAGAAATCCTGAATGTCATACTGATGGTTCGCGGGCCCGGCGTGACCGATCTCCGCCGTCGACGCCGGCCGGGTGTGGTTGGGGTTGGCAACTGAGGGATAGAAGCCAAACAGCGTGTGGTGAGGAACATAGTCGGCTGTGGTTCCAGCGAGGCCGGTCGAGCTTCGAGCGCACCCTGTGGTCCCGTTCGAGTTCGTGAGGGTCAGATTGAATCCACCCATGAAGCCGCCCCAGGTCACTCCGGATGCGTTCAGCAGATCGCCGATGTTCGGACCACTCACCTGCACCTGATTCCGGGTCGGGTTCGAACAAACGTCGCCGGTTGGATCGGGATCGTTGATCACGGTATAGGAGCCGTCTGGCCCGCCGGGGGTTACGTCGCCGTATCCATTCAGAATGTTGATCGCTCCATTGGTCTGCCCTGAGGTTAAGTTCAGAACGCCTGGGCTGGAAGGGCCGAAAGTCGTGCTGTAGGAGTTGTCGCTCATGGCGAAATACTGAGCGTAGTTCCACAACGCCGTAACCGTGTTGCCGTCGAAGTAGCCCATGACCTCGCTCGTGCCATATCCGGTGTGAGTCGGGAACAGGTCGAGCAATCCCGCGTCATAGGCGTACTGCTCGTCGGTGTAGGCGTGATCCTGGTCGGTGGTGACCGCCTGCGAGGGATCGAGGCGGAAGGGATTCGATGCGATTCCAACATTGGCAGGGTTCAAGTTAGGGTTATTGGTGAGCAATCCCCCGGTCAGGCCATTTACGGCCGGTGTGTTCGCTGCGCCTTTGAATTTTGACTCACCCTTGGGATTCGTCGCTACCGGATAGGTCGCAAAGTAGTGGTCGAAGGAGATGTTTTCGTCGAAGATGACCACTAGATGCTGAATCGGAGTCGCCGGCACTAAAGCACTTTTCGCGGAATCAGGTTTCACGGATTTCTTCGCGTCAGATGCGGCGAAGGCGGGCATGACGCTCGGTCCCAGGGCGGTGGTCAATGCCAGCAGCAAAGCCATCGTCTTTCTGGGGGCTTCTGAAATCTTCTTGATCATAAATTCTCCTCTGCGCCGCGCGGGCCAGTCCGTTTGAAGAAGGCGGACACACTCCCGCAGTCTTCGCGCCGGTGTCTGGACCGGGGTCGGTCTGCAACCATAGCTGCCGCAGATTACAGAGCGGTTGCAGGCAGATGAAAATAGTGTGAATTGAGCCTGGTCGCGAATCCCGAGGGTTTTCCACAGGAATATTTCTGGAATGTGACGAACAACCGTGACTGAGATTTCTATTCCCTCTACGGTCGAAAGTGCAGGCCAGATGTTCAGCCGCGCAGTTCTAGACACCTCGCGGACCCGTGTACGCACCTTCGGGAGTGACGATGCGGGACATCTTGTGCAGGCGCTACAGATAGGTCACCCTGGATGACCCAGGGCTGGCGCCTGTGGTGGGAGTGATCACTTCCAAGCTAACAAGTTAGAGAAG
>JBEKRY010000215.1:0-7373 GCA_049517555.1 Candidatus Sulfotelmatobacter sp. | reverse complement strand
AGAGCGGGCTGTCGGATGTGGCAGCGCATTGGGGTTACGTGCTTTTCACTTGCATTAATTTCGCGATGACGCTGGTCGGTGTCGTTCTGGTGGACCGCAAGGGGCGGAAGTTTCTGCTGGGCTTGGGCACGGCGGGGATTATCGTGTCGCTGATTTGCACTGGCGTTCTTTTTCTCGGCACTGAACGCCTGCGCGTGGATGCCAGCGGCGCAGCGCAGTCCATGGTCACCGCCGATCAAAGGCTCACGCTGCTCTACAACCGCGAGTTGGCCGACAAGCTGGGTGGTTCCAGTACGGGGCATGTGGACGCCGACCGCCCGACTTCGCTAATCGTTATTTATTCGTATGGAGACTTCAGGGCAGCGAGCCAGGCAGTGCGTTCGGACGATCCGGCAGCCAAGCCGATTGAAGTCACCCGCGCGAGCTGCGTGCCGGAAAATAAAGTGCAGGCGTTTTTCTCGAATCCATTTGGCAACCTCGACGCCGCGCGCACTGCGCCGCTGAAGATCGAGAATGCGCTCATCACTCCGGTTCCGCTGGCGCGGAATGGCTGGCTGGTGGCTATTACTTTATTTGTGTTCATGGCATTTTTTGCCATCGGTCCGGGGGTGTGCGTGTGGCTGGCGCTTTCGGAGCTGATGCCTACGCGCATCCGCTCCAATGGGATGAGCTTTGCGCTCGTGATCAACCAGGCGGTTTCCACGACCATCGCGGCGATTTTTCTGCCGACTGTTGGTAAGTATGGGTATTCGACGATGTTTTTCGGGTTTGCCGGGTTCACGGTAATCTATTTCGTGACCGCGACCTGGTTCTTGCCGGAAACCAAAGGGAAAACGCTGGAGGAAATTGAAGCGCACTTTGAGGGCGCGGGAATCGAGGCGTAGACAGTGAGACTCTGCTTTCCGGCTCTTGTCCGACGACGTCCGTGAAAATCCCCACGTCTCGCAAGGAACGCGAGACATGGGGCACCCACTGCCGTTGCGCTGTTTGCCGGTTGCGACGGGAATAATTTAATCTCGTTCCTAATCACATGACTCCTTCCGAGAAGAACGGTTCCACAAGCCAGAAATATTCCCCCGCCATGCTGCGGGAGATTTACGAGCAGCCTACAGCCATCGCGAAGACCGTGGCCAAGCACCTGAAGGATGACATCATCTTTCCGGGGGAGTTGGACGCCATTGAAAGCGCGCTGCTGACGTTCGAAAAGCTGATCATCGCCGCCAGCGGATCGAGCCGGCATGCGGGCTTGGCGGGCGAGATCATGATTGAAGATCTCTCCGGCGTGGCGGTCGATGTCGAGTACGCCAGCGAATATTGTTATCGCTCGACCCATGCGGCGGTGGATCCGATTGTGATGGTGATTACGCAGTCGGGCGAGACTGCGGACACCATCGCGGCCCAACGCGAGGCCCTCACTCGCGGCGTTAAGACCATTGCGATTTCGAATGTTCCCGACACGACGATTGTGCGAGAGGCCGGCGCAGCGTTGATCTCGGGAGCGGGGCCGGAATTGTCGATCCCTGCGACGAAGAGTTTCACTACGCAGCTTACGATTCTTTATCTGATGGCGCTGTTCCTGGCGCGCAAGCGTGGACGCATGACGTCGGAAGTGACACGGTCGTATCTGCAGCGGCTAATGCGCCTGCCTGACGCTATTGAAGCGAACCTCGCGACCTGGGACGAGCTTGGGGAAGAATTCGGCGCGGTGCACTTCAAAGCGGAAAAATTTCTGTATCTGGGACGCGGAGTGCATTACGCAATCGCCCGCGAGGGCGCACTCAAGCTTAAGGAAATTTCCTACGCGCACGCGGAAGGCTATCCCGCAGGCGAACTCAAGCACGGACCCAACGCGCTGGTGGACGAAAAGCTGCCAGTCGTGGTGCTGGCCACATGCGACCACGGCGACCCGGATTCAATGCTGCGCTACCGACGTACGCTGGAGGTCATGAAGGAAGTGCGATCGCGCCGCGGACCGCTGGTTGCGGTCGCTACCGAAGGCGACGAAGAAGTCGCGGAGATTGCCGAGCATGTGTTCTACGTTCCGCCAGCTCCGGAACTGCTGCTGCCCATTCTCGAGGTGATTCCGCTGCAGCTCTTCGCTTACCACGTTGCCGTCAATAAAGGATACGACGTGGACCATCCGCGAAATCTGGTGAAGGCCGTGGTCACGGAGTGATTCGTGCCGCAGGCGGCAACAATACTTGCGGTTCCCAGTTGAGTTTTACAGTAAAGGACTAGGGCGCCGCTGGGCTGAGCGGGTTAGCGTCGGTGCCGCGGCAGAGCGCCCAGCAGGTCAGCACGCCAATGATGCCAACTGCTGGCCACTTCACGTAGGGCGAATCCATAAACGGGCCACCGCCCGGGCTGTGGGGAGACTTAGAGTCACCGGCCCCGCACTTATCTTCGCGCGATTTCTGCTCGCCTTCGCGCACCGTGATCCGGTTGGAGTGCGGTGGTCGCTTGGCCTGCTCTGAACTGCTGGATCGGGCATCGATGTTCACGTCATTCTTGCGCGCCGATACCGTAACTTTCCCATCGACATCGGCGACATCGTAATGAGTCCATTCGGTGGGATTCGCGGGCGTAACGGTCAAGCAGCCCACGCGCACTCTTAATCCGCGCGAGGTGTTGACGGACAGGCTGCCGTGGTCGAGAACCAGCTCGTCGGTCTGATACTCGACCATGGTTTCGGGATTGACGTCGGCGGACGAGCCGGTTTCTTCGATACGGGCAGCTGCTGCCGTCTGAGTTTCAATCAGAGCGTTGGGAAACAGGGCGATCGAAGCCGGGGCAGGATTCTTGTTGACCAGCACACCAATTCCGTTGCTTCGCAACATGCCGGCCGTGTCGTCCGCCAGCAGCGACACGGGCAGAATTGCGATCAAAGGCAGGCAAACGAAATATCGCCATTTGGACAGCAATAACAATAGGCCCCACAATTTCCCGCAAAGCTGACTGCTACGAGCTTAGCTTGCGGATTAGCAGGCGGGTAATAACTCGCGTGGTGCAACGGTGAATAGCGGGTAGGGACGGAAGAGCGGGCCCAGTCGGTCGCTCAGATCGCTAGGCGCGCGCGAAATCGATGTAGCCGCGTTGGACGTCAGTGCGGATGAGCTTGGCGCGGAGCTTGTCGCCGACATCGAGCCCTTGCGCGCCTTGCGCGAGCAGGCCCTCGAGCCGAGGCTGCATAACCCGTACGAAGGTTCCGCCCTCGGTGACGCCGGTGACAATGGCGTCGAAGACTTCGCCGATGTGGTGCTGCATGGCCAGGGCGGCAAGCCGTTTGGACATTTCGCGTTCTACTTTTTTGGCGGCGTCTTCTTTTTCCGTGCAGTTGGCAGCAACGGCGGTGAGTTCGTCATCGGAGTAAGGATTCTTCTGGCCCGTCAGGAAAGCCTTGAGCAGACGCTGGGTGACGATATCGACGAACCGGCGATTGGGCGCGGTAGAGTGGGTGTAGTCGCGCACCGCCAGGCCGAAGTGTCCGGGAGCGACGTCGCCCGCGCGCTCGAGAACATACTCGCCGGGGCCAATGAGCTTGATCACGGCCAGGGAAAGATCGGCGAAGTGATCGGGATCGGCGGCTTGGCGCCGCAGCAGGAAATCATTCAGCGCTTTGGAATCCGGCTGCGCCGGAAGTTTCTCCTTGCTGGCGGCGGCTAGCTGCACGATGCGGTCCCAGCGCTTGGGCGTGCGCACGATGCGGCGCAGCGACGAAACCTTCTCCAGCAGACGAGCGACCACGCCGTTGGCGGCCACCATGAAGTCTTCGATCAATTCAGTAGCGCGGTTTTTCTGCTGGTTCACAACGTCGATGACCCGATCGTCGACCATCAGGGCTTGGAGTTCGTCGGTCTGCAGGCTGAGTGCGCCGTGCTGAAAGCGCTGGTTCTTTAGCTTCTGTGCGACTTCATCCTGCAGTTTTAGTTGGGCCTGCAAATCATTGGAAGCCGCGAGCTTCGGGGGCGCAGGAGACTTCCCTTCCAGCCACGCGCCCACGGAGTTGTATTGCAGTTGCGCCTTGTTGTGGACGACCGCGCGATAGACGCTGGGTGAGTTCACGATTCCGGCGGCATCGACCACGAATTCGATCACGACGCTCAGGCAATCCTGATTTTCGAGCAGCGAAGTCTTGCCCGTGGAAAGTTCCTCGGGCAGCATGGGAAAGTTGCGAACTCCGGCATAGACGGTCGTCGTTTCGCGGGCGGCGTGCTGGTCGATGGCGGACTGCTTGGGGACAAAGGCATCCACGTCGGCGATGCCAATCATGATTTTCACGTCGCCATTGGAGGCGCGCTCGGCAACTTCGATCTGATCGAGATCGCGCGAAGTGTCGTTGTCGATGGATGACCACAACAGATTCCGCAGGTCGCGGATGTCGCCTGACGCGGCGATTTGCGGCGGATGGGCTTTCAGGTCGGCCAGTTGTTGCGGAACCTGGGGAGGAAAGTCCGGGTTGAAACCGTGGCTCTGCATGACTTGTTTTGCGATGGCCTGCAAGTCGAGAGGTGAAGGATTGGGGTCGGGCATGAATTCCTTGTGAGGATCGAGATGGATTCAGGCTAACACGGCGCAACCGGATGTTGCCGGGCGGCGCTTTCACCCTCGGTGCGAACCGCGACACGGCTTCCGGCAAAATCCCCACTTCTCGCAAAAGACGCGAGAAATGGGGCACCCGCGCTCAATTAGTTGCCCAGTGCGAACTAGCTGGCGTGCAGGCGCTGGACGTCGGCGTTGGTGTAGACATGGGCGGCGGGACGCTTGCGCGCCTTCCAGAACGTGGCGGTGTCGCCGAGGGGTACGCCGTATCCGCGCTCGCGCAGGGACTGTGCCGTAGTGAATCCGGTGACGCCGGCGTCGGTGATGCTCGCGGGCAGCTCACTGGGCAACTCGGCCGAGGTGATCTCGACCACGCTGGGGATCGGATAGCCGTAATAGATCGGGAACAGATTGGCGACATGTTGGAGTTCAGGATTCGCCACGTAAGCTTGATCGATGACTGCTGGTCCGATTTGCGGCAGGCTTGGCAGCTCGGGAAGGGAAGGTTCGAGCGACATTGAAGGCGTGGCGATGGAGTGGAGGAACATGGGCGAGCTGCCGGTGACGAGGTATTGAGGTCCGGACGAAAAGTTTGTATCTTGGGCGGCGCCGATGCCAGCCAGCGCGGTCAACCAGCAAAAGAGGGTCGCGAGACGCATAGGGCCTCCGGGAAAAGGATCGCGTTCCGGCTTTGATTATGAACCGAAATCGGGCTGCTCGCCAGAGTCGTTAGACTCCAATTCCGGCTTCTGGTAAGGGTTTCGGAGGTCTCCACGCGAAGAGCTGACGAAGTGCTGTCAGGAGAGGCTAGAAAGGCCGAGCGACCAGCACGTAGACAAGAGCCGCGATGCAGAGAGTTAAGAGGAGAAGTGAGAGCTTCTCGACTTTCAGGCTGTCCTTGCCCGTAGGCGTATTGGAATCGGCTGCCATGATGTGAGAACAGTTTCCTACGGGACGAGCATTCTTGAAAATGGCTCGACCGTGGCAGGCACGGTAGTAATGTGCCTAAAGTTTGCAGGGGCCGTGTGGGCCATCCGAAAGGCTGGCATTCCCGACAACTGTCTCGCAGTCAGTACTTTGCGGGTGAGCTTTTAGCCTTCCGCACCCAGAGCGGCTGCGGCTCGCTCGCGGCGGTTGTTGCGGATGACGTAAAGCATGTAGAGCACGACCGCCATGTTGGCGATAAACAAAAAACAACGCCAGGCGGTCACACCGCGCATGAGCTCGCGGATCTCTAGCGGAAGCAGAAGAGCGCCGGAAACCAGGGCCACCCACTCGGCCCAGGTGCGCCCCTTCCACAGGCCATAGGCTTCAATGAAGCGCAGCGCTGCATAAGCGAAAGCGATGCGGGCCGCGGCCCACAATCGCGCGTCGGTGACCCGGTCGGCAAAGTCGAGAAACATCTGGGCGGAACGGCGATCGGTACTGATGTGGAGAAGGGCGAGCAGGCTTTCCGCGTAGAGCCAGACATCTCTGTGCACCAGGGCAAGCGCACACAAACCCATCAGCACAACGAAGGAGCCCTTGAAGAATTCGAATCCAGCGACGGCCCGGAGCACGCGCCGCTGGCGACGATGTGCATCAAGCTTGGTTCCGGGCTGGCGCATGAATGCTGGCGATGACTCAAGGCAGAGTATCACGGTTGAGTGCGGAGAAACAGTGACAGACTCCCTTCTCGCGAAGGGCGCGAGAAATGGACCCGGTTTCAAGGGTTACTTTTTTGACGAATGGCAGCTCGCAGTTCGGCGACGATTTCTCGCGACGCTTTGATGGCTGCGGCGTGCTGGTTCGGGTTAAACGAGATCGCACCTACGCGGGCGTGACCACCGCCGCCGTAGCGCTCGCAGATGCGGGCCAGGTTCACTTCGGGCGGCTGTGGAGCCCACGGGTTCGATCCCACGGAAACCTTCACACGGAAACTGCTCTTGCTGAGACCCACGCTGTAGACCGACTCGGGATGCAGGTAGTAGGGGATGAATTTGTTGTAGCCCTCGAGATTATGGTCGCTGACGTCAAAGAAAATCGTGGCGTCTTTGCACTCGGTGCGCTGTTCGAGGATTCCGATGGAAAGTTCGTGACGCTTGAGCAGGGGCGGAAGCAGCGGGGCGACGAAGCGTTCTTCGAGAATCTCGGCTAATGACTTGGTGGCGAGCAGAGGAATCAGATTAGGGACGAAGCCGTGGTCGGGCGCCGATTCAATGACCATGGTCAGCTTCATGGCGGGCGCTTCCATGGCAACGGCGGTCTTGGCGTCAGGGTAGAGGGCACCGTCGATGATGTCGGCCCAGTGCACCAGATCGGCCATGGGCGAAGGATCAAAGCCGAAGCGCTGCTGCGCGATCATGGCGATGAAACTGGTGCAGGACTTGAAATCCGGGTCGTAAAATTTGCGGTTGCTCTGATCCTGCTCGAAATGCTCGGCGTCGGCCGGTGAGAGGAACGCGCTCTCATGATGATCGAACCACCAGGTAATTTTGGGCGAACTGGAGTACTTGAAGTCGACGATGGCGTTCTCATCGCCATCGAATTGCTTCTCGTCGAACAGCGCCCCGGCTCGGTGGACCAGGCCGGTGAAGACGAATTCGGCATCGCCGCGAACGCGTTCGCGGTAGAAACGGGAAAACAGCGCGGCGGAACAAGCTCCGTCAAAACATTTGTCGTGATAGAAAACGCGAACTCGCAAGAATCGCCCCAATCGCACAACAGATTCCCGCCGGCCGAAAACCACGCAGCCGGCGTGGGATTGGGACGCGGGTAAAAGCTAATAGGATTGACAGCTTACAGGAAGAAAGTCAAGCGCGGGTGTTCCTCGCACCGGGCAAGTTCGGCGCCGG
>JBEKRY010000214.1:0-9041 GCA_049517555.1 Candidatus Sulfotelmatobacter sp. | reverse complement strand
GCGGCATGCGAGCAGGCCCGGCGCTGGCGCCCGCGGGTCATCTCGATGGCGGCAGAAGCCGATGCCGAGGTTCTGCGCCTCCGCCTGAAAAAAGAAGGGCTGGGTGCAATCGAAGTCGTGCACGGCGCCGCCGGGACGGTGCGGGTTGCGACGCATGCCGAGGTCGATTTCGTTGTCAGTGCCATCGTGGGCGTGGCTGGGCTGGAAGCGACATACGAGGCGGTACGGGCAGGTAAGGTGGTTGGGCTGGCCAATAAAGAATGTCTGGTCGCGGCGGGAGAGCTGATCACCGCCGAAGCCCGCCGGCAAGGCAAGCCGCTGCTGCCGATCGACAGCGAGCACAACGCCGTCCACCAATGCCTGCGCGGCGGGCGTATGGACGAAGTCGACCGCATCTGGCTGACAGCTTCGGGTGGACCGTTCCTCAACACGCCGCAGGAGGACTTCGCATCGATTACGGTCGAACAGGCGCTGAACCATCCCACCTGGAAGATGGGACGCCGGATCACCATCGATTCAGCCACGCTTATGAACAAAGGGTTTGAAGTGATTGAGGCATGCCGACTATTTCACGTGCCGCCCGAAAAGGTGGAAGTGATTGTCCACCCCCAATCGACCATTCACTCCATGGTCGAGTTTGTCGATGGCAGCATCCTTGCTCAATTTTCGGTGACCGACATGCGCTTGCCGATTCTTTACGCTCTAACATATCCGGAGCGAATTCAATCGGATATGCGCTTTGCGGTCAGTGACTTGCGTCATCTGGACTTCTGCCCTCCGGACCTGAAAAAATTCCCTTGTCTGCGTCTGGCTTACGAGGCAGCGGAGGCTGGCGGCGCGAAAACCGTGGCGTTGAACGCCACGGACGAAGTGGCCGTAGCGGCGTTTCTGGAAGGCAGCATTGGCTTTAACGACATTCCCAGGGTGATCGAAGACGTTCTGTGCGAAACGGATTCCGTTGCACTCGACTCGATTGCAAAAGTGCTTGAAGCCGATGCCGAAGCCCGCCGATATGCTCAACAGCGGGTGGCGGCAGTTCAGCAAGCAGTCTAGAAGAAGGAAGCTAAGAAAATAGAAGGGCCCCGGGCGACATCTTTCGTGTGATTTCGGAATCTAACCAGCTGGAGTATACGTACCCCTATTATGTTTGACTTCTCAAGTCTCTACTATCTGTACATCATCCCGGTTCTGGGCTTCATGATCCTGATCCACGAGTTCGGCCACTACGCCGTGGCCAAGTGGCTGGGAGTGCGGGTGGAGCAGTTCGCCATCGGCTTCGGCAAGCGGCTGGTGGGCTTCCGTCACGGCGACACCGACTATCGCATCAACGCGATCCCGCTCGGCGGCTATGTGAAGATGAGCGGCGAGAATCCCATGGACGCGCGCTCCGACGATCCCCGCGAGTTCATGAATCATTCGCGCTGGCACCGCTTCCTCATCGCGATTGCCGGGCCGACCATGAACATTCTGCTGGCCATCGTTTTGCTCACTTCGATCTACATGATGCATTACGAGTATCCGGCTTACTACGACGACGCGCCGGTCATCGGATGGGTCACCAATGACACGCCTGCGGCCAAAGCCGGGTTCCAGCCCGGCGACCACATCACGCGCATTGGGGACGTCGAGAATCCCACCTGGGAGCAGATTGATCAAGAACAGGCAATGAGTCCCGGGCAGCCCCTCATCGTCGACGTGCAACGGAACGGGCAAACCATTGAAAAGACCGTAGTGCCCGAGCCCATGGGAGTCGACCAGATCGGCTACGCGGGTTTGACCCACAAAGAGCAGTCGGTCACCATCACCGATCTGCAAGAGAAAATGCCGGCAGAGAAGGCTGGCCTCAAAGAAGGGGACACGATCCTCACGCTCGACGGCAAACCAGTGCCCGCTCTCGGTGCGATGGTCGAGAGCCTGGAAATCACCAAGGACAAGCCCATCACCCTAACCGTACTGCGGAATGGCGAGCAGAAAACATTTACCCTGCAGCCAGTGCTGTCGGACAAGCGCTACCGCATCGGCGTCGGGGCCACGCAGATGAAAGTCAAGGCGCTGCCTTTTGGGCCCGCTCTGGACAAGTCGCTGGAAGAGAACCGAAACAACGCGTTGCTCATTCTTAGACTCGTTAAGAAGATGGTGCAGCACAAAATGCCGCTGAAATCGATTGAAGGCCCCATCCGCATCGGCCAGGCAGCCGGCGAAGCGGCACGCAGCAAAGGCTGGACCCCGCTGATGGGCCTCACCGCAGCCATCAGCCTGAATCTCGGCATCTTCAACCTGCTGCCGATTCCCATCCTCGACGGCGGAGTCATCCTGTTCCTGCTGATCGAAGGCCTCATGCGCCGCGATATCAGCATGAACATCAAGGAGCGCGTCTACCAGGCCGCGTTCGTCTTCCTGGTCCTGTTCGCGGTAATGGTCATCGTGAACGATTTGATGAAGATTACTGGGGCGGGTGGCTAGGCAGGCCTAGGTTAGCAATGATCGACACTTACCCCCATGAAACGGAGATTCCGAATGCCGCCACTGCTGCGGCGATCCAAGAAGCGCGGCAGGGCGAACTTCCGGCGTTCGACAGCGTCGCGGAGCTGATGGCCAAACTCAATTCGGAAGATTAAGTCGGCGACATACGGCGCCGCTTGAAGCAGCGCCCTTCAAGACGAAAGTCAGAGAAAGTTCTTCGGCAAATTGTCCAGCCGAGTGAATCGCCGCGACCCCGCGTGATAAAATAGAGCTTCCCTTATGGCCAATATTCAACGCAGAAAGACCGTGACTGCCGTGGTTGGCGGCGTGCGCGTCGGCTCCGATGCACCGATTGTGGTGCAGTCCATGACCAACACCGACACCGCCGACATCGCTTCGACCGTTCAGCAGTGCGCCGCCTTGGCGCGCGCCGGATCGGAGCTGGTGCGCGTGACTGTCAATAATGACGACGCAGCCGCGGCCGTGCCCCACATCGTCGAGCAGCTCGACAAGCAGGGCATCCGCGTGCCGATCATCGGCGATTTCCACTATAACGGCCACGTTCTGCTGACCAAGTATCCCGAATGCGCGCGCGATCTCGCCAAGTACCGCATCAATCCCGGCAACGCCAGCATTGGAAAGACCGGCGACTCGAATTTCCGCACCATGATTGAAGTCGCGGTGAAGTACCAGAAGCCGGTGCGCATCGGCGTGAACTGGGGATCGCTCGATTCCGCCCTGCTCACGAAGATGATGGACGAGAATTCCCTGCTCGCCGAACCTAAAGACGCGCGTGAAGTGACCATGGAAGCCATGGTGGTGAGCGCCTTGAATTCCGCCGAGCTGGCCGAGAAATTCGGCCTGCGCCCCGACCAGATTATTCTCAGCGCGAAAGTCAGTGGCGTGCAGGATTTAATCGACGTTTACCGAGCGCTGGCGGCGCGCTGCAGTTATCCTCTGCACCTCGGCCTCACCGAAGCCGGCATGGGCGCGAAGGGCGTGGTGGCATCCAGCGCGGCCATGGGTGTGGTTCTGCAGGAAGGCATTGGCGACACGATTCGTGTTTCCTTGACGCCCGCGCCGAACGGCGACCGCACCGAAGAAGTCCGCGTGGCCCAGCAGCTTCTGCAATCGCTGGGCATTCGCAGCTTCACCCCGCAAGTTACGGCGTGCCCAGGCTGCGGACGCACCACCAGCACGTTCTTCCAGGAAATGGCCGAGCAGATTCAGACCTACCTCCGCGAGCAGATGCCGTCCTGGAAAGGCCGCTACATCGGCGTCGAAGAAATGAAGCTGGCCGTGATGGGCTGCGTAGTCAACGGCCCCGGCGAATCCAAGCACGCCAACATCGGCATCTCGCTTCCCGGCACCTTCGAGGAGCCCAAGGCCCCAGTCTACGTCGACGGACGCCTGTTCACCACGCTGAAGGGCGACCGCATCGTCGCCGAATTCATCGGAATTCTCGACGAGTACGTCGATTCGCACTACGCCGCGAGAGAAGTGGTGCCAGAAGCGGTGTCAGCAGCAGCAAGAGAAGAAGTTCCCGCCAAGGTCTAGCGAATTGCTGATTGAATCTTTGTCCTTGCGTCATCCCGAAGCGCGGCGTACTTCAGCAGCGGGAGGGATCTCCCGAGGCACGATTGTCGGGGAGATCCCTCTCTCCGCCTGAAAGACGGCTCCGCTCGGGATGACGCCACGCTTGAAAGTTCAAACTGAGCCCCTATCGATTTACTCTTCCGCTACTGTCCCGTCAGCAGAAATACCGGAGCCTGCGGCAGCGGCTCCCCGTTCGCTTGCGGCTCTCCCGCGCTGAATGGAGCCAGTAGATCCGTCACCAGGGTGTCGGACACATTCACACCCGTGGTGATCGTGCTGGTAGTCGTGTTCACGATTGCCACCGAGCCACCATCGCACATGCTGGCGTAGACGCGGCTGCCGTCGGCGGAAGCGGCTGCGGACATGCGGAAGCGGGACGAGGCCGGCGTGTAAGGAATCACAGGCGCGCAGAACGGCACCGACGCCAGCGCAAACGGCTGCATTTGATTCACCGCATTCGCCACTGACGGCATCAGCGGAAATATCGTGGTCTTGAGCGCGAGCGTGCCGGAATCAAAGACAGTCACCTGTGGAATCACGCATCCCATGGCCACACCCGTGGCGACGTTCGGGTCCGGACACGACGACCCTGTCGCCGTGGCATAGCTGGCGACGTAGAACCGGCTGCCATCGGGCAATGCCGCCACCGATACGGGCATGACCGGGGAGCAGATCGTCGCGGGAGTGCAGACCGGGGGAACGGGAATGCTGATCGCTCCGGTCGGGCTGCCAATAGGCGATGGCGGATCAGTGGTCGCGTCGAATAAATAAACTGTCCCCGCCGTGGGATTGGTCACATACAACCGGTTCAAAGTCTTGTCGTAGAGCACAAAATTAGCGCCACGGCCTCCCACGGCCTGCGGAGAGCCCGGCATCACCGCGTTGGTGGCCGTGTTAATCGTATAGAGCTGCCCATCGCCCTGAGTGACCACATAGACGCGTTGGTTGTCCGGCCGCGCCACCGCCCACGCCGGGGTTACGCCAACCGGGATCGTGCCCAGGGTCGACAAGTCGATCGGCGAAAGATCAGTCACTGAATTGCTGCCCTGGTTCAGCACATACAGATTCAGTGCGTTGGGCGTCTCGACCATCGCAACCGGGTGCGATGCCGCCGGCAGGTAAGCAATGTTACCGACCGTATTGTTTACCGCATTGAGGTACGCGACTGAGTCGGTGCTGCTGAAATTGCAATTGGGATCGCCCTCGACTCCGTAGTTAGCTGCAAACATCGCGTTATTCTCCGTGCTCGCCAGGAAAACGGGGATGTACGGACAAAAGGTTGGAACGGTTGCAGTGCCTCCGGAAAGTGACGCCGGACCTGGCACGGGACCAACGTACTGGATGGTTGTCCCGCTGACGGATGTAATCGGATAGCACCCGTTGAGCGGGCTGGGTTCTGGCGGTGTACCCGGGATGGTCACTCCGGAAATCACGATCTGCGCTCCCACGACGGCATTACTAAGAGGAGCACCGAGTGAGACTGTTACCACATTGCTGTTGGCTGCTTCGTTGATGGCAGTAATGCCCGAAGACTGAGAGGCACCGGTGTTGGGCAGCGTGAAGGTGGTCGTGGTGCCGATGCCGGTCGCGAGCTGGCTGTCACTGGCGGGAAAAAACGCAGTGATGAGGTCGCTTCCCGCCGGGCACAGATTGCCGCCCGCGCTGGCTACGAAAACCCGCGAATTATTGGGCAACATGGCGGCGTGCGTGGGATTAATCCCCATATTGGCTTGGCCGATATCGCTGTCGCCCGATACGTCGATCTGGAACGCCGTACCCGGGTTGAACCCGGCATTGACGGCAATGCCGAAGACGGCATGAAAGTTCGAAGGAGCGGGCGGAGTGATGTTAATCGGAGTAACGACCGGGCGATAAACCTGGCCACAGGAAATCTCGAGCAAGGTTGCCAGCGCCACCGCTGCCACCCAGCCCACACGTCGCAAACTCATCGGCACCCCGAAGGAGAAATTCTGCTTCGAATAATTTCGCATGATTAAGGCAGAAGCGATTATTGTAACGATTGTGCGCCATCCGCGCTAGCGAGCGCCGCCCGGAGTACGGCTTCCGGCCGTCGGCTTCAGCATTCAGCAAGGGATGCGGCACACGCGAGGCGGGATGCCTCACGCGGCAATTCGGCGGGATCGCGTACCTCAACCTCGGTGGTTCCAGGGTTGCAGAAGCCGAAAGCCGGATGCTGGCGCCGGCGCTTACCGTCGCCTGGATTTCGCCGCAGCAACCGGCTCATCCGACTTGATGGTCGCGGCGGGTTTCTTCCGGCCTTCCATCTGAGCCAGGCTCTGCTTCAACGCCGCCATCAGATCCACAACCGGCGCAAGTTTCTTCGGCTTCTCAACCGCCGCCACCTCGCCGCCCTCGAGTTTGGCCTCGATCAGCTGCTTCAGATTTTCCTGGAAAGTGTCTTTGTACTTCTCGGGATCCCACTCGTCGGCCAGAGCTTCAATCAACTGGTGCGCGACCTTCACTTCGGCTTCCTTCAACTCGACGTCGGGCGCGCCGAACCCTTCCACTTTCTTCACTTCGTCCGCGTAATACATCGTGTGCAGCATCATCCCGCCTTCGTGCGGGCGCAGGAACACGGTGTATTCGCGGTTGTGCATGGTGATCTTGGCGATAGCGACGTATTCGCTCTCCTGCAGCGCTTTGGTAAGTAGCGCGTAAGGTCGCCGACCGGCTTCTTCCGGCATCATGTAGTACGACGATTCGAAATATACCGGATCGACGTCGCTGGCCTTCACGAATTCGAGAATCTCCATGGTCTTGGCAGTCTGCGGCTCGATCTTCTTAATCTCGTCGGGCTCGATGACGATGTATTCGTCCTTGCGATACTCGTAGCCCTTCACAATGTCGGCACGCTCGACCACCTGGCCATCCGCCAGGCAGACATATTGCTGCTTAAGCCGCGACTTGTCGGTGCGATGCAGCATGTTGAAGGAAATACCGTTGCTGCGCGCCCCGGAAAACAAACGCACGGGCATGGAGATGAGTCCGAAAGTTAAGTGACCTGACCAGGTTGACGATGGCATGGATGTCCCTCGAAAGCAGTCCTCGAAGCTCGGCTCGCAGCCGGCCTCCGGGATTTAGATGCTAAACCCCAACAGCAGGATGCACGACCATGGAAGAAGCGGTTCGCTGGAACATCAAGGTTTCCAAAGAGGCTGACCTCACTTTGCGCACCTTTCTTGGAGCGCGCGGCGCCAAGAAGGGCGACCTCTCTAAATTCATTGAGGAAGCCGTCCGCTGGCGCGTGTTTCATTGCACCGTGCAGGAAATCCGTGAGCGCAACGCAGATACGGACCCGGACGAATTGCAGCGCATCATTGACGAAACCGTGAGCGAAGTCCGCGCCGAACGCTACGCCAAGCGAAAAGCCGACAAGCCTGAGAAGTGGCCCGACTCTAGAAGTAAGAGAGTCAAACCAAATAGTGTTTGAGGCAATCCTGAAAGCGCATTCTTGCGCCTGAAGGAGTTTCCGTGCGTATAGTGTTCGACACCAACATTTTGGTTTCCGCGCTTATGATCCAAACCGGAAATCCAGCCGCCATTTATCGCGCCTGGCAGGAGGGACACTTCACCCTTTTGACCTGCGCTGAACAACTCGACGAACTGCGCGTCGCCCTGCGTAAGCCCGCCATCGCCGAGCGCATCAAGCCCTACAAGGCCGGCGCGCTGGTGAACGAGATGAAGAAGCTTGCTGAAAATGTGGTCAACTTGCCGCGCGTCCGCCGCTCGCCCGATCCCACGGATGATTTTCTGCTAGCCTTATCCGAAGCGGGAGGGGCGGATTATCTCGTGACCGGAGACAGGATCGGGATGCCAGCACTAGAGCACCATAAAGGCACGTCAATCGTCTCCGCGCGAGCGTTCGCCACGCTCCTGGCGAAGAGGATCCAATGACCGACCCGCGTTACCCCATCGGCAAGTTTCACTTCGACGCACCGCTAACCGAACAGCAAAAGCAGAAAGCCCTCGACGACATCGCCAGCACGCCAGCGAATCTGCGTGCTGCGGTGAAAGGGCTTTCCGAGGCTCAGCTCGACACGCCGTATCGTCCCGGCGGGTGGACCGTCCGTCAGGTTGTGCACCACGTGCCGGACAGCCATCTGAATTCTTATGTGCGGTTCAAGCTGGCTCTCACCGAAGATGAACCGACCATCAAGCCCTATGCCGAAGATCGCTGGGCCGAACTGGCCGATACGAAGGCGACTCCGACCGAAGTCTCACTGACGATGCTCGATGCCCTGCACGACCGCTGGATGCGGCTGCTGCGATCACTCGGACCGGAAGACTGGCAGCGCACGTTCCGCCATCCTGCCCTGGGCGCGATGACGCTGGAGAAAACCCTGGCGCTCTACGCCTGGCATGGACGCCATCACGTGGCGCACGTGACGGAACTGAGAAAACGCGAAGGTTGGTAGGCAGGTTGCTATTGCGTTGTCGTTCCGAGCAACGCGATCTGGGTTTGTGCCGGCGCAACCAGAAACCCAGGTCCCTCGCTTCGCTCGGGATGACAAACCCCTTCCGCTTCTACGTGATTCCCACGCGCCACAATAAATAGCTGGCCGATTCCCGCGTCACCGCGACCGTGCGCTGCCACACGCTATGGGGGCGCGAGTCCGGGCGCGGCGCGACGTACACGGGGCCAACCCCTTCGTGCTCCAGCAGCTTACGAATGCGGAAGACATGGTAGGCATCACTAACGGCAATGCAACTGTGCAGGCCGTTGGCGCGCATGATCACAGCGACACGCTGCGCCGATTCAGCCGTGTCGCGGCCCTGGGTCTCAGCGATCAGCGCATTCTCCGGGATGCCACGCTTGCGCAAGTGCTCCTCGCCGACTCCACCTTCGCTGAAAGTTGGGTCGGCGGCCGCGCCGCCAGTGGTAATGACGACCGGCGCGAGGTGTCGCTCGTAAAGGTCGAAGGCGTGATCCAGCCGGGCGCGCAGTACGGGAGACGGACGGC